>DAITPC010000038.1:0-15667 GCA_036833835.1 Pyrobaculum sp. | reverse complement strand
GACCTCTATCACCGTTCAACGCGCAGAAGTCATCACACATAAATCTGGAGTTTGTTTTAAATGTGTGCGAAAGCGTACACGCGGCGGTAAGGCTGTATCTTTCCGGGGACGTATCTGCGTGGGATTGCCTAAGGAGACTGGGATTTATCGGGGCAAGAGAGCCGGCTAGTCGGGGCTACGTGCTCTACAAGGCTCTTAAAGGCGGAATCGACGTGACCAGCTACATAAAACGCCTAGACTGGAGGGAGTTCGAGGTGTTTATAAGACACGTATTCGCCGAGTTCGGATTTAACGTGACGTCTAATCTGAGGCTTGACTGCAACGGCGGGGTTGAGTTCGACGTTGTTGTTTGGAATAGAGAAATTGCTTTCGTAGTGGAGACTAAGAAGTGGAAGGGCGGCAGAGGAAAGTGGTCTGAAGTAGCAGATAAGCATTTAAAAAAGGTTACCCGCTGTCTATCCAAGCTAATGGCTTTTGCCCCTTCTGTGGCGCCGCTTGTAATAACCTCCACCGACACCGGGTTTATCCACCGCGGCGTTCCTGTGATTTCTGCCTGGAAAATAGGGCACTTTCTCGCCTCTTTTCACGACATCAAGGATGAAATCGCCGTACTTAGATAGACACTCGTCGCAAGCGTAGACATATAAGTCCAGCGAGAGCTCTGCGCGTAGCTTCACAATGTTGTATACAGTAAGTGGACGTATGCAGAAAAAGCAATATATCACGCCCCCTTCTCCGTCTTCTCCTCAGTTATTGAGAGATCCGCAATAACCCTAGCCCTCTTCTGCGGGGTTAAAAGAGCCTCAGTTATAGCCACAATGAGGGCAACCCCAAGCAGTGGGAGGGAGACGAATTTTGCGAAATTGCTAAGCACAATTACTACATCGCCCTCCCCAACCACATACACATACGGCAGGGGGAGGCCATAAAGTAGCGCGAGAAGCGCCATGATCTTAGGCAACTTCCCCACCTGCAACTTTGCAAAAAATTCGAGATATATTGCGACCGCCAGCAGCGCCAAGGCAACTACTGTTGCAAAAGGCTGGGGTATTTGTAGAAACCTCTCGACGAAGTTGCCCGCCGCTATTTCAAAACCCCCCACTTTTACAGGCGCGGTGGCGTAAAGAGGCGTTGCGAAGGGGCTCACCGCGGAGATTAATAACACCACTATGAGGGTTATTAACGTCATAGACACGCCACCGTAAGCGTAACGGCATTATATATGTTTTTAGACCTCTCAAGGGGGTTGTCAGACGCGAGAAGTCTCGTCACGTGTCTCGACAGTCCTGGAGTCATCAACTTTATAAGATCCTCTCTTTAGGTCTTTATATGCTTAAAATCGACGAGATTTTGAAACGGCTTGAGGAGGTCGATAAAGTTATAAAAAGCGTTGACGGGGTCAAGGCAGAGGTTTTAGCCAGCGTAGAGCAGATATCGAGGAGATACTCGGAACAGGTAGTAAAGAGGGTTGAGGAGATCGTCAACAACGCGGTGGCTGAGTATAGGACTAAGGCCATAGAGGAGGCAAAAAGAGAGGCTGAAAAAATCATAAAAGAGACCGAGGAGAAGCGTGGAAAAATATTAACGAGATACCAGGAGAGGCGAGAAATTATAATACAGAAGGCTCTGTCCCTCCTCAATTTATGAGCTCTGCGCTTAGAAGACCTGCTCTTGGTCCTAGGGTAAGAGGACTTCGCGTAAAGGAGCTTCCACGCGATAAATTGATTTCGTTGCTCTACGCCAATACGCTGGACGAATTTTTAAATGTTCTAAAGACTACGCCGTATTACGTCGCCATAGACAAACTTACACGCGAAAACCTAGAAGACCTACGGAAAGGTCTTGTGAAGATATACCTAGGGCGGATAAGGTCGATTTTCCTAGGCGTTAGTAGCGACGCGAAGGCGGTTATTATGGCGTCGCTTAAGTATTTTGAGTACGAAAACATTAGAAACCTAGCCGCCGCCATCAAAGCCGGCAAGAACCCAGAGGATTTCGTAATATGGGAGCCGCTTGAGTTCACAAGGCGGAGACACATCCTAGCAAGCCTCCTCGGCGCCAAGAGCATAGAGGATGTGGGCGAGCGGCTGAAACAGATCAAACACCCTGCCTATAAAGCCTTCGAACTAGCGTCGAAATACGGCGAAGACAAACTAGCGATCTTCCTAGATAGGCAATGGATCTACGACTTTTTCACAACAGCCCCAAGTAGCAAAGATAAATCACTCTACAGCTTCGTAACAGAACTCAGGGAATATTTCAACATCCTTATCGCAATAAGGGCGAGGATATGGGGCCTCGCCGAAGAACTTAACGAACTTGTCGTAGATAAACCAACCCCGCTGGTGTTATCAGCTGTGAGAGACCCACCAGCGAAGTTTCTAGAAAACGCCGGGGGCACCCCCTGGGGGAGGATACTGTTGGACTTAGTAGCCGAGGCGCCAACACTGGAAAACATATCAGTAACAATGGACAATATATACTCGGCCTACGTGAAAAAGATGGTAGATATATACATCGCCCGGTTTACAGAGTTTTCGTTAGGCGCGCTCGCTGCCGTTGTGGAATACATGAAAGCTGAGGTCCTAACACTTATAAGAGCCGCCTCTCTACTTGCCGAGGGCGTGCCACTAGAAAAAAGAAGACGGATATTCGACGCGTTGGCAAGAAGCTAGCCGTATAAAAGCAGAAAGCTTATCAAGAGGCCGTAGATGGCGATCGCTTCAGCAAGCGCTATGTATATTATATACCAAATCCTCTCCTCTGGCTTCTCTATCGTCGCGGAGATAGCCGCAGCACCTGCGATACCAACTCCTATTCCAGCTCCAAGTCCCGCCAGACCTACGGCCAAGCCGGCACCTATATATCTCCCCGCCTCGCCTGTTGCTTGCGCTGTCGCTACCACAGCCATTAATATTAACACAAATACAGTTTTGGCGTTCATGGGCCTCTTTCTGAGGTGGTTTTTAAGTATTGCCGCAACTCCTCTATTTTTCTGTCGATTGTAGCTACTAAACCTTTTATCTCCTCTTTCACATTATTCATAACACCTTCTATCTCCTTCTCAATAAGCTCTTTAACAACTACATTTAGGTCCTTCATAGACATAGGACATTAAAAACCTTAGATTTTTAAATATGTGCGGTTATAATTTTCCTCCTAATAAACTCCTCCCTCTCGCCTTCCTCCAGCGCAAGGCGTATGTATTGCATGTTCTCTCTTATGCGGGGGATGACGACATGGTCTATGGCGTTTATCATGCGCTGATACTCCCTCACCCTGTTGAGAAGTGTATAGAAAAGCGTCTCCTTCTCCGCAAACTCTATAAGCTTTGTGAGAAGATCGCGCATTTTCACCAGCGCAACATCAAGCTCAGCGGCCTCAGTCGCTATGCTGTAGGTAGGGTAGGTCACGTAGTTGCTCACCTCTAGACCTATGTGCGTCCCTCTATTTACAAGCTTCACCCTCACCGTCTTCGGCGTGAGCTCCGCTATGGTCTCGATCCTGTCTATGCCGGACTTGGCTATGGCGATTTTGAAGTTATCAGCCACGTCGACAAAGCCGTCGGCTATCTCGCGTCTCAGTTGCTCTAGGTCGGCGACTAAAGCTCTTATCCGCTGAATAGTGGAGTTCCTAGCGTCCTCCAGCGTCTTTTTCATCCGCTGGAAGAGAGCCAGCTGTCTCCTTAGCCTAATCAACTCCAGCCTCGAAGGAGGCGGCTTGAACGACACAGAGGCAGTATAGCTACGTTTTTAAAATATTGCGCAAGCTCCGACGTGAGGGAGACCTGGCGCCTTGTGAGAAGGGTGATAGAAGATGGAGACGTGGTGCTTGAAGTCCTTGACGCCAGAGATCCCTTGGTCACTAGAAACGAAGAGGTGGAGAAGCTGGTAGACAGGCTGGGAAAGAGGCTGTTGGTGGTGTTCAACAAGGCGGATCTCGTAGATAGAGATGTCTTGGAAGCTTGGCGGACGTACTTCGCCAACCTAGACAGAAACGTGGTGTACATAAGCGCTAAACATAGACTCGGCACGCGGAAGCTCATCACAGCCATCAGATCACTGGCCCCCAGGATACCCACCACCGTAGTCGTGGTGGGCTACCCCAACGTAGGGAAGTCGACAATTATCAACTACCTCAAGGGCCGTCACGTCGCTCCCACGAGCCCCAAGCCGGGGTGGACCAAGGGCGAGCAGTTGGTGCGGGCAAAAAGCTGGCTCTTGGTGCTAGACACGCCTGGCGTAGTCAAGACGGCATATACAGGCGATTTGGCGCTAGACGTCATTAGAGGCTTGGTGGACCCCGGCACGGTGGACGACCCAGTCCCGTACGCTTACGCCCTGCTCAAACGGGTGCTCACATACAACCCAGATGCGCTCAGAGAGGCGTATGGAATAGACTGCGACGTGGAACACGCTTTGGAGGAAATCGGAAAGGCGAAAAGAAGACTTCTAAAAGGCGGAAGGATAAACATCGACGAGGCTGCCCGCATGGTTCTGAAAGACTGGATCACCGGCAAGCTGAAATACGCGGCACGGCCGCCGGAGAACCACGACGCTTCAGAAGCGCGGAACTGACATCATTATTTCAGTCCGTCCCCGTTTTCACCTCACCTGGGTAGTTGTCTCTGTAGCTATATATCTCTTCGCTACGAGGGTTAGACGCAAACTTATATAGGTTAGTTTGTTGTGGTACACATGTTACTTCAAGTGGTCGAGCAGGTGGCCTTTGCTGTATTGGTTCTCTTCGCCATTGTAATTCTCGTCGCCATCCTCTCCTCTGCGATACGCATAATTCCTGAGTACCAGAGGGCTGTGAAGTTTAGGCTCGGCCGCGTCGTAGGCGTGGTGGGGCCTGGTCTCGTGTTTATCATACCGATCATAGACACCATCATGAGGTACGACCTCAGAGTCGAGGTTGTGGATGTGCCGGCTCAGCGTGCGTTGACGAAAGACAACGTGGAGGTCACGATAGATGCCGCTATTTACCTGAGAGTGGTAGACGCCCTAAAAACGGCGTTGACCGTGAGGAACCACATACCTGCCGTCGCCATCTATGCAGCTTCCACGCTCCGCGACGTCGTGGGCATGGTGGATCTAGACACCCTTCTGACGCATAGAGATGAGATCGCAAAGAAGATCGCGTCGATAGTTGACGAGCACGTGACTCCGTGGGGAGTTAAGGTGACCGCCGTCGCCATCAAGGACATAAAGCTTCCTGAGGTTTTGCTCCGCGCGATGGCGAGCCAGGCCGAGGCTGAGAGAGTGAGACGGGCGAAAATCACGTTGGCCTCTGCGGAGTACGAGGCGAGTAAGATCTACCTGGAAGCAGCCGAGAGGTATTCGCAGAACCCCACGGCGGTGCAGCTCAGGATGATAGATGCGCTCATCGAGATCGCGCGGGAGCACAACCTCATAATAGTCACGCCGCCGACGATGGAATATGTGGCGGTGCCCCTGGCCTTGGCTAGAAGAGAGCGGAAAGAATGAAAAAACTTTTGCCTTTGCTTCTACTAGTCTTTTTCTCTAGTGCTTACGTGGTAACCACGGTATATGTCGTCGAAATAAACGGTGTCGTAGGGCCTTACACGCTGTCGCAGATACAGAGAGCGATTTCGTTGGCTGAGCAGAGCAACGGCTTGGTTCTTCTACTGCTCAACACGCCGGGCGGCCTGGCCGACACCACGCTTCAGATTATGAAGGAGATTGGGAACTCGCCGGTGCCGGTCGTCGGCTTCGTGTACCCGGACTACGGCTATGCCTGGTCTGCGGGGACTTACATACTTATGTCTACGCATATTGCGGCTATGGCTCCACATACAGTAATCGGGTCTTGTCAGCCTATTGCAGGCGGAACGCCCGTAAACCAGTCTAAAACGCTTAACGCCTTGATAGGCTACCTCGAGACGGTTGCGAAGTCGTATGGACGCAACGGCACGTTCGCTAGGCTATGTATAACTCAAAACATCAATTTAGGCGCCGAGGAGGCTTTGAGACATAGGGTGATCGACGTGGTGGCTGTCGACATAAACGACTTGTTGAGGAAGATAAACGGCAGTTCCGTGGTGCTCAGAAACCAGAAGACGGAGCTGGTAATCGCCGGCGTCACGACAAGAAAGGTCGAGCCGACGATTACCGAGATTTTACAGATGTGGCTAAGCGACCCTGTGGTGTCGAGTATCCTATCTCTCCTGGCTTTTATCCTACTCCTTGCCGCCTTTCTGACGGGCCACCCAGCCGCCGTGGTCGCCGCGATAATAATCCTAGTGATTTCAGTGTTTACTTTCCTGCCTACGGCGTGGCTTGGAGTCGCCCTCATAATACTAGGCGCCGTGTTGATACTGGCGGAGGTCCTGATGGGGATGGCTGCTCATGGGGTGATTGCAGGCGTGGGGGCGGTTTTGTTGATTATAGGCTTCCTATCGACATACCCGGCGAATGTCTTCAGCGGTGAACTTATATATATAAAAGATTGGTGGCTTATCCAACTTGGCTTATATATAAATATAGCTATATTTTTAGGATTTCTCGGATTTATGATATATAAAATAGTGACAGTTCATAAACAGAGACCGCCATCAGAGTTCTTAACAAATCTCAGAGGTATGGAAGGCGTGGCAGTTGACGACATAGGGCCCGACATGCCGGGATTCGTAAAGGTATTTGGAGAATACTGGAAGGCGGTATCTGACGCCCCAATTAAGAAAGGATGTAGAGTACGCGTTGTTGGGATTCAAGGCGATACGCTTAAGGTGGAGCCGTTGCAATGTTAGAGGTGTACGACCTGGGCAGTGCTGGGCTTTCTGCAGATTGGCTGAATTGAACGGTAGCTACGTCTTTACGTCTATTGCACGTTTCTGCATCTTTATCAGGAATTTTCCAAGTCTGTGAAGGTTGCCGAGAAACATCATTGTTAGGCCTAGTAGGACGAGCTCCGGCTCGTTTCCGACGACGCCCATGATCAACACCACAGCCCCGTATATGGCGGCCATGTAGATGAACACGTCACATCTCCTTGCCCGGTTTATTAAGTCCGGTGTTCACGAAAAGACGCAGGTAAGTTAAAATACTGATGTATGCATACTGCCGTTGATGAGCTAAGGGTCTCCTGAGCTGTGAGGAGAAGCTCCTGCTGAGAATTAGGGCCAAAATAGTTGTAAGTATTATAAACCAAAGGGAGAGTATCTCCATGTATCTTCAAGTTGTGGAGATATTATTATTGGTCGTGGCGGTGGCGGCTTTGGCGTTGATAATTTTCTTCGTGTCCCGCAGGGGGGCGTCTCCGCCGCAGGAGGTGGGGGTTAGGTACACGCCGGGCGAACAGGAAATTCTAAGACAGCTGGGTGAAATGAAGGAGCGGGTGGATAAAATGATACCGCCGTATGGAAGGGTAGGCTACATACCCTCCAGTGTAGAGGAGCTGAAGGAGTTGCTCGGGTTTACATATGTCAAACTCGGCGAGAGGGAGCTTGGGGAGAGACCTTTGGGGCTGGAGAAAATTGAGGAGCTGGATGCTGACTTTCTCCAGGCTGGACTGGGGGAACGCTACGTCTATGTGGTGAGGAGGGGAGGGAAAAAGCTCGTCGCAGTTGGGAACCAGTACCTCGACTACCTCACTGTCCGTTTTCTCGTTGAGTTTTTGGACTACATCTAGCGGCTTCTGAAAACAAATCGCGTTCGTAGACTTCGCCCATTGGCGACTTCTCGCGGAATACCTGCGCCTCGTATATGTACAGTTTGGTTCGCCGGTCTAGCCAGCAGTCCCCCGGAAGCCAGGCCTTTATGCAGACGTTTATCAGAAACTCCTCGGGGCTCCAACACTCCTCCACAGCCACCTGCGGCAGGAGGAGCCCGGCGTACGGCCCCCTTCTTACCACTAGGCCGTGGCGCCCCACTTCCACTATTTCAGGGTATTTTCTGGGGTCTTCTGTGAGGAGGGTCAGCGGGCTTAGTATGCTTACCTCAAAGATTACGTGTGGGAGCTCCCCGGAACGTAGCGCTGGGAAGCGTGGGTCTTGGCAGCAGGCACCTATTGCGCTGTAGATGGTTGCGTATAGCGTGTTTCTGTAGCCCTCTGGATAGCCTATACATCCCCTGAGTTCGTATTTGTCGCCTTTCGCGGCTTCTATCGTGGTAAATACGCCGTAATTATCGCTGAGAAGCCTGGGCGGTGGGTTATCTGGAACCTCTATTTTTCCCGTCTTTAGGTACGTCTCTACGGCGCGTCGTGCCAACTTAACTAGGTATGTGCCCTCTTCAGAGGAGTATGGACGAAACATATCTCTTCAGGTGAAACAGATATTAATTGCTTGCCATTGAGGTTTATGCCTCTTTGTGCCGTCTGTGGTAAGGAGGTAAATTTTAAAAACGTAGCGTATATAAATGAGAATACATTTGTGTGTAAAGACTGTTTTCCGCAATACTATGTAAAAAATATATGTAAAGTAGTTGAAAGAAGATTACGCGGCGAGAGTCCTCTTGCATGTAACTTTTGCGTATACAGGAAGCAGTGCGACGCCTATGTCTCAAAAACTTTAAAATCGTTGAGTTGAATTACCGTCTTTCTAGTAGTGAGAGGAAGAAACCTGGGGTGTTGTGGATATGCGGCAGGAATCTTCTGCATTCTGGGCAGTCCCACCCCGGCGCGCCGATAGTTAAGCCGGTGTCTAGAACCTCGGCTTTGACCTTCTTTACAACCTCCTCGTTTTCTACATATGTGAGGGTGCAGGTTGAATATATGACACGAGGAGCGAGTTTAAGTGCGGTTTTTAAGAACTGTATCTGGTATTTTGCCAGCGTCTTTGCCGCCTCTAGCGTCACCTTGTGGTAGATCTTTGGACGGACTCCTATGTCTGTACAGGGGGGGTCCACAAGAGCAACTTCTGCCTTTAGTCGGGGAAAGTCGCGGTCCAAATACCGGCTGTCGTGAAGCAAAACGTCTACGTGAGTTTCCACCCCCAGCCGTGCCGTCTCAGTCTTCATCTTGGCGATCTTCGGATGCGACCTGTCTACGGCAACGACGCGAATCCCCATCTGGGCTAGGTGTGTGGTTTTTCCGCCGGGCGCTGCGTTTAGGTCGATCGCGGTGACGGCCCCGAGGCGACGCACGACGTGACCCACGGCGATTGCGGGAAGGCTTTGGCTGTAGAACAAGCCGTCTTTGTATTCGGGAAGGTCTCTTATCTTAGGTGTCTTGTAGAGGGGCTTCTCCACTTTGACGTATAGTCCTTTTCTTGTTTTCATAACTTCGTCGCTGTCAGCCACCGCGATGCCGTGGGCGACCACCTTTCCGTTGTCGGCAACTACGTTGACCTCGTCGCCCTTTCTTATACGGTCGGTTTTTACCACGCCCGGTGCGTACAGGTCGGCGCCTAACATGATGCTTTCAGCCGCCTTTTTATCTACGACGACTTTTTTCTTTGCTTCTGGTATCTGGAAGGGCCCCTCCAAGGGCATCCACAACGCATCGTCGAAGACTTCGTCTCTATAGGCTGGGACGCCTCTTGAGTTCAGTCTCTTGAGTAGTTCCTGCGGCGTGGTTTTTGTCGTGTTTACTCTTATGTAGTAACGCGGCGGGGGCGTGGTGATTGAGCGGAATAACGCGTCTATCTCTGTGTCGGATAAGTATTCAAGGAGGTGTTTGTAGAGTTCTTCGTCTATCTCAATACCATAGAGATTCATCTAAGTATTTTGACGAGAAGTTCTTTTGCTCGTTCGGGGTCTTTCCGTGCCAGTTGCCACAGCTCATCTTCAGATTTCAAGATATAGCGGTAGGTTTTGTTTTTCTTGGAGTCTGGGGCTGTAGTTAGGAATCTGTACCTAGAAAGCTTCTGCAGGAGCCGTGCAGCCTTCAATATGGCGCTGTGGTCTGAGCCTAGACCTGCTAGTTTTGCCAAGGATGTCGCCTTAATGCTGACCACGCTACCCTTTGCGTTTAGCAAGAGGACGATTAGGGCTTCTATAAGTCTTTTCTCGATATTTTCGAATTTCATTACCGTCGGACTTTTTACTATATTTTAAACTTTTCGCACCTTCGTATATTTTGCCCTAGGCTACGGTTTTTAAGTAGTTACGCAGTTGGAGACCTAGTTTTGTCGTGTTAAGATTTCAACAACTTACGTAGGTTCTTGCTAAGCGGTTGCGTTGCGACGCCCTTCTCTGTTATTATGCCGGTTATGAACTTCGGAGGTGTGACGTCAAATACTGGGTTAAATACCGGTACCTCTCTTAACGTGATGTAGACCTTGCCCTGTTCCGATCTCACGGTGCGGACTTCGTCGGGGTTCCTCTCCTCGATCTTTACATCTTCCATCTTGTTGCGTGGGTCTATGGTGCTGGTCGGCGCTAGCACGTAAAACGGTATTCCAAATTCGTGAGCAAGCACAGCCTCGTTAAGTGTGCCTATTTTGTTGTATACATGCCCGTCGAGAAGTATGCGGTCTGCCCCCACCATGACGATGTTTACCAGCCGCCTATACAGCACAAGTCCCACCGCGGTGTCTGCAATGAGAGTTGTGGAGATCCCGTTGTGGATGAGTTCATACACCGTGAGCCTAGCCCCCTGTTGCCAAGGCCTGGTCTCCGGTGCGACTACCGATACGCGTTTCCCCAACATGGCGGCCACGTATATAGGTGCCGTGGCGGTGCCTAGGCCAGTTCCCGTGGCTAGACCCCCGGCGTTGCATATGGTGAGTACCGTATCGCCGTCTTCTAGCAACTCGGCGCCGTAGAGACCCATCTTGATCTCTGCATCCAGCTCCTCCTCAAAGATCTTCTTAGCCTCTTCTTCCAACATTGCGGTGAGCTCCGCCGCTGAGGCGGTTTTTCCTGCGAGCTCAACCGCCTTGTTGTACATACGCTCAAGCGCCCAAAAGAGGTTCACCGCCGTGGGTCTCGTTTTCGCCAGTATTTCTTTCGCGGTGGTCAACGTGTGTAGCGTCTCTTCTACGGTTTTTGGCTTCTTTTCTTTTAACGCAACCACCATGCCGAATGCGGCTGTGATACCTATGGCGGGAGCGCCCCTAACTACCATGTCACGTATGGCCTCGGCCACCTCAGCCACGGTCTTCGCTTCTACGTATCTCGTCTCAAACGGCAGAACTCTCTGGTCAAGTAGCACAAGTCTGTCGTCTTTCCACTCTATGGGCCTTATCTTCGGCTTGAACCGGCGCCTTATCTCTTCTACAAGTTTCTCCATAGTACAGCAATTTTGAATGCCGTAAATATGTTATCACGACGGTCTGTAGGCGGTTTTGTCGGTGTTGAGAAGTTTTAGACCTGTTTCTTCAGCTTGTCGCAAAGCGTTGGCAACAGCTTTGCAATTTTTACAGCTTGGAGTAAAGTGTCGAAGTTTCTCGCCTCTCGCGGCAGTTTGTTAAACAAATCTTCGCAATTTACTTTTTCGCAGACGCAATTTACGTCGGGGCAGCTTTCAATAGCCTTCACCTCGTCCTCCTGTAAGTTGGTTATTATAGCGGTGATGACGGCGAGTGACCTAACGAAGGCGTTTGTGAAGGCAGTGTACAAATCGTCGACTGAAAGAAACATGTAGTCTGGCAAGAGCACCACCTCAACGCCGAGTTCTTTGGCCAGCTCTCTAGCGCCTTCCTCGGCATATCCGCGGGCTATCACAAGAGGTTTAGCTCCTATGAGCTTTGCGTTTGTATACGCCTGCCGCACCCCGCTTATGTCGATCTTCCCTGCTTTGACTTCGACTGCGTAGGTGTTGCCGTTTCTGTCTACGGCCAATATATCGATTTCGCCCACCTCCACGCCGTTTCGGTATATTCGATACCGTGACGCCTTCGGAAACAGCCCAAGCGCTGGAAGTAGGTCTAATATAAAGCGCTCAAACCGAGCCCCCATGGGGTTTTTGTGAGTGTTGTGTTTTAACTCTTAATATCGCCCAACCCGTCTCACAATGGACGAAAGCCCTTAGGGCGGTGGCCGGCTCTGCGGAGAGGCGGGTCTGGTTTCTAGTTTTTCGTTGATTTCTTCTAGCGCCTTTGCCAGCGCCTCGACGAGGCTCATATTCCGTAGCCTGACCAGTCTGGCGCGTCCTATACGCCTCTCCTCCACTATTCCGTATCTGGAGAGGAACTTGAGATGGGTCACGAGCTGGCTGTAGTTGGTCTCCAGTCTCTTTGCGAGCTCTGTGGCGTTTATCTCGCCGGTCTTCCACAGAGCCAGTATTATGCGTATTCGAAGCGGCGCGCCGAGCACCTCCTCCACAGTCATCTGAGCTCTTCTTTAATCATCCTAGTGAGGAGCGACTCAAGCGTCTCCAGTGGTTCCGTTCCTATGGATATTAAAGTGGTGCGTCCCCGAACGCCTTCGCCTTTTTTGTTTTGTCGGGTCTCTATAATGCCTTTATCTCTTAAATCATTTAGATACGTCCATAGCTGGCTGTGTACTCTTGGTTTTTCGCCATATTCTTCGCATGTAATTTTATAAATCTCCTCGGCGTCTCCAAAGGTCACATACGACGTGTGTGAAGTCTTGAGAGCCCTCACGATAGCTAACAGGAACAGTTTCTCATGTAGCGGCAAACCTGCAAGCACCTCTTCGGAAACGCCAAATAGGACTTCTTTTGACGACCTCCTAACGTCCTCCGGCGTTATCTGCCTTCTGCCGTTTTGTTGCGCCACATAGGCGGCCCTGTAGAGGATATCTATGGCGAGTCTCGCATCGCCTTTACTCGCGTCCAGCGGGTTCTGAGCGCCTGTGATGTCGGCGATCATCTGAAGCACGTCCTCGCTGTAGGAACCCTCCGCAAGACCTGTCTTTGCCCTGTCGAGAAGTATGTCGAAGATCTGGTCTTTGGTGTAGGGGGTAAACCGCACGACGGATTTTCCCATTATTCCCCTCGTGGAGGGGTCCAGGTTGTTGAGAACTGTGTCGCTGTGGCCCACAATGGCTAGGGCGATTCTGAACGCGCCGAGTTTGTCTGTTTCTTGGCCTAGTCTGATGAAGGTGGAAAGTATATCTGGCGTGAAGTTGAACGCGTCGTCCAGAACTAGGAAGACGTAGAGATCCCTCTCGCGTAGGTGTTCGACTAAGAGGGCTAGGAACTCGTCTCTGCTTAGGCCTCGTCTTGGAAACGGGATATTTAACGATTTGGCGATCTCTCCTATAATGGCCGTGAAGTTTCTATAGAGAAAGCCGTTTATATATACAAAGCGTGCCTTGGACTCGTTTTGCCGGATCTCCCACAGCTTACGTAGCGTTACGGTCTTTCCGGTGCCAGGCCTGCCAAGAAGGGTTACTCTCGGGTAGTGATGACCTGGGTTCCGCAACCAGCTACTTAGCATCATGTCAAGCTGTTGTAGCTGTTGGTCTCTGTGTGGAAGCCTAGGCGGCACATAACTGGGCGAAAACACAGCCTCCTCAATGATGATAGCCATGCGTAGATGGACAAGGCTGATATAAATACTTTCAGTCTACATAAAAGAGTAAGTGTGGTAGTAAATCAAAAGTGTCACTCAACTCGTGCGAATGAAATATAGCGACCCTGCCTTAACGACGTGGCAACCAACACAACCAGGTTCTTTGTTATCAACGTAGTCAAAGACTTCAAATTTCTTTATTAGTGTCTTGAAGTATTTCATAGAACTACATAATTCAAAGTAATTGATTAATGTATAAACATATATTACGCCAGTCGCAATAGCTTCGCAACGCACCTCGTTGTCATAGTAATATATGCAGTCGCAGAGGTCCCTCGCGATTATTTTTTCTTTTTTAGGTATGGTCTTTATTAAAATATACTTACGGCTCACAACAGGTTTTTGATATCTAGCGCGTTTATTCCCAGGGACTTGCTTAGTCTTTCTATAACGTGTGGGTGGTGTTTTGCCAGGACGGAAAGGACATATATAAGCTCGGCTCTTACCAGAGACTTAGAGACATGCAAATTTTGGGCTAGGTACTCTATTAAGGCCTCCCGACGTCTCCTCACCTCTTTGGTCCTTGCAAGAACCAGAAGCCTCTGCGGAAAGCCGTATTTGATAAAAGGAGGCAACCTGGGCTTGTTCTTTACCTGAGATACCCCTCCCAGAGCCAGCTCAAGGGCGTACGGCAGAAGCTCCCATTCCTGTGTACGTTTAATTCTGCCTATAAATATATCGGCTTTACTAAGTCTATCATACGCTACCGCCATGAGTTCCAGCTCCTTATATACCACCGGTATGCTCTCAAGAGCCCACACGAAGTACTGCTCCCAGTCAAACGACGGGTTGAAAGAAACTGCACGAGCCTCGTCGAACCACCGCGCCTTGTAGACACGGTCGAGGATTTCGAACATAGACAGCTGGGGATTCCGCTCGCCGACTCTTTTAATGTCGTCGACGGTTAATACCCTTTTCCCGCCTGAGAGATACATTTGCAAGTCGTTTATAGCTGCTCTTAAATCGCCGAGAGAGGACTTGGCGATGCTTCTCAAAGCCTCCTCCTCGCATTTAGCCCCCTCGCCTGCGCATATTCTCCTCAACACCTCGACAACCTCGTCCTCCGAAAGTCTCTTCAAGTTCACCACAAGTGATATATCTCTAAGGGGTCTAAACTTCGGGTCGTAAGGGTTGTTTGCAGTCATTATTATGGGCACCTTCGCGGTTTCAATAAGTTCAATGATGGTCTCAAGACCCCCCAAGTCCTCCTTCACGTGTAGCCCATCTACTTCATCAAAGAGAATGAGTTTGCCGCCGTAGCCGAACAGCGAAGATTCTCTCAATCCTCTTCCCACAACCTGTTTTATCCTCTCTGCGGTCCGCACGTCGCTTGCGTTTAATTCGATGAGTTCGTAGTTTATCTCTCTGGCCAACGCATGAACTATGGTAGTTTTCCCAATGCCAGGCGGGCCTGCCAGGAGAACCGCCTTGGCTTCAGATATCTCCTTGTCTCTCTTTTTAGCCCACCGTGAGCAGAACTCCTTAGGCGCTTTATATCTCGTACATATCCAAGACGCCAATGTATACTTGGCCTCCTCTTGGTTCACTATCTCTGCAAAGGACTTGGGGCGGTACTTCTCTATCCAGGGAAGTGCCATTATCTCTTCTTAGGCGGAGGCGCGCCTGGTCTCACTTTTTTGCCGATGGCGCCGAGCTTTGCAAGAAGATATGCGAGTTGTATCTCCTCATCGGCGCCCTGCGTAAGCCTGTAGTCCAAATCCGCCAGCAACTCGGCGACCTCGGCCTTTACCTCGTCGTCAAGAGACATACGGATCAACTCCCTTTGGAACGCCCTGATGAAGTCAACCCCTGCCACGCCCTTTATATACATAAGCTCCCTCAGCTTCTCACGCGCCTTTAGATAGTCGCCGTTAAGCGCTAGGTTGAACAGCTCCACTATGTCCGAAGGCCTCACAGCGATAGCAGCGGCGGCAACCGCGTTGCTGTCAACAACTTTATTCGTCGCGGCGGCTACCTGTAACAAATTTATGGCCCTCCGCATATCGCCCTCAGAAAGTTCGTAGATAACGTCAACGGCGTCTTCTTTAAGGACGATCCCCTCCTCCTCAGCTATATACCTCAACCTTTCCGCCATCAAGTGCCGCGGCAGAGGGGAGAACCGGAAGACGGCGCACCTAGAAATTATCGGGTCGATGATGCGAGAGACATAGTTTGCTAGTAGTATGAATCTTGTGTTTTGTGCGTATATTTCCATTATGCGTC
>DAITPC010000037.1:0-17709 GCA_036833835.1 Pyrobaculum sp. | reverse complement strand
CGCCGCGCCACGGCCTCCACCACCGGCGTTGGGTTTTCGTAGAAATACGCCACGGAGTTTTCCATTTCGCGAACAGCCTCCTCCAACCCCTCGACGCCTGGCCTCGCCGCAAGCACGGCGAAGAAGAGGGGGGTCCCCACCTTCTCCTGCCAGACCTCCCCCACGTCCACCAGATGCGGAACGCCTCGGTCAACCATCCGCAGAGCCTCGTCGCCTACCACAAGCACCCCGCCGCACTTCTCCAACGCGGCCCAGGGATCCTCGACGCGGCGGAACCATATACCTAAAAGCCTGTTTAATACTAAGGCGCTGACGGTGGTTTCGCTGACGGCGCAGAAGCCCTCGCCCCTCCCCTTGAAGACCCTGGCGGAGATTATGGGCCCCACGCTGTATATGGCTAGTCTCGGCAGAATCGGCAGGCCGAGCTCGGCCGCCAACGTAATAGGTGCGAATCCTAGATCGGCGGCTCCCTCTGCCAACAGCCGCGCCGCCTCGAGGTTCCCCGCCTCCACCACCTCAAGTCTAGCTTTCCAAAACAGAGGCTCGCTGTGGGCGTATCTAATTCTAACCAACCTGACCATGGCAGAGAAGAGCTTCGGATATTATATTTCTCTATATAGCTCTACCACTCGATAATAGTTATCTCTCTCCGCAGGCGTGAAGCCGGCCGTCTTTATTATCCGTATGACGTCCTCCCCCCTGTCTATAGGCGCCTCCACCCGCTTCCACTCCAGCACCTTCTCCTCATACAGCGTCCCGCCGAAGTCGTCTGCGCCGAAGTACATGGCCAGCTGAGCCGTCTCGGGCCCCGTGGTCAGCCAGCCGGTCTGTATGTGGGGGATCAGGTCTTTAAATACTATCCTCGCCACGGCGACCATGCGGAGAAGCGTGGCTGAGGTCTTGGGGTAGGGTATCTTCTTCCCCAGCTCGCTGGTTCCCGGCTCGAAGTTCCAGGCTATAAACGCCATGAAGCCGCCGGTCTTGGCCTGGAGCTGGGCGATTTTGTACATGTGCTCCGCCACGTCGCGTAGAGTTTCCACATGGCCGTACATCATGGTAGCCGAGGAAGGTATGCCCACCCTGTGGGCCTCCTCCATAATCCTCAGCCAGGTCTCGCTACTTATCTTCTTGGGCGAAATAATTCGACGCACTTCGTCTACGAGGATCTCGCCGCCGCCCCCCGGCATGGAGTCCATGCCGGCCGTCTTCAGCCTCTCCAGCACTTCCCTGTAGCTGGACCTCTCCCTCCTGGCTAGGTACTCCACCTCAAGCGGCGAGAGGGCGTGTATGGCGATGTGAGGGGCCTTGGTCTTTATGGCTCTGAATAACTCCTCGAAGTACTCAATCCCAATCTCGGGGTTGACGCCGCCTTGTATCAAGACCTGCCTAATGCCGTGTTGTGCGTCTACCTCCAGCACCTTTTTGACAGCTTCCTCCACGCTGTATGTATACGCCTCGCGATGCCTTGGAGGTCTGTAGAAGGCGCAGAAGCTGCAGTCTACCACGCATACGTTTGTGTAGTTTAGAATCATGTTTGAAATGAAGGTGGTGACGTCGCCATGCATCCTCCGCCGGATCTCGAAGGCCCGTCTCCCCAGCTCCCAGAGATCCCACCTCAGAAGCTCCTCGATCTCCTCCCTCCTCGGCACAGCCGCCTCTGCGAGCTGCACAAATCTGTGCAGATGCGCCTATTTAACTGTTTTATAGACCCAACGGACGAGCTCCGTGGTCTCAGTTGCCGAGGTGGTGGAGATGGCGTTAAGAGGGCTGAGCCGCTCCGACGCCCTTTACCTAATGCGGGAGGCCGACATATTCACCCTAGCCCAAGCCGCCGGGTTTCTTACGCAGAAGTTCTTCGGCGACGTCGTCACCTTCGTCAACAACGTGGTGATTAACTACAGCAACATCTGCGTCGCCAAGTGTCCAATATGCGCCTTCTACCGCCTCCCGGGCCACAGAGAGGGCTACCTCAGAAAGCCGGAGGAGGTCGCCGCCGCGGCGGAGCTTTTCGCGTCTAAATACGGCGTGACGGAGCTTCACATAAACGGCGGCTTCAACCCCTTCCTCACGCCGGAGTACTTCGACGAGCTCTTCCGCGCGGTCAAGCGGAGGGCCCCCCACGTCGTTATCAAGGGGCCCACCATGGCCGAGGTTGCCTATTACGCAGACCTCTGGCGCATGAGCGTCAGAGAGGTGCTCTCCCGCTGGAAAGACGCCGGCCTAGACGCCATCTCAGGCGGCGGGGCGGAGATATTCGCCGAGGAGGTGAGGAAGGTGGTGTCTCCTTACAAGATCTCAGGAGAGCAGTGGCTCGAGGTGGCTAAAATAGCCCACGAGCTGGGAATACCCAGCAACGCCACCATGCTCTACGGCCACGTAGAGCGTGAGGAGCACGCGGTCGACCACATCTTCCGCGTGAGGGAGCTCCAGGAGAGGACCGGCGGGCTCCTCCTCTTCATCCCCGTCAAGTTCAACCCGCTAAACACCGAGCTTTACGCAAGGGGCGTGGTGAAGGCGCCGGCCCCCTCCACATACGACGTCAAGGTCGTGGCCATAGCCCGCCTCATACTGCAAGATAAGCTCAAGGTCGCCGCCTACTGGCTCTCTGTAGGCAAGAAGCTAGCCTCCACACTCCTCCTGGCCGGCGCCAACGACCTCGTGGGCACCATGTACAACGAGGCGGTCTTAACCTCCGCCGGCGCTAAACACAACGCCTCTGTGGAGGAGCTCGCCGCTATAGCCCGCGAGGCCGGGAAGACGCCCGCTCTCAGAGATACGTTCCACAGAATACTCAGACAACTATAGCTCTTTTTGTCCATTGACCCTTATACTTCACACGTCTGGAGACTTGTGGAGCTCGCCGAACTTGTGAAGCTACAGGTGGAGTTCTCCCGCGAAAAATTCCCCCAGTTTTGGGAAATACGGGACATGCGGGATCTCGCCCTCAGGCTGGAGTACTTAAGCAACGCCCTGGCGGGGGAGGTGGGGGAGGCTGCCAACTTGGTCAAAAAGGTGGTGAGGAGCGTGGTGTATGGGAAAGGCGACGTAAGGCTTGAAGACATACGGGAGGAGCTGGTGGAGGAGGTCACAGACGTCTTCATATATCTTCTGACCATCGCAGGCCTCCTCGGCGTTGACCTGGAGAAGGCATATCTCCAGAAGCTCGAGAAAAACAGGAGAAGATTTTAACCGGCGCCCCGCTCACGGGCGGCCCGCCGGGCCGACTCCGGGGCTGATCCTGCCGGTGGAAAACGTGTCTATCTTTATATACCTTCCGCCTTGGAGATCTTCACATCTATATAAACCTCCTTATCAAGCCGCCGATCAATCTTCAGGGTGTACGATATCCTCTGGACTCCCATCTCCCTCAGCGCCTCCTCTATCTTGAAGAGAAGCTGTGCCAGCTGGTCGTAGGAATCCATTTCGATGTCTGTAAAGCCGGCTCCCGTCCTGTATTTCAGCCCTGATTCTCTGATGATCTCCGTAACCCGTCTTACATACGCCGATACGCTCGGGGAGCCTGTGCCTAGAGGCACCACCGAGAGGCTGACAACCATCTTGGCCATGGGAAGAGTTAAGCATATTTTAAAAACTGAAGCTGGAAGTCGTGAAGAGGATATCCACGGGCGTGGAGGCGCTGGACAAGGCGCTGGAGGGCGGCATACCGCAGGGCTCCTGGGTGGTGGTCACCGGCGAGCCGGGGGTGGGCAAGTCCATCCTCTGCATACACTTCGCATACGCGGGGCTGAAGGCGGGAGATCCAGTGGTGTATGTGACCACGGAGCAGGAGTTTAGAGACGTCATGGAGCAGGCGAGGCAACTGGGCATGGACCTCTCCCAATTCGCAGTTTACAACATTGCGTGGCGGAGGGAGCCGGAGGAGCTTCCTGAGATCGTGGTGATCGACATCTTCGGCCTGCTCAAAGTGGCTAGGCAGCTGACGGAGAAGGCTAAGGAGGAGAGCCCGGAGAAGGTCCGCCGCTACGCAGCGCTCTCCATCGACACTTTGATAGAGGCCATAAACGAGGCCTACGATATCCTGGCCGTGGCCAAGGAGCGGGGCACCCCGGAGCGCCACGTCCGGCTGGTCATCGACTCCATGTCCGCCTTCTGGGTGGACAGGCCGGTCATGGCGAGGAAGTACTCATACCAGCTGAAAATAGCGACGCATAGAGAAAACGTCACCGCCGTGCTAACCAGCCAATACGCGCCGACGACGAGGCAGGCCTACGGCTTCGGCCTGGAGCACATAGCCGACGGCGTCATCCACATGTGGATGGACGAGGTGGAGGCGGTCAAAGAAATCAGGAGGTGGCTCATCATAAAGAAGATGAGGATGACCAGCCACGCCGCGAAAGCCTTCAGGGTGAAGATAGAGCCCTGGAGAGGCATCGTCCTAGAAAGCGTGTAGCCGCGGCCTCAGCGGTAGACAGCCCTAGCGGTCTTCCTCCACTTCTCCAACACGGCCTGCGCGTCGGGGCCCGGGTCGCCCGTCCTTATGTACCGCCAGAAGCTGGGTAGGTGGGGGTTGCCCGTCGTGGCGTCTTCGAGGGCCAGGGCAACCGCGGTGGGGACGTCCCTGCCAGTGGCGGCTATGGCGGGGAGGCTGAGGTTGAGCTCCTTGGCGGCTAGGTAACACATCATCCTGTATGGCCGCGGGCAGTGGGCAACCACCTCCTACACAAGCCTCTCCTCCGTCTTTATCTTCTTAACCACCGGCTTGTTTCTAAAGGTCAGGAAGGCCCACAGGTAGCGAAGCTTCATCAACTGCTCCACAGCCCCGCTCGTTCCCAGTTTTAAAAACGTTGCCTTGGTATTACCCGCGCTGCTCGGCGGTTCCGCCGCCGGGCCTCCACCTGAATTTTATATATTCCCTCCCCCCGACGTGGATCCCCTTCGTTACGGCCACCCTGAGGATGTTGGGCTCCGGCGTCTCCACCTCCCCTCCGAAGTGCCACTCGAAGACCTCGGCCCCCTCGGGGAGGACCCACACCGCCTCGTAGTCGTACTCCGCGGTTTCCTCCTCGTAGTAGTTCTCGTAGAGGTTCTCGCCCTCTCTCAGCGGCGCTGGGAAGCTCCCTATGAAGGTGATGTAGGGCCGCGTCGGGCTTCCCCTCAGCGCTATGTAGACGTCGTGTATGACAGGCCTCACCTGCTGGCCGTTTATCCTCACTATCTCCTCGTCCATGAACCTCTGCATGTTCTCCCACAGGGTGGATATCTCCCTCTCCAGCTCCTCGCCTCCCCTCCTCAGCAACTTGGCGTAGTGCTGGCCCCGGTCCATGAAGTCGAATATTATAACCATGTTGACCACGCCGGGGCTCACCACGTAGAACCCCTGGGCATACACAGGAACCACCTCCTCGCCCATACGGGCCACGCACCACGTCTTAATATTCTTGACGGCGCTAATCCGCCGCCCCCCGCCGGCGTGAGGCGTCAGAACCTCTACGCGGAGCCAGCCCTCCGCCTCTACGGCGCCTCCCCGGCCGGACGCCGCGCGGCGGCCTCAAGACATTCCTTCTCGACAGGGTTGAGCCTCGCCGGCACTATTATCACGGCCGGGCCCTCCGCCTCCAGGTGTAGGAGATCTTTCAGCTGGGTGTAAAGCGTTGAGCCTCCCCACCCCAGCCTATACACCACCACGACGCGTCTATCTGGCGTAAATACGCCGCGACGCTCCTCCTCCTCAAGGCGTAGCAGTATCTCGGCCGCGTCGCGGGGCGGCATGAAGAAGCCGTCTTCCCTCACGTCTAGGAGAAGGAGGGTGTGCATGTCGCGCCGGAGGTTCTGCTCGACGAGCTCGTAGGGACGCCGGGAGTAAACCCCGCCTCTTGGGTAGGTCACTGTGGCCACCCCGCCCAGTTTATATATGGAGAGACACGCCGCCGAGAACGCCGCGCATATTATCGAGACGCCGGGTATGATCTGGACGGGATAACCCCTGGCCCTCGCCAGCGCCACCAAGGCGTGGTGAGACGTGGCAAGCGCCGGGTCGCCGGCCGTGACGAGGACGGCCCTCCTCCCCTCCCGCAGACACTCAAAAACCCTGCGGCCAGACTCCTCCTCCAGATCCCTCCTGGTGAGCCTCACAGGCTCCCCCGCGGCGGCCCTCCGCAGAGTCTCCAGATCCAGAGGGCCTGTGTAGTCCTCGTAGAAGACGCAGTCGGCCTCCCGTATAGCCTTCAGAGCGGCCTCGGTGGCGTAGCCGGGCCCGGGGCCGAGGCCGACTATGTAGAGCATGGCTTAGCTAAAGCTTTTATATAAATAGTAGCGGAGAGGCTGAGATGTATGCCGTCGCTAGGCTCAGCGGCTATGTGGAGGAGGTCGGCTTCAAGGCGTGGGTAGGCCGTGACATAGCGGCTGCCCTCGGCGTGAGACTTGGCGACGGCATCAAGCTGGAGAGCAAAACCGGCGTCTCCGCCGCGAGGGTCGTGGAGGTACGCGACGACGTAAAAGCCGGCGTGTTGCTTTCGGTAGACGCCTACATGGCCGTCAGCGGCTTCCGGACTGTCCTCGTGAAGCGACTCCCCCGGGTCTACGAGGCGGAGGAGGTGGCCATCGGCGTGGAGGCCGCGAGGCCCATCGACGTGGAGAGGCTGATGCAACTGGTCAACCTCATGGTGGCCTACAGGGTGCCCGTGTTTACCAACTTCGCCGGGTTCCTCCAGGCGGAGGACGGGAGGTGGGTCCGGCTGATCGTCAAGGCGGTGTCTCCGAGGGACCCCGCCTACCTCTCAAAGGAGACGAGGATACACGTGAAGTAGCTACGGAGACGTCTTCCCGAAGTCGAATTTAAGAAGCAGAAGCGGGTCGGGGACGTTCCTCAACGAGTTTATCCTCTGGAGGAGCCTCCCCGTGAGTTGCCCGGTCTTGTACATCTCCAGCGTCTTCTCCGGCCCCAACTTCTCCACGGCGGAGTTCAGCTCGTCTCTTATTATGTACTCCGCTATCTGCTCCACGCCGGCCACCTCGCCGTTTCTGATGAGATTCGCAATCACAAAAAGCCTGAGCTCTGTCATCTTGATCCTCTTCATAACAGTCTCCAGCCCACTAGCCCACTTGGCGGTCTGGCTGGCGCGTCTAAACTCCTCGTCGGAAAACACAAGCCTCACCCGCTGGTTCCACTTCATCTTCCACAGGGCGAACCACTCGGTAGCTATGTCCCACAGCCTGCCCCACATCCGCTCTATGTAGATGCAGACAACCTGTCTGGCCTTCTTCTCCGAGAACCTCCTCCAGTAGTATATACCAGCCCGCGTGGCTAAATAGTGCATGAAGTCTCTAAATACAAACTCCCTAATCGCATCCATCTCGCCGCGGGGCATGTCGCCGAACTGCTCCCTGACCAGCTCCCCCAGCATCCCGTCTATAGCCGCGGCCGCGGAGTCGAAATCACAGTAGTAGCTCATGGCTACTACCCAATTCCATATTTAAAGACTTTACTCATCCATCCCCGCCAGAACCTCGCCGGTTGCCTTAAGCGCGGCTGCATGCGCCGCCGCCTGTCTATACTTGGCCAGGAAATATGTATAGGCGCTCCTCAGAGCCGCCCTATCCACCTGGAACTCGACGCCGTAGTCTATGTCCAGGAGCACGAGCCCCTCCGCGGGGGCCGAGGGGACGGCGCCCGGCCTGGGCCTGGCCAGAAGCTCCTCGATATCTCTCCGCCTCAAAACGCCGCGGCCCGCGGCCAGTATTGCCCAGGTCAGCTTGCGGAGCATCTTGTTCCTAAAGCCGCGCCCCGCGTAGCGAATATACACCAGATCCCCCCTCACCTCCACCCTTATCTCGTAAAGCGTAGTGACGGTGGAGCCCTTCTCCCCCCGCGTCTGTATGAAGGAGGCGTAGTCGTGGGTGCCCGCCAGAAGCTCGGCGGCCACCTGCATGGAGGCCAAGTCCTCCCCCCAGTGGGGCGCCACGTAGAGATACCTCCTCAGCCGGGCCCGCCGGGGGTTGAACCCCTCCGGCACCTCCGCCACGGCCCACGCCCATATGCCTCTAGGGAGTTTGGAGTTGACGTAGCCAATGGGCAACATCCGCGGCACCATGACCACGTTTGCGACTGCGGATACGCCCGGGTCCGTCCTGCTACCCCTCCCCAGCACCTCGCCGAAAACCCGCCTCAAGGCCGGCTCCACGGAGTTGGGATGCCCCGTGAAGCCGTAAAAAAGCGTCCCGTCGTAGGCCACTCTGTATAGAAAAGGCATAAAACCGTGGGGAATTCCGCCTTTTTATGTTGAGCTTCCGCAGGGCCGAGGAGGGAGACGTGCCGGAGATAGTGTCCTTCACCATGGACACCTGGGACTGGGGGGACTACATCCCCCACGTAATCAGGAGGTGGGTGAGGGAGGGCAGAGCCTACGTCGCTGTCTGGGAGGGACGCATCGCGGCGGTGGCCGCCATGGTGCAGGTGGGGAGGGCGGTCTACCTCCAGGGGCTGAGGGTTAGGCCGGAGCTGAGGGGCAGGGGGATAGGGGAGGCCACGACCCGCTTCCTCCTGGAGGAGGCGCGGAGAAGGGGGGCGGCGGTCGCGACGCTTCTCGTGGCCGAGTGGAACACCCCGAGCCACGCCTTGGTGAAGAAGCTGGGCTTCAAGGAGCGGATGAACATCTACGGCGGCAGGCCGACCGGCGGCATTGGCGGAAAATGCCTCTCCGGCCTCGAGGCGTACGAAGCGGTGGCGGAGGCCCTGGGGAGGAGCCGGGGCTACGCCTGCCTCCCCGACGAGCCCTGGGTCTGCACCTTTGTGACGGCTTGGGATCTGTTAAGCCGGGGGACTCCGTGTCTCTCCGGCGGCGCCCTCTACCTGGGCAGATTCTCCTTCGGCGGGGCCGCGGGGGATCCCAGCGTGGACGTCACCTCGCTAAGCCCCGACGGCTACAGGGAACGGTACGCAACACACGTCTTGTACGCCATGGAGCTGTAACTATTATATACATCTCTGAACTTTGGCGTCATGGAGCCGAGGTCCTTCTACGACATCACAGAGGCCGAAGACCAGAGGGAGCTGGCGCAACTCATAAAGGCCGGGATCTTCAGCTACGCGGTGCTCATCCCCGAGGATCTGCCCGCCGGCGAAATCGAGGCGGTGTTTAAAGAGGCCGGGTTCAGAGAGGTAGCTGTCGACACATCTAAGTGGCCGCGGCAGGCGGCGGTTAGGACCGAGGCGGGGGTCTACGTGTTTAAAAAGGTGGAGGAGGGAGTTTACAAACTCAGCAAGGAGAGTTAACTAACTAAGCGCAAATAGAGACTCGACGCCCTTGCCCAGCCCCGCCGAGTTACGTGTCCAAAGGCCCGTGGGCACCACGCGGCGTCTCCAAACCGATAGGTCCAGGACGACGCTCATGACCTCCTACGCCCTCAAACAGCCTACGGCGGCGACGGAAACTGAAGCTAATAAACCTCACCCAGCCCGTGGATCCCCAACTCCCCCAGCCCCTTCTCCACCATCTTCTTATACAGCTCCAACGCCAGCGACGTGGCTGGGAGGAACAAGCTCATCCGGTTTGCGTACTCCATGGCGTATGCGAGGTCCTTCTTCAGATGAGCCGCCTTGAAGCCAGGAGAGAGATCGCCCTTGAGGAGCTTGGGCAGATACAGCTCGATGGAGCCAGACCTCGCCGCGCCGCCGGTCAGCACCTGCGCCACCTTCTCCATGTCGAGCCCCAGCGCCTTGGCGAGGCGCAAGCCCTCCACCATGGCCACCGTGTTGAGAGCCACCACCACCTGGTTCACCAGCTTCATGGCCTGGCCGTAGCCCACCGGCCCCGCATATACGATGTTTCTCCCAAAGGCCTTAAACACCGGCAACAACTTCTGAAACAACTCCTCCCTGCCGCCCACCATCACCGTTAAGATCCCCTCCACGGCCCCCCTCTGGCCGCCGGTGACAGGCGCGTCGAGGAACTCCACGCCGTATTGCGCAAGCCTCTCGGCGAATCTCCTCGCCCACTCGGGCGAGTTCGTGGACATGTCAACCACCACAAGCCCCGGCCTGGCGCCCTCCACGACGCCGCCCCGGCCGAACAACACCTCCTCCACATCCGGCGCATCCGACACCATCACGATAACCACGTCCACCCTCCCGGCGAGATCCGCCGGCGACTCCGCCGCGTAGACCCCCAGCCTCTCGAAGGGCTCAGCCTTGGCCCTCGTCCTGTTGTACACAGCGGCGAGGAGGCCGGCCTTGTGGAGGTGCATCGCCATCGGCGCCCCCATTATCCCCAAGCCGACGACCCCAACCCGCATGCCGAACCCTGTTGGCATATACAAACCGACAACGTATATAAATAAGTTGCTACCATACGCTATGCTCACCCCAGTAGTTTCCTACACAACAGTCCGGGAGGTTAAGGGGCCTCTGATAGTCATCGAGCGGACCAGAGGCGTGTCATACGGCGAGATAGGGGAGGTCATTGGGCCAGACGGCGAGCCCAGGAGGGTGCAGGTGATAGAGGTGGCGACGGACTACGCCGTGGCGCAGGTCCTCGGCGGCACCCTCGGCCTACCCGCCAAGGGCTCCACGGTTAAGTTCTACGGCAGAACCCTCAAGATACCTGTGTCGGAGCAGCTCGTCGGCCGCATACTAGACGGCAAGGGGCAGCCCAGGGACCACATGTCCCTCCCGCCCCCCGAGGACTTCCGCGACGTCAACGGGGAGCCCCTCAACCCCTACTCCAGGGAGTACCCCGAGGAGCCCATCGAAACCGGCATATCGGCCATAGACGGCCTCTACACCCTGGTCCGCGGCCAGAAGCTACCCATATTCTCCGGCACCGGCCTCCCCCACAACTTGATGGCCGCCCAGGTGGTGAGGCAGTCCACGGTGAGAGGCTCCGAGGAGGAGTTCGCCGTGGTTTTCGTCGGCGTGGGCATCAAGACCGAGGAAGCCCTCTTCTTCATGGACGAGTTCAGGAGGACCGGCGCCCTGAGGAGAGCCGTCGCCGTCCTCAACCTCGCCTCGGACCCAGTCGCCGAGCGCATCCTAGCCCCACGCGTCGGCCTCACCATCGCCGAGTACCTGGCGTGGCAACTGGGCTACCACGTCCTCGTCGTCATCACCGACATGACCAACTACTGCGAAGGCCTGAGGGAGCTGTCCTCCGGCAGAGGCGAGCTCCCCGGCAGACGCGGATACCCGGGATACATGTACACAGACCTCGCCACGATATATGAAAGAGCCGGGAAAGCCCACGGCAGGAAAGGCTCCGTCACCCAATTCCCCATCCTCACCATGCCCCACGACGACATCACCCACCCCATACCGGACTTGACAGGCTACATAACCGAAGGCCAGCTGGTCCTCAGCAGAGCCATGTGGGGCAAAGGCATCTACCCACCCTTCGACGTCATCATGTCCCTCTCCCGCCTCGCCAAAGACGCCATCGGCGAAGACAAGACCAGAGAAGACCACAAAGACGTCGCCAACACCCTCATCTCGGCCTACTCCAAAGCCCTAGAGCTCAGAAGCCTAGCCACCCTCGTCGGCGAGCGCAACCTCGGCTGGAGAGAACGCCGCTACCTCCGCTTCGCAGACGCCTTCGAGCAGAAGTTCATCAAACAGGGCTACTACGAGAGACGCAGCTTCGAAGAGACGCTAGACATCGGCTGGGACGTGTTGTCGATACTGCCCGAAGACGAGCTCACCAACGCCAGGCCGCAGATAACCCAGAAGTTCTACCGCAGACACATATTCGAAAGCGTAAAACTTTAACGTGCGCTGCGCCCAGGACCTCTGCCTGAGGATAGAGAAAGTCCGCTTCCAAACGCCGCCCAACAAGATAGAGATACACGCCGACAATGCGGTGGCCATATGCGTCAAGCCAGAAGCCGTCACCCACTGGCTACAACTCGCCCAGGCGCTATACTACGCCTACCACTGGAGAAGCCCCGCCAAAAACCCCAACATATCGGCGTTGATGTTCCTAACCCAGAAAGACCAGATAAGAGAAGCCCTCGAGGCGTCAGCCGCCGGCTCCGCTGAGGCCATCTGCGCCGCCCTCGGCCCCAGAGAGGAACTAGAAAAGACAGAGATGCCCCGCGGAGAGCCCCACCACCCCGAGGGAGAGTACGACCCCTGGAAAATCACCAAATTCGCCCTAGACCTCGCCACCTAGCCCCCGCCAACGGCCCCCACAACGCCACGCAAGAGCGCAACTCCGCGTTGAAAACCTCCACGCATACGCCAGAAGGCGCGGGGGCCTCCGGGACGTGGGGCTACTCCAGGTATATCAACTCCACATCTTCGCCCAAGTACGGCAGTTCCAGCATCCAGCGGCCGTCTTCGTAGTCCACCCAGGCCTCGCCGACGTAGAGCTGGCCGTTTTTCAACACGGCCACTCTGGCGGGACGCGCCGGGTTGTCAGGCTTCAGGGGGAGCAGGTAGTAGCCGTATCGGCCCTCCCGTTTGACGAGACTTAACTTCACAGATATATAAAGGCGGCTTTTAATCTACCTTACACGATTGTAGACTATAATTGTTGCGATACGTATATATTAGGCCTAGGTGACGTGTATCGTGGCGGTTGAGAGATTTGGCATCCTCGCCGAGTATCTAGCCGTTGCGAAAAAGGCACTTACGCCCCTGCCCCCCCGCGAGGCGGAGGACTCCCGGCCCTACGCGGTTAGGCCAATCGGCGAGGGGCTGATAAGGCGGGTGGAGGGCGGCGCCTGGCGCTTCGCCCCGGTAGCCGTCGACGGATCCACCAGGAAGCTCTCAGGCCCCCACTTCTCCGCCTACGTGGTGGGCGTCGCGGTGTATGGAGCCGGCGAGAGGGCGGTGAGTTTCATACCGGGCGATCTCGGGCGTAGGTTCCTCGCGCTGAGAGCCCCGCGGGATGTGTTAGAGGCGGTGGAGCGAGACGAGAGGCTGGACTTCCTCATCGTAAGGAGAAGCGACGGGACGTACCTAGACGAGAGATGCGGCTGCACAGACGAGGATATTTTCGACGAGATCAGGATATCCGCAGAAAGCGCAGCCCTACTCCACGTGGCTCAACGAGACGCCGGCGACTTGGCGGTGTTAGACGGGCCTATATACCTCGACCACTGGGCCAAAACCCGCCTACTAGCCATACGGCTAGACGCGGTGGAGAAGCTGAGGAAAGCCGGCATCGCCGCGGTCGGCGTGGTGAAGCGGGTGGCCAAGTCGCGGAAGCTCTGCACGGAGGAGGCGCTGGAGGCGCTGTCTCTCTCGGTAGACACCCACCACTGCAACGACGCCTACGTGGCGAGCCTCGCCGCGCCCCAACGCGGCATCTACCTCATAGGCCCCTTCCACCTGGGCTACGCGGGGAAGGACCTCAGAGGATACTCCTTCCCAGACAAGGTCTTCTGGTACGCCTCCATATACGGCTCTGCCTTCCGGGTGGAGATGCTGGCCGACGACTTCAAGCGCCTAGGCGGCGATGCGGAGGAGGTGGCCGCCTGGCTCGCCTGGACCGCCACAAACAGAGGGGCCCCCTACGTAATAGACGTGGCAGACGTATTCGCAAGAAGGCTCACAGCAGGCCTCCTCATTGCCCTAAGAACCGCGGTGAAGAGCCGCAACATATCACTCACCTACGACTCAGAAATGGAGTTCCTCAACGCGCTGCGGGAGTATGTGGAAGGCGGAGCTTAGGAGCTTAGTGGAGGCGCTGAGGCGGGAGGTGGAGGAGAGAAACCTAGGCGAGGTCGTCGGCAGGGTATCGCCGGGGGAGGCGGCGTCTATAGGCACGGAAACGCGCCGGGTATACATCGACGTGGACTTCGACACCTACCTACGCCTCGGGATAAGAATCGGCGAGTACCTCGGCGTCGCCACAGTCCTGGGGTCGGCCATGCTGGGGAGGGTGGTGGAGGTGAGGAGAAGACACGTGGCACACGTAACCCACGTCCAGACGCTGTACGCCCCAGTGGAGGACCCGGAGGGGCTGAGAACCCCGGCGCAGATAGCGCTGGAGCCCCTCACAGAGTGCCCCCTAAAAGAGGTGGAGAACTGCGAGCCAACCCCCGTCTACACCCCCGTGGACCCCCTCAGCGTAGTTTTCAAGCCGTCGCCTAACTTCATAGCCAAGATGCTGGGGCTGCCGGGGGAGGGGGTCCTCCTGGGGAGGCTCTACGCCGGGGGCGCGGAGCTCCCCGTGGAGGTGCGCCTCCCAGAACGCGCCTTGTATCAACACGTCCTCGCGGTGGGCACCACCGGCGCCGGGAAGACCGTGTTGCTGAAAAACATGGCCCTATCCACCCTCCACGAGATAAGAAACGCCACGGTGGTGGCGCTGGACCTCCAGGGCGACTACCTCCTGACGACTCTCCCGCCTGAGACGCCCGGCCTCTACCAGCCGCTAGACGAAATCACGGTCATAATGCCGACGACCCGCCACTTCATCGATAGACATAGAGACGACATTCAACACATAGCCGCCGAAATCCTCGGCGACGGCCACACCCTCCTAGACGTAAACGAGGATGAGGCCACAAAAGCCGTGGGATACGCGCTGGCCAAGCTGTTCATAGAGGACACATACCCCGGCGCCAGGCTGATAGAGGCAGAGATCAGGGCGGAGAACGCGGAGGTGAAGGAAATCGCCGCGAAGGTGGAGGCGGGAAGCCGCGTCTTCACGCTACGCCTCCTGCCCTGGGCCATGAAATTCGCCGAGACCTACGCCGAGGTGCCCCGGCTCTTCCCCTACTTCAGCGAGAGAGTCTCCCTACTCTTCCAGCGGCTGATACACATGGCGGGACAGGAACACGACATAGACGCCATAATGAGACAGCTAGACGCCGTCGCTGAAAGCGCCGCGAGGAGGATAAAGCTACACCAAAGCCAGGCGGACAACTTCGTCCGCGGCATGCACATGGTCTACGAAACCGGCCTATTCGACGTGTCTTACAACATAGCCGACCCCACCGGACAAAGGACCCTCGCCACCTTCGGCGAGCCGGACTACATGGATCTACACGGCCTCGTAGCCGTCGACCTCCGCAACTTCAGAGAAACCCCGACGGTGGCCTCCGCCGTGGTCTACAGGGTGCTATCCATGATATTCAAGGCAAGAGACGAGGAGCTACAGAGAGGCGCCGAGCCCTGGCCCACCTTCATCTACATAGACGAGGCGCACTACTACTTCCCACAGGCGGGCGCCCGGGAAGACTTCAACAAAGAGGTGGTAGAGGCCATGATCAACAAGCTCACCAGGCTGGGAAGAGTGAGAAAAATCGGCGTAATCTTCGCCACACACAGCCCCGCAGACCTCAACGACCTGGCGATACAGCTCACCAACACGAAAATAGCCATGAGAAGCGAGCCGAAGGTACTCGAAAGAGTAGACATGGCGGACTACGCCGGCGAACTGGCATACGCCCAAAGCGGCGTCGCCGTAGTCAAAAGCTTCACCTACACAACACACGCCATAACCCTCAAAACACTACCCCCACAGACAAAACACAGAGGAATATAAACCAAAACCACACCCCGCCACCGCGGCCGTCAAACACCGACCCACCCTAGGCGAAAAAACTTAAAAAGCGGTGATATACGTAGACAGAGGGCCCGTAGCTTAGCCCGGTCAGAGCGCCCAGGGGCGACCCAGCCAACCCCGCGCAAGGCTCATAACCGGGAAGTCCCGGGTTCAAATCCCGGCGGGCCCATCATTCTCGCCGTTGCAACCGCGCCACCCCACCGCCCCGAACCCCCACTAGGCGGCCCCAACCATCCAGCCGCCCCACCAACCCGGCCTCCACCTCTCCAAGCCGTCCCAGCCCCTGAGACTCCTGTAGCCAAGCAACGCGTACACCCTCCCCACCAGCGCCAACGGGCCCCCTACAAATGCCGCAAACAGCGACGCGCCCCGCCAAGTCCACCTCGCCGCGGCCTCGAACTCCGCCACGCCGCTCAACCCAGCCAGCTCGCGGTAGACGTCTCTATAGTAGCTACCCGCAAGCACCACGAACTCATACACACCAACAAACAGGGAGAATACGGCGAGGAAGAGAAACAAGAGATGCAACGGAGACCGGTAGTCCAGGGGAAGGGAGGGCCAACGGAGGAGAAAGATGAATAAACCCGCCTCAAAAAGCGCGGCGGCGACCACGGCAAAGACCACCGCCCTCCAGGCGTTGCTCCAGATAGAACTGCTGTTAAACGCCTCGGAAAGCCTCCTCAAAGCCACAAGCTCAAGCAGAAAGCCCACCGGCGTCAACAAGCCCACCGGCAACAAGCCCAAAAGCTGAACAACGACACCGACAAACCCCAACTCGCCCGCAGACCGCACCCTCCCCTCCACAGCCACCCCACCGCACCGCTATATATAGCTACCCACGCCGACCCGCGCCAGACGCGCCTCCATAAACCGGCGCTATCCTCACCGCCCCGAAGCCCAGAGGCCTGTTGCTACCCACGCCGAAGGCCTCCGCTATAGACAACACACGCCACATATCCCCCAGCATAGACGTCTCGAAGGCGCGGTAGACGGCCCACCCCACGAAACCGCGGACCCGCCTGCCGCCGGCAAGCCGTACGGCGACTGTGCACCTCCCCCCACAGCCGAAATCCACAACACCCACAGAGGCGTAAGCCCAGCGGAGAAACCTCCGCGCCCACCCCACATCCACCAAGCCGAGTCTCATGGCAGTCTTAACGGCAGACTTGAAGATATTCAGCGGCCTCGGCGTGAGGTCAAACACAGGCACAGGCCGCCTCACATACGGCGGAGTCTCAAAACGCGCCGGCGAGAGGAACTCCACCCTAAAGACGGCCTCAGATCTAGGCGCCAACGCCACCTCCCGTATCACAAGTTCGCTCACCTTCACCTCCGCGCCAAATATGTGGAGGCTTTCCGGTATCTGGCTTAGCAACCTCTCCCCAAGCTCCCTCTCAAAAAACGCCACCCGCACCTCCACAGCAGAGCCCGGCCTAACCACCGCCCTATCCCACACCACTCTCCCGTCTACAATAAGTGGCCACAACGTAAAGGCCTTAGGACGCAGGTTGTGCAACTCAGGCCGGCTCAACAACTTCAACAACACCGACTGCGCCACTGCGCCAGAGAAGACGTTTAAAGCGAACCATCCAGACGCAACGCCTCTCAACGTGATGACCATTGTCATAGACCCCCGCGGCGCCTATGCCGAAGAAACCCAGGAATCAAAGCCACGACCACCACCGCTAACCACAACCCCCCGCACCTGCCACCACCAACAAGACTATTTCACTGCCGCAGATCTTCTGCAACAACTCGCGCACAGAATACGCAACGCCCACCCGTCTCCCGGAGCTTTGAGCCCTCTCAAGAATATAGACGACATCCTCCTTAAACACCGGGATAACCAGAACGCAGGCTTGACAGACCCGTCCGAGGACCCGCTTCCGAGACAACTCCCTTCTCATCCCATCGAGATCCACCCCCTCTACATAGCTCTTAAACTCCACCCCCCGCACGCCGTCGTTGCACCACGCCACGCAATCCACCTCCCCATCTCTATGCTCAACAAAACACCGCTCGACCTCGTCGTCTAAAACACAATCACGATACCTATGCCGCTCGTTCCCATCGCTTAACTTCATCTCTGGCAATCTTATGAAAATAATCTTACGTCCCTTGGGCTCCACCCACACCGCCACCCTCACCACACACGGACAGCTATTCGCATGCGACATACAGCCTTTCAAACTCCTTGCCGTAGGTCTCAGATGCGAGTTCAATCTCCCGCACCTCGCCGTCT
>DAITPC010000036.1:0-18114 GCA_036833835.1 Pyrobaculum sp. | reverse complement strand
TGGGAGGAGCAGTTTCGTTTTAATAGGTGGCTTCAGTCCGCCTTGGTGGAGATTAGGGATGCGTTGGGCGGCGGGTTTGAGTATTTCGTGGCTAGGGTTGTTGAGGCTCTTCTTCGCGAGCGTGGGGTTGAGTGCGTCGTGCGTGTGAACGTTACTCTGCCTGTGGACGGCTTTAAGGAGGTTGATCTCTTCTGTCCGGAGCCGCTGGTGGTGGGGGAGGTTTCTGTGGCGGCTAGGAGCGTGGAGGAGGCTGAGGGTCTCCTCGAGCAGTTGCGTAGGTCGGCTGAGGCGGCTGAGAAGTTGACGGGTAGACGGGTCTACCTAAAGGTGCTGGCTGTGGAGTTTGCCACGGGCGATGTGGCGGAGCACTTGAGGCGTAGGTGTGGGGAGGAGGGGGTGTATTTAATGTTGGGGAGGGAGTACGGGCGTCATATTTTTTAGGTGTTGAGTGTCGTCGGCTATGTTTCCTCCAGATTTTGAATACGTCCGCGTCTTTTCTCTGCCCGAGGCGCTGGACGTCTTATCTAGGCGTGAAGATTCGGCGCCGCTTGCCGGGGGGCAGAGCTTGATCCCTCTGCTTAAGCTCCGCGTTGCTAGCTACGGCGTGCTTGTAGACATCGGAAGGGTGCGGGAGCTCCGCCGTCTTCACTACGGCGAGGTGGTGAGGGCCGGGGCGCTTACGCGGCACTACGAGTTTGAGGATTCGCCGTGTGGCTTTCTGCGGGCGGTGGCTGGAAGGATTGGGGATCCCCAAGTCAGGTCGCTCGGCACCTTAGGCGGCTCCCTGGCGCACGCAGATCCCGCGGGCGACTGGCCGGCGGCGATGCTCGCCGCGGGCGCCGTGGTGAAGATAGCCGGGACAAACGGCGTTAGGGAGGTTGACGTGGATAACTTCATCCGGGGGCCTTACCAGACGGCGCTGGAGCGTGGGGAGCTCGTGGTTGGGGTGGAGTTCAGATGCCCGCCGCGGGGGGTCTACGTAAAGTTCGCCAGGAGGCACAACGACTTCGCGCTTGCCGCAGTGGCGGTGGCCGCTGAGGTTAAAGAAGAGCATGTGGTCTGGGCGCGGGTGGCGGCGATAGGCGCCGCAGATAGGCCCGTAAGGCTGAGGAAGGTGGAGGCGTTTCTCGCAGGCGCCCCCCTCAACGCAGATACGATAGCTACGGCCAGCGAGGCGGCCATGAGGGAGGCGCAGCCGCCCTCTGACTTCAGAGCCTCCGCTGAATATAGAAGGTGGCTGGTTGGCGTAGCTGTGAAGAGGGCGCTGGCGGGGCTGTGAGGATCACCCTTAGAGTTAACGGGAACCTGCACGAAGCCGACGTAGAGCCGAGGAAGCTTCTTGTACACGTGCTTCGGGAACTTGGCTACAAGTCTGTGCGGGTTGGATGCGACACCGCCACCTGCGGCGCGTGTACGGTGCTTATGGACGGCAGGCCTGTGAAGAGCTGCAACGTGTTGGCTGCGCAGGCAGATAGCGCCGAGATCTACACGGCTGATTACAGCGACGAGGTTATGGAGCGGTTAAGAGAGACGTTTAAGAGGCGGCACGCGGCTCAGTGCGGCTACTGTACCTCTGGCATGTTGATGACGGCGTACCACCTAGTCAAGAGGGGCGTAAAAAGCGAAGAAGAGATCGTGGAAGGCCTCAGCGGGGTTCTGTGTCGTTGCACCGGCTACCAGAACATAATTGAGGCGGTTAAGGAGGCGGCTGGGCTATGAAATACGTCGGAAGCCCCGTCCCGAGGGTTGAGGACGAGGCGATTCTGCGGGGCAAGGCAGTTTACGTTGACGACATAGAGCCGTCCGGCGTGTTATACGCCGGCTTCGTCAGATCGCCCTACGCCCACGCCAGAGTTCTCCGGGTGGATCTCTCAGACGTGTTGAAGACGCCGGGCGTCGTGGCGGCGTACGGCCCCGGGAGCGGCGAGCCCTTCAACTTCGCGCCAGGCGGCAAGGTGAGATACCAGGGCGAGGCCGTTGCCATGGTCGTCGCGAGAGATAGGTACGTCCTCTACGACGCTCTGGAGAAGGCCGTTGTGGATTACGAGCCTCTCCCCGCCGTTGTGGACATATACGAGGCCTTGAAGCCGGACGCCCCGCTTGTGGACGAAAGCCTCGGGACAAACGTGGTGCACGAGAAGGTGTATGAAGGCGGCGACCCGGACCGCGCGTTGAGGGAGTCGGAGGTGGTGGTGGAGGGCGGGTTCACAATCCAGCGCGTAGTGCCGTCTGCCATGGAGCCTCGGGGCGTGGTGGCGGCGTACGACGGCGAGGTCCTCACAGTGTGGAGCTCCACGCAGGTGCCGTTTGACATCAGGAAGGAGGTGGCCAGAGCGCTGGGTCTCCCCCTGGCAAAGGTCAGGGTTATACAGCCCTTTGTGGGCGGCGCCTTCGGCTCGAAGCTCCTGGTCTACCCCGAGGAGGTTTGGATCTCCGTTGCCGCCTACAGGCTGAGGGCGCCGGTCAAGTGGGTCGCCACTAGGAGCGAGGACTTCAAAGCCACCACCCACGGGAGGGCTCTCAGGCTTGAGTACAAGGTCGGCGCGTCCCGCGACGGGAAGATCCATGTGATTACCGGCACCGTGTACGCCGACGCTGGTGCTTACTACTGGGGCGAGGGGCTGGCCGACACAGCGGCGCAGATGTTGCCAGGGCCCTACGACATCAGACACGGCAGGGTCCGCGCCGTCGCTGTGCTCACCAACAAGACCCCGCTGAGCGCATACAGAGGCGCAGGCAGGCCCGAGGCCACCCTGTTTATAGAACGCGTAATGGACCACGTCGCCGACATCTTGGGGATAGACAGAGTGGAGATAAGGAGGCGCAACTTGATAAGGCAGTTGCCATATACCAACGTCTTCGGCATCACCTACGATACGGGCAACTACCTAGCCACGTTTGAGAGAGGTCTCGAGAAGCTGGGCTACTACCAACTGAAAAGGTGGGCCGACGAAGAGGCAAAGAGGGGCCGGATAATCGGCGTCGGCTTTTCCGTATACGTGGAGATCACCACCTTCGGCTACGAGACGGCCATACTGCGGGCCGAGAGAGACGGCAGCTTCACCCTCTTCACTGCGTTGACGCCACACGGCCAAGGCGTCGCCACCGCGCTGGCGCAGGTGCTGGCGGACGAGCTTGAGGTCCCCATGGAGAAGATAAAGGTGTACTGGGGCGACACGGCCCAAATTGGCGACGGCATAGGCACCATGGGCAGCCGTTCGATAACGGCGGGCGGCTCGGCGGCTATCCTGGCGGCGAAGAAGCTAAAGGAGGAGCTGGCCAAGGCAGCTGAGAAGCTTCTGGGATGCAGGCCCGAGTACAGCGGGGGGATCTTCCAGTGCGGCGGAAAGAGCGCAACCATAGAGGAGGTGGTCAAGGCGGTCTACAGAGGCAAGGCCGACGCACAGCTCACCGTCGAGGCCATATACCATGCAGACGCCACCTTCCCATTCGGCGTCCACGTCGCGGTGGTTGAGCTGGACCCAGAAACTGGCTTCGTGAGGCCTCTTCTGTATAAGTCATATGACGACGTTGGCGTTGTGGTGAACCCGCTTCTCGCGGCTGGGCAGACCATAGGGGGCGCCCTCCAGGGCATAGCACAAGCGCTGTATGAGGAGGCCGTGTACGACGAAAGCGGCAACCTCCTCACGCCGAACCTCGCGTTTTACTACGTGCCCACGGCCGCCGAGGCGCCGAGGTACGAGGTCTACTTCGCCGATGAGCCCCACCCATCGAGGCATCCCACCGGCACCAAGGGCATCGGCGAAGCCGCCACCATAGCCTCGACGCCCGCCGTCGTCATGGCGGTTGAAGATGCCATACGACGTCTCAAGCCCGGGGTCAGGATAGACAAAACACCTATAACCCCGGAAGACGTCTGGCGGCTCCTGAGGTGAGCTGCGTCGGCGTCGTCTTAGCCGCCGGCGGCTCCACGCGTTTCGGCAGGGACAAGCTCCTTTTCGGATACAGGGGGAGACCCCTCGTGTGGTGGGCGGCGGAGGCCTTAAGGCAGGCCGACGTCGAGGTTTACCTGGTGACGGCGAGGCGGGAGGTGGCGCAGGCCGCAGGCGAGGTAAACGGCGTTATCTATAACCCCTGGTGGCGCCTCGGCCTCTCCACAAGCGTCAAGGCCGCCGTGGCGGCGCTTCTAGACAAGAGGTGTATCGTGTGGATGCTGGGCGACATGCCCTGCGTGAAGCCGGCCACCGTCGCGGCGGTGGCTGGACGTTGCAAGGGCGGGCTCGTCGTGCCCACTTATAGAGGGGCGAGGGGCAACCCCGTGGCCTCTTGTAGAGACGTGTACCCCCTGGCTCTCGCGCTGGAGGGCGACGTGGGACTTAGGGCGCTCTTTGGCCGGGTGCCGGTGGAGGCGGTGGAGGTGGAGGACCCCGGCATCCTCGTGGACGTGGATACGCCGGGCGACTTGGAAAGGCTGACTTGTTAGCTCTTTCCAAGCGCTCTGGCCAGCTCCCGCGCCTTCTGGACCAGCTCCGTGAACTGGTCGAAGGTGAGTTGTTGCTTGGCGTCGCTCCACGCCTTGTCTGGGTCTGGGTGCACCTCGACGATGAGGCCGTCTGCCCCCGCCGCTAGGATCGCTAGTGCCAGCGGGATTACGTAGCGCCTATCGCCCGCGGGGTGGCTCGGGTCGCCTATGACGGGGAGGTGGGTGTGTTGCTTGGCGTAGGCTATGGCCCCCACGTCTAGCGTGAAGCGCAGGGTTTTGTCGAAGGTTCTTATGCCCCTCTCCACAAGCACCACATCGCCGTTGCCGTGTAGCGCGACGTACTCAGCGGCGAGGAGCCATTCCTCTATAGTGTTGCCGAAGCCGCGCTTGAGGAGGACGGGCTTCCCCACGAGGCCCAGCTTCTTTAAGAGGGTGAAGTTCTGCATGTTGCGAGCCCCCACCTGGATCGCATCTGCATATTTTGCCACCAGAGGCATGTCCTCGGGGTCCATAAGCTCCGTGGTTATGGGAAGGCCCGTCTCCTCCCGCGCCTTGGCCAACAGCTTCAGCCCCGCCTCGCCGAGTCCTTGGAAGGTGTAGGGGCTGGTCCTCGGCTTGTAGGCGCCTCCTCTCAAGGCGTCTGCGCCGGCGTTTTTCACGAAACGCGCTGTCTTGAGGATCTGCTCCTCGGTCTCCACCGAACACGGCCCCGCGATTATGAAGATCTTCCCCTCTCTCACCTCACTGTCTCCTATCTGGACGGGGGTGGGGTCCCTCTTCCACTCCCTAGACACGAGCTGGTGCTCGGTCTTAAGCTCAACGACGGCCTTTACGGGGGTTTTAAGCCCCTCCACGCGGGTGTGCGGCGGCGTGACAACTATATAGTTGTCCCATAACTCTACATACCAAGCCGGCGTCCCTCTAGACTCCACCTCCTCCTTCAGCGCCTTGCCGTGTTCCCTGCTCCCTACTATAAACAGCATGGCTTGTAGAAGTTTCTGTGTTAAAAGACTATCTGAGTTTAGAAAGCAGGGCCGCCAGGGCGGCCGCCACAGCCTCCTTGAGGGCTTGTGGCGTTACGGCGCCTTCTCCGTAATCTCTTTCCAGCGCGTCGGCGCTCTCATATCTGCGCCCGCCGACCTCCAGCGGGTCCGCGTAGGGTATCAAGAGGTATGCTGCTATTTCAAACACGGGGTTGAACCTGGTCTCGCGGGGCGGGCAGTAGGCCGCCCATATCTTCTTCTTGATCTCCTCCTCGCTGTCTGTTACGAATATGGCGCTCTGCGGCTTCGACTTGGACATTTTATACATGGCGTAGACCTCGTCAAGCTCTCTGTGGGTCCCCTCCATCCTGCCGGTGCCAGAGAGCGAGGTGATTATAGGCGTGTGGAGGGCCACCGGCTTCTTATACCCAAGCTTCTCCGCCACGTCTCTCGCCAACATGTGCGCCCTCCGCTGGTCCATGCCGCCAACCGCCACGTCTACGCCCAGGTAGAAAATATCGGCAACTTGCATAACTGGGTATAGGAGCTTTGAGAAATCTAGCTCCACCTCCTCAGCCCGTCTCCCCATTACGGGTATAGCCCTTCTAACTCTGGCCAGGGAGGTCTCCTTAGCTACCCTCACCACAAGTTCCCAATATCTAGGATCTCTAGCTATTTCATCTCCGTATACGTACTTAAACCTCCCCACCTTATCTAACACAGCTTTCACCTTCTCGCCGTGGCTTCTCAACTCCTCCAGAGTCCCCTTGTCGTTTATCCACCCATGCCAAGTGGCGACAAGCACCACCACGTCGAAACCTGCCTCTTTCAACTCGGCGAGTTTATAAGCCCACACGAGCCACCCCACGTGTATAGGCCAGAGAGGTTCGAACCCTAGATACGCCACGCCGCCTCTGAGATTTAGGAACTCCTCCTTAGTTACCACCTCCTCCACATTTCGCAACAGGTCCATATAGTAGACTTCGTGTCTATTTATAAGGACAACCAAAGGTTAAATACCAGCTCTTTTGTTGGACACATGCAGGGGTATTTGCAGTCGGGGTGGAAAGAGGGGTTTCGAGCCTAGAGGGGCTTGTTTGTAAAGCCAGGAAATACGTTGTGCTTATGGCCGGCTACGACCCGGGCATACACCTCGGCTCGTCTCTTTCTGTGCTTGAGATCGTCACGGCGCTATACGGCACGGGGAGGCTTAAGTTCAACGTGGCCAACGGCGCCCACAACAGAAACTACTTCGTCCTATCCAAAGGCCACGCGGTACACGCCATCTACGCCCTGGCGGCGGCCATGGGCTACCTCACAGTGGACGAGCTCAGGGAGACCGGGAGCATAGGCAGCAGGCTGCAGAACCACCCGGAGACCGACACGCCTTTTGTCGACGTGCCCAACTCGGGCTCCCTGGGGCAGGGCGTCAGCATGGCCGTGGGGCTGGCGCTGGGCTTGAGGCTGAGGGGCGAGCCCGGCCGCGTCTACTTAGTCACGGGCGACGGCGAGTTAGACGAGGGGCAGACCTGGGAGTCCCTCGCGGTGGCGGCTCATTACAACCTTACAAACCTAGTGACGATAGTAGACCTAAACAACGTGCAACTTGACGGCCACAGCGAGGAGGTTCTGCGGAAAGGCGACGTGGCGGGGAGGTTCAAAGCGCTGGGGTTCGACGTGGTTGAGGTAAACGGCCACGATCTGAAGGAAATCGTCGCCGCGCTTGAGAAGGCCGAGAACAACACAAAACCTACGGTTATCATCGCCAGGACTATAAGGGGCAGGGGCGTGCCGCCTATAGAAGACACGGCGAGACAAAGGCTTTCGAGAGATGAGGCGTTAAAATACGCCAACGACGTATGCTAGACCTTGAAAGCTTAACGCCGAGAGAAGCGCTGGGCCGCGCCTTGGCCGACCTTGGCGACCTGCGGAAAGACGTAGTGATCCTCGTGGCAGACACCGGCGAGACCACCAGGGCGAGGCTTTTCGCAGAGAGACACCCCGACAGGTTCTTCAACGTGGGGATAGCTGAGCAGTCCCTCGTGGGCATAGCGGCAGGGCTGGCCTTGGCAGGCTTCATGCCCTTCGCCTTGACCTTTGCGGCGTTTATGACCCGGGCCTGGGAGCAGGCTAGGAACTCGGTGGACCGGCTCGCCCTCGCCGTAAGGCTTGTGGGAACCCACGCGGGGTTCGCCGACGCCTACGATGGGCCATCCCACCAGGCGCTGGAAGACATAGCCTTGTTTCGGGTTCTGCCCAACTTTACGGTGCTTGCGCCCGCCGACTCCTGCGAGGTCTACAGGGCTGTAACCGCATCAGCCACGGTCAAGGGGCCTGTGTACATAAGGGTGGGAAGGGACTTCCACATACCTGTTACATGCGGGCTGTACGATAGGTTCGAAGTTGGCAGGGCATACGTCGTGGCCGAGGGACGTGACGTGGCAATATTCACCACAGGGGTGATGTTGCCTTTTGCCGTCGAGGCGGCCCAGTTGCTGAAAGACCGGGGCATCTCAGCAACCGTGGTGCACTTCCCCACAGTGAAACCTCTCGACTACGCTACGGTAGAGAAATATGCGGCTGCCACAGGCGCGGTGTTAACCGTGGAGGAGCACATGGTCCACGGCGGCTTCGGATCCGCCGTTGCCGAATACCTGGCCCAGACGAGGCCCACAAAGATGGCAATAATGGGGTTGAAGTCATACGGCAGAACCGCCAAAAGCCCCCAGGAGCTCTACCAGTACTTCGGCCTGACGCCGGAGAACATCGCGGCTAGGGCGGAGGAGCTCGTCAAGTTGAGATGAGGTTCTTCTATAGACACAGTAGAGGCGTCACCGAGGTGGTAGTCGGCCGCGGCGTCTCGTACGCAGAATGGGCGGAACGCGCGGTGGCTATAATCGAGGAGGGTCTCAGGCCGCCCGTCGCGGGGATCCCCACCCTGGTCCTCCGCGGCGGGGAGGATGTGAAAAGTCTGGAAGCCCTCACAAAGGTGTACAGCTTCTTGGCCGAGGCGGGGGCCGACAGATCCACCACGCTTTTCGCAGTGGGCGGAGGGGCGCTTCTGGACCTGGCCACCTTCGCCGCGGGGACCTACATGCGCGGGATGAGGCTGGTGCAGGTCCCCACGACGTTGTTGGCGATGGTCGACGCGGCGCTTGGGGGCAAGGGCGCGGTGGACTGGGGCCCCGTCAAGAACTTGGTGGGCGTGTTCCACCAGCCCGCGGCCGTCCTCTGCGACTTGACGTGGCTGGACACCTTGCCCGAGCGAGTCTACCGCTCCGCCTTCGCCGAGGTGGTTAAATACGGCGCGGCCCTCGACGAGGAGTTCCTGCGCTGGACGGCCGAACACGCCGACGCGTTGTTAAGACGCGAGGAGGAGGCCCTCCTCCGCGCCGTGTACCGCTCGCTCAAGCTCAAGGCCCAGGTGGTGGAGGCGGATGAGTTCGAGGAGAGAGGCATCAGAAACGTCCTCAACGTCGGCCACACGGTGGGCCACGCCATAGAACGCGTCTTGGGTCTCCTCCACGGTGAGGCAGTTTCCGTCGGCATGGCGGCTGAGCTCCGCCTCGCGCATCAGCTGGGGTACATCAAGGAAGCCGACATAGACCAAGTGGAGGGGGCGCTGGGCAAGTTCGGGCTCCCCGTGCGGGTCGAGGCAACTGCAGAGCAGTTGGAGAAGGCGGCTTCGCTGATAAGATACGACAAGAAGAGGCGTGGCGGCTATATATACATGCCCATTGTGGTGCGGATCGGCAGGTGGGTGCTTGAGAAGGTGAAGGTGGAGGAGGTGGCAAGCGCCGTGAGGTATGTTGTGTATTAGCCCGGGCAGATTCGAGGGGGAGTTCGACGCGCCGCCCTCCAAGCCCTACTCGCAACGGCTTCTCCTCGCCGCCGCGTTGGCCGAGGGGCGCACGGCCATAAGAGGTGTGGAGTGGAGCGACGATTTCGTGGCGATGTATAGGGCGGTTCAGCCGCTGGCTAGGATAACCGCAGGGGGCCGGGACCTATATTTAGAGCGGCGCGAGCCGGACCCGCGCCGGTCCTTCAACGTTGGGGAGAGCGGCTTCACCCTCCGCACGGCGGTTGCCGTATATGCGGGGATACCGGGGATCACCGCGGTTTTCTACGGAGGCACGCTCCGGGGGCGGCCCATAGACGAGCTGGTGGAGGCGGTGGGCCGGCTCACGAGGGTCGAGAAGATTCCAGGCGCCATATTTATAGAGGGGAGGCGGCTGGGGCCCTTCGAGGTTGAGATACGTGGAGACATCTCGTCGCAGTATATCTCGGGCCTTATGTACCTCGCCGCGGTGGCTGGGGGCGGCTACATCAAGCCCCTCGGCGTCAGGAAGTCGTGGAGCTTCGTGGAGGCCACGGCGGAGGTTCTGAGGACCTTCGGCGCAGAGGTGAGGGTGGGGGAGGCGGTGGAGGTGCGGGGACCGCTGAGGAGCCCCGGCGCCGTGGAGGTGCCGAGCGACTTCAGCCTAGCCGCCTTTCTCCTGGTGGCTGCCGTGGCCACAGGCGGCCGCGTGGAGATACGCGGCTGTGCGACCGACGTGGATAGGCCGGTGCTCGAGATCTTTAAAGAAATGGGCGCCGACGTGACAGAGGAGGGCAACGTTGTGCGAGCCGGCGGCGCGTTTACGCGGGGGGTCGATGCGGATCTAGGCGGAAACCCCGACTTGGTCATGCCGGTGGCCTTAGCGGCTGCCATGGCCGAGGAGGAGACCGTGATAAGAGGCGTGGAGCACCTCCGCTACAAGGAGAGCGACAGAATATCAACGGTCATGGACGTATTGAGGAGGATGGGCGCGGAGGCTGAATACCGAGAGGGGGCGCTTCGCATAAGAGGGCCCCCCAGGAGGAGAGATGTGGTCTTCTCCTCACACGGCGACCACAGAATCGGCTTGATGGCCCTGGCGGCGGCTAGGGTAATCGGCGGGTGCCTAGACGATGTGTCCCCCATAGCCAAGTCCTGGCCCACCGCGCTGCTCTACTTCCGCAACTCATAAATAGACCAGCGAAAAGCCTCACGTGAAAATCGTGGTAACGGGGGGCGCCGGCTTCATTGGAAGCCACCTCGTCGATAGACTGGTGGCCGAAGGGTACGAGGTGGTTGTTGTGGATAACCTCTCCAGCGGGCGGAGGGAGTACGTAAATAAGGCGGCTGAGCTTAATATACGCGACTTAAAGGACCCGGAGTGGGGGGTCGGCATACGCGGGGACGTGGTTTTCCACTTCGCGGCGAACCCCGAGGTGAGGCTGTCAACTACGGAGCCCGTGGTGCATTTCAACGAGAACATACTGGCCACCTTCCACGTGTTAGAGTGGGCTAGACACACCGGCGTAAGGACCGTGGTGTTTGCCTCATCCTCGACGGTATACGGCGACGCAGAGGTCATCCCGACCCCAGAGGAGGAGCCGTATAAACCCATCTCGGTCTACGGCGCGGCGAAGGCCGCGGGGGAGATCATGTGTAGCACCTACGCCAGGCTCTACGGCATGAAGTGCCTCGCCGTGAGATATGCAAACGTCGTAGGCCCGCGGCTGAGACACGGCGTGATCTACGACTTCATCATGAAGCTGAAGAGGAACCCAAACGTCTTGGAGGTGCTGGGAGACGGCACCCAGAGGAAGAGCTACCTATACATAAAAGACGCCGTAGACGCCACGTTGGCCGCCTGGAGAAAGCTGGAGGAGCTCAACGAGCCCTTCCTCGCCCTCAACGTGGGAAACGTTGACGCGGTGAAGGTGCTAGACATCGCGCAGATAGTGGCCGAGGTGATGGGACTCAAGCCCGAGATCAAGCTCGTGCCGGCGACGCCCGACGGCAGGGGGTGGCCTGGCGACGTCAAATACATGACCCTATCTATAACAAAGCTGACGAGGCTGACCGGCTGGAAGCCCACCATGACCAGCGTTGAGGCGGTTAGGAAAACCGCCGAGGACCTAGCCAGGGAGCTATGGGAGCCGACGCGGCCTTAGCAACGGGGCTCCTCGCCGCGGTTATACTCTATACATGGCTCAAACGGAGAAAAGTCAGCTGCCAATCTTGACAACCCGCCTCCCCACGTGGGAGGTCCTGGGCGTCTCCTCCAGAAGCCTAGGAAGCTCGGAGAAGCCGTGCACCGTATACACGGGCTTCACAGCGCCATTCGCCAGTAGCTGAAGCGCCTCCTCAAGATCCTTCCTGTTCCCCTGAATCACAGGCAGGATCTCTATCTCCTTTAGTATCAAGATGCCAAGGGCCACCGGCGTTGGCTGCGGGTCGACGTTACCAATAAGCGCAACGCGGGCGCCCCAGTTCAATGACCTCAAGGTCTGCTCCAAGGTGGGGCCGCCGACGGCCTCCACCGCGCCGTCTGCCCCGCCCAGCTTCTTGACCTCCTCCGAGAAAGTTCTGCCGGCTACCACATGGTCTGCGTATTTGGAGACGACCTCGGCCTTGGCGGGGCTTGTGACTGCAATCACCCTCGCCCCGTAGGCCTTGGCTATCTGCACGGCGTGTATCCCCACGCCGCCGCCCGCGCCGGTCACCAACACCTGCATGCCCGGCCTCACGCCGATTTTCCTCACGCTCCGCACCACAGTGGAGAGGACACACGCCGCGAAAGACGCCGCCTCAAGGGGGACCCCCGGCGGGATCTTCACCAACGACTTGGGATCCGCCGATATGTACTCCGCAAAAGCCCCCGGCAGATCTTCGCCGTAGATCTTCCTATTACGGCAGAGGTACTCCCGGCCGGACCTGCAGTACTCGCACTCGCCGCAGTATTCAAACATCATGCCGGCCACCGCGTCGCCAGGCCCCACCCCAGAGACGCCCTCCCCAACCTCCTCCACAACCCCAGCGAACTCGTGACCCGGCGTGATGGGGAGCTTGACTCTTTGGAAGCCTTGCCAAGCCAAGTAGTCACGGTAGCAGACCCCAGCCGCCACCACCTTCACCACCGCCCTGCCGGGCGCCGCCCTGGGCTTCTCCACCTCAGAGAAGACGGGAGGCTCCTTGAAGTTGCGAAGAATATACGCCTTCATGCGCAAAAGAACCTTACTGCTTATAACTATTCCTCCGCCTCCACCGCGCGCACGCCTATGCCCAAAAGCCGCCTTATCACCCTGTCTATGAGCCTCACGTAGGCCCCTCTGTGGCCTATAAACGCGCCGAACTCGCTCCTCCTCACCTGCACCAGAAGCTCCGGCCCGGCGAAATCTGCGTCGACTATATGCTTCGAGATCCAGCCCACCGGGTGCACGGTCCTTATCCACTGCTTGAAATCCAACGTCATCTCGAGGAGCCTCAGCCTGGCCCCCACCTCGTTCTCGATGGTCTTGATCCTCTCGCCGCCACGCCCCACCACCCTGCCCAGCTGGCCCTCCTTAACCACCAATATGGCGTCGGGCACGTTCTCCCCCTTGATGCCCAGGGAGTCCTTGTCGGCCCGGAACTCCACGGCGGTAATTATATCTGCGTCCGGGGCGAAGATACGCGCCGTCTCGTATATGTAGCGCTCTGTCTCGGAAAGCTGCCTCTTCCTCATCCTCAGCTCCAAAGCCAGCTTGATGCCCCTCCGAGCGCCGGGCCTCACGATATCCTTCACGCCCAGGTCCACCACCTCCGCCTTCTCCTCCCCCAGCAGAGCCTCCCTGAGGAGCGTAGCGCCGTCTTTCTCCGCGTCGGCGGGCCTCTGGAAGATGGGGTCGCCGGCCACCATCATCCTGCTACCCCTCCCCAGCCGGATCAGCATCTCAGCGGCGCTCTCCGGGCGGACGTTCTGCGCATCGTCTAGGAAGATGACGCTCTCGTCGAAGGTTCTCCCCCTTAGGTACGACACGTCGGTTACAATGACCTTCTCCTCCCGCAACAACTTCTCTATGTAGGCGCGGTCGGCGTAGGGGCCCAAGATGTCCTCAAGATAGGCGGAGGCGATCCTGTAGTACATCTCCCCCAGCCTCTCAGGCGTCAACACCTCGCCCGTGGCCACGTCCACTATGGGCCTCGCGATGATGAACCTCTTCGCCTTCCCATTCTCCACAGCCCAGATGCCGTAAGCTATGCTCAGAAGCGACTTCCCAGTGCCTGTGGGCCCGAAGAGGCCTACCAGCTCGTTCTCGGGGTCCTTCAACACGTTGACAGCCCTCTCCTGCCCAACAGTCATGGGCCTCAGCTTGTCGAACATGGCGGTGCCACACATAATTGCTTATAAACATTTACCTAAACACCGCCATGCAGGGGCCAAAGGTGGCCGTGGCGGCGCTGGCAGTAAAAGACGGGAAAGTCCTCCTGGTGAGGAGGAAGTACCCGCCCAGCGCGGGCAAGTGGAGCCTCCCCGGAGGCCACGTCGAGCTCGGGGAGAGGCTCGAGGAGGCCGTGTTGAGGGAGCTGAAGGAGGAGACGGCGGTAGACGGAGTTGTGAAGGGCTTCCTCGCCCCCGTGGAGTATATAGAGCAAGACGGCGGACGGGTGAGGTACCACTTCGTCATCTTGGTCTACCTAGTGGAGGCGGCAGGCGAGCCCCGCGCAGGAGACGACGCTGCCGAGGCCGCCTTTGTGCCGCTCGAAGAAGCGCTGAAGATGGACCTTACGAAAACCACCCGCGAAGTTTTGCAAAAGCTACCGCCTCAGCGCTGAAATCCTGGCAAACGCCTCCTCTATAGCCCTGCCTATCTGCGCCTCGGCGGGGGACAGCTCCAGCAGAGCCTTTATGGTGGTGCCGCCCGGCGTTGCCACATACTGCGCCAGCTTCTCAAGGCCAAATCTGTCGTCAAGCGCCGGAAGCGAGGCCATGAGAGACAGCACCACCTCCCTCGCCAAGTCCCAGGGAATCCCGATGTTGACGCCGGCCCTCACCAACGCCAGCGCCAGCTCCGCGACAATTGCAGGGCCCGAGCCCAGCAGAACAGTCATGGGGTCTATAAGCCTCTCCTCCACCCAAAACGTCGGCGCCACGTGGGCAAGGACCGAGTTAACCAGCTCGTCGTACTGCCCCGCCACCGCTATGGCCGTAAGCCCCACGTTAGTCATGGCTCTGTAGGGCCGTGAGGAGAGGCGGCGCAGAGACTCAAGCGCGGCGCCCGCCACGAAGGAGATCAACGGCTTATCCACGCGGAACTCCAGCTCAGGCAGATTGACGGGCTTCACCGCCAGGATCAACACATCGCTACTCTCCACAACCACCTTGTTATCAGTATACGCCTCAAGCCCCAGCGAGAGAAGCCTCTGCCGGGACCTCTCCGTCTTGACCGAGGCGAGGACCCTCACGCCGTTGCCGCGCAACCGAAGCGCGATTTGGCTGCCGAGCTTACCAGCGCCCACTATGCCCACCGTCAACTGGGGGACGCATGTGCATATAGAAAAAACTTATTTATATAGTTAAATGCGGCTCTATGTACTTCGCCGTTATCGGAACACACATCCGCGGCAAGTCGGCAAGCCCCGCCATGCATAAAGCCTCCTTCAAAGCCCTCGGCATAGACGCCGAGTACCTAGCCCTAGACGTGCCGAGGGAGGAGCTCCCCTGCTTCGCCCAGCTGGCGAGGCTCAACTTCAGAGGCTTCAACGTCACCATACCCCACAAAGAGGAGATAATGAAATATCTAGACGCGGTGGCTGCAGACGCCAGAGCCGTAGGGGCCGTAAATACAGTCCTCGTCGACAGAAACCTCACGGTGGGCTACAACACAGACGCGTATGCGGTGTACCGCCTCGCCGGGCCTCACATGGCCGGCGCAGAGGTTTTAATCATAGGCGCAGGCGGCGCCGCCAGAGCCGCCCTCTTCGCCGCGGTAAAAGCCGAGGCCAAGACTGTTTACATCTACAACAGAACCCGGGAGAAGGCAGAAGCCCTCGCCAGAGAGTTTGCAGAGAAGTTCGGCAGGAGAATAGAGGCCGTGCCGACTCCCGTCAAAGCCGACGTGGTTATAAACGCCACGCCCATACACGACGCGGTTTTGGCGGACCTCGGCGGCGCGGCGTTATACGTCGACTTCGTCTACATACCAACCCCCCGTACCAAGATGGTACAAGAGGCCGAGCGGCTAGGCGTCAAGGTGGTAGACGGGGTAGACCTCCTCGTGGAGCAGGGCGCGCAGGCGGAGAAGATCTGGCTAGGCGTAGAGCCAGATAGAGAGATCATGCGGAGGGCCGTGCTTCAGTTTCTAAGCGAGAAGGGGGCCCTATGAACACCTTCGGGAGGGAGTTCAGGATAACCACCTTCGGCGAGTCCCACGGAAAGGCAGTAGGCGTTGTGATAGACGGCGTCCCCGCCGGCCTGGAGCTGAAGGAGGAGGACATAAGGAGGGAGCTGGAGAGGAGGATGTTCTGCCACATACCCGTCCTCAACCCGCGATGCGAACCAGAGGAGTTCGAGATACTATCCGGCGTGAAAGAGGGCTACACCCAGGGCACCCCCATCGCAATTGTGATATGGAACAAGAAGGTCATCTCCAGCTACTACGACGAGCTCTGGATGAAGCCCCGCCCAGGCCACGCAGATCTCGCCTACTACCTCAAATACGGCAGACACTACGACCACAGAGGCGGCGGGAGGGCCTCCGGCAGAACCACAGCTGCCATCATCGCGGCGGGGGCCGTGGCCAAGAAGCTCCTAGCCTACATCGGCGTCGAGGTGGCGGGACACGTGGTGGAACTCGGCGGCGTCGAGATAAATAAGCAGTACACCTTCGACGAGATCAAGAAGAGCTGGGAGAAGCCCCTCCCAGTGGTAGACGACGAAGCCCTAGCCAAGATGCTGGAGAAAATCCGCGAGGCGGTGCTAGACGGCGACAGCATAGGCGGCGCCGCCGAGGTCTGGGCCGTGGGCGTGCCGCCCGGCCTCGGCGAGCCCCACTTCGGCAAGATAAAAGGCGACTTAGCCGCAGCTGCCTTCTCCATACCCAGCGCCGTGGCCATGGACTGGGGCATGGGACGCGCCCTGGCCAAGATGCGGGGGAGCCAGGCCAACGACCCCATCGTCGTGAAAAACGGCAGACCAGGCTTGGCCACCAACAAAATAGGCGGAACCCTCGGCGGGATAACAATAGGCGAGCCCCTCTACTTCCGCGTCTGGTTCAAACCCACGCCGTCCGTACGGAAGCCCCAGCAGACAGTCGACCTAGCCCAGATGACCCCCGCAACCATCCAGTTCAAAGGACGCTACGACGTCACCACAGTCCCCAAAGCCCTAGTGGCGCTAGAAGCCATAACCGCAGTAACCCTCGCAGACCACGCCCTGCGCGCGGGGCTCATAAGAAGAGACAAGCCGCTCACTTAGACGCCGACTGCGCCCGTCTTCACGCCTGAGCCGCGTCTTCCGCCGCCCGCTCTCTTAGCGCCTCCCGGGCTACACGTGGGATTAGCCGACGAACCTTGCAGAACAAAGAATATTAAAACACAGAGACAAAGCCGACCATGGAGCTTACAGACATGCTACTCTACATGCTGGGCCAAGCGCCTTTAGTGACCGTGACAATCGTCGTGCTGTATGTGCTCTACAGCCGAGATCTACAGAGACAAAAAAAGAAGCAAGCCAAGACCTACAAAAACTAAGACGAGGAGCTTAACAGACGGTTTGAAGAGATTAGCCAACGGCGTAGAGAGAAGGGTGGAGGGGGTGGGAAACACGCGTCGAAAGCCTCGAGAAGCGGATAGAGGACGTAAAGAGCCGCCTAGAAAACGTAGAGAAGAGGCTGGGGGTGTTGCGGGTTTGTTAAATTTGATGTGGCGCGTCTTCTATTTGAAACACGCATAGAGAAGACCTCTAGAATATACATCGCAATACTAAGAGATCGGCTACGCGCCAAGTCGCAAATAGAAAAAGCCCATAGCAGACGCAACCGCTCCATGCACCCCGCTGTAGACAGCCCCGCAGAAGCTAAGCGGCCAACAGCCGCCTCTCCACTAAGCCCCCTGAAGACAGGCCAGCACATCACACCCCATCGCCGGAGGCGGCAAAAGTTATTACCCCTCCACCTCTATAAGCCGTGAGCCACGAGGCTTGGATTAAAAAAGCGCTGAGGTTTAAGGACTATGCCGAGGAGGATTTGAGAAGCGGCAGATATGACTCAGCTGCCTTCTTCGCGCAACAAGCCGCCGAGTTTCTGCTGAAGGGCGTATTGATCAAGCTAACCGGCTCCCGGCCGCTGACACATGCCGTCTCGGTGCTACTGGCCTACTTGGCGAAGGCGCTGGACAAGCCCGTGCCGGAGGACGTGATGAGATGCGCCGAGGCCCTGGAGACACATTACATCCAAGCCAGATACCCAGACGCGCGGCTGAACGAATACAGGAAGTGGGAGGCGGAGGAAGCCGTGAAGTGTATGAACGCCGTGTGGGGATATGTTCGAGAAGTGGCTGGAGACTTTACGTGAGGCGACGAAGGCTAGGGAGGAGGAGGCGCGTAGAGTGATAGAGGAGCTCTGCGGAAAGGCGCTCGTAGTCGCGCTCTTCGGCTCCAGAGCCAGAGGCGACCACACGCCGCTGAGCGACTGGGATCTATTAGCCGTTGTTGATAGCGGCGGGTACCGGGTAGAACACAGACGAGTCGGCCAGGTGGTCTGGCTACCTTTAGATAAGCTGGAGGAGGTGCTGGAGTGGTCCACGGTGGTGCTAGACGCAGTGACAGACGCAAAGCCCATATGCGGCAACCACGAAAAGCTGGAGGAGGTCAAGAAAAAGGCGTGGGAATACGCCAA
>DAITPC010000035.1:0-18467 GCA_036833835.1 Pyrobaculum sp. | reverse complement strand
AGAGACGAGTGGCACATCTACACATACACCAACGCCCTTGTCTCTAAAGATGCGTTGCAGGAGTTCAGAGAAGCATTGGCGAAAGCAGTTGAGGAAGTGGCGCAAAAGGGCCTGATAAAGGCAGAGACGGCGACTAGGTGGGCCGAGACGCTCAGGAAAGGCGTCACATTGGAGGAAGACAAGCTACGGTAGCCTTGACATAGTGTACCGCACCACTAGCGACAAGAAGCTAATGCAATATGCAGGTCAGTTCAGAGAGCTTGGGCTGGAGGAAGGCGAGCACTTCACTGTCAAGTAGCCGAGCGGCGGAGAGCCTGGCTATCTGTGCATCACTGCAGAGTGTGTCATCAAGCTGGCTGAGCTCAGAAAACGCGCTAAAGACCCAAATGTGCGGCTGAAGGCCGACGAGTGGATCAAATATCGGCTCGCGAGGGCTGAGGAAAGCGGCGGCAAGAAGACGAGGGAGGCTGGAGGCGTGGATTAAAGAAGGCGAGACTAGAGACGCCTTTTCGCTAATCGGCAGACATGAAGTAGAAGTGGGATGGAGAGAAGCACATCGTGGTGATCAAAAGCGCGAGGGCTTGGACAGAGGGCGAAAACTTGCGCATTGAGGTTGAGGCAGTGGTGGACGGCGTTGAGGTTAAGAGGAAGTGGACGTTCTACCGCGCCAGCGGTAGCGCAGTAAAAGGCTACGCCTACACGCCAGCTGACGCGCCTGGGGGGCGGGAGACAGACATCAAGAGGCTACAGGCGATTTCAAAAGTCATATTCGACAGGCCGGGCTCTCTAAAAAGCAGCAACATGCAGCTCCAATACACCGGGGGCATGTTGGAATACGCCATAACGAAAATGTTTATATATTTTATAAACTGCGAAATTCTTCCCCTATAGCGATTTTCGGCCTGAGATATAAAGAAGTCAAGGAGGCGGCGGAGGAGTGGCTACACAAGTTGACTGTAAACATTAGTTCACAAAAAATATAATACCCTACAACACGTGTTGACTGTGAACGCTCTTGAAGCAGCCATCCAAGCCCTCAAAAGAGGCGGTCTTGTCATGCTCTATGACGGAGACGATAGAGAGGCGGAAATAGACTTCGTAGTCCGTGCAGACGCCGTAACTCCCCAGCTGGTGAGGTGGCTCCGGAAAAACGCAGGCGGCCTCCTCTGTTTCGTCACAACAAAGGAAATCGGCGAAACGCTGGGGCTCGCGTTTCTAAGCGACGTCTACAGAAAGCTGGGCTTCTCGACGAAAGCGCCCTACGGAGATGAACCGGCCTTCATGGGCTACGTCAACCACGTCAAGACCAAGACGGGGGTTAGAGACGTCGACAAGACGCTGACTATTAGAGAACTTGCGCGGGTTGTGGAGCTTGCCTTGAAAAACCCCGAGGCCGCCTACGACGAGTTCAGGAGAAGTTTCTATCTGCCAGGTCATGTGCCCGTGTTGGGCGCGCGCGCAGGCACGCGGTGGGGACATACAGAACTCTCCATCTTATTAGCCCAAGCCGCCGGCATACCCCCCGCCGTGGTTATAATCGAGGCGCTGGGCGACCACCTCGAGGCCATGCCGTTTGAGGAGGCGGAGAAGCTGGCAATGTCTCTAGGGATACCTATTGTCACCTCAGAAGACGTCAAGACCTTAGCCTAATCTTTATCTTAGACAACTTCACATCCTCCAGAAACCGGAGGACGTAGGGGCCTAGGCGCTCGATCTCGCTCCGCGGCACGGTGTTCCACGTGGGACACGTCTTATCCACAGTAACGGATTTGCCGTCGTAAACAAGCGGATATATGCGGCAACCCACAGGCCTTATGTCGTAGATCTTACACATCCTAGTCTGCGGGTCGTAAAAGACGCAGTGCCCATCCACGTTCTTCAGGCGGTACGCGCCGTCTTTCTCCACGACGAAATCCTCCATTTTGTACCCCCGCGCAGTGATCCTTCTTATGTCCTCCGCCAACAACTCCATTTCTGTGCCTATGCAACAAATGCCACAGGCTATGCACTTGAACTTCACCTCAAACCACTCGGGCCACTCCCACACCAAAGTTGCCTTGTATCTCAGTAAAATATTTTACCGCCTCACGAAAGACGCAGATATGTACGACCTAGTTATCGTAGGCGCGGGGCCCGCCGGCTCCGCTGCCGCTCTGGTTGCTAACAGGCTAGGGCTCAAGGTTTTGGTCGTCGACAGACTTCAGCCCCCGCGGGAGAAACCCTGCGGCGGAGGCCTAACCCCCCGCACATGGAAGCTATTAGAACGCTTGGGAGTCGAGTACCCTGTATACGGCGCTTGCAAGGCCATAGAAACCCGCGCCGCGGGCTATAAATACGTCCTGCAGAAGGAGCCTATTCTAGTCACGAGACGGCCAGATTTCGACTACGCGCTGTTGAGACAAAGCGGTGTGGACTTCGTGAAAGACCAGGTGGTCTCTGTAAACGGCAACGCCGTGGTTGGTAAATCCGGGGAGTACCAAGGCAAAGTCATCATAGGGGCCGATGGGGCCACGAGCACCGTGGCCAGATCTATCGGCATTACGAACTACAGAGGTCACAAAACCCACGCAATTGCCTACATGACGATAGCAAAGGGCCCCCCCTCCGACAGCTGCGTCATAGATTTCGACGTAGTTGTCAACACCACAAAAAGAGTGGGTTACGCCTGGATCTTCCCGTTAGGCGAGGGAGCTAACATAGGCGCAGGCGTGGGCTGGGGCCCCTGGATCGACATGAGGAGGCTGGTTATCGACTACGCAGAAAAAGCAGGCTACAAGGCAGGAGACGTGTTGGGCCACCCGCTCTCGCTCGGCTACGTCGCTGGCGTGGGCAACCGGAACGTGCTTCTCGCAGGAGAGGCCGCCGGCCTCGTGGACGCCACCACCGGCGAGGGGATCTACTACGCCATCTCTACCGGCGTCGCGGCGGCCGTCGCTACATACATCGCATTGAAAATCCACGGAAACGAGAAACATGCACACGGGATATATAAGGAGATGATCCGGCCCTACGTGGAGGAGGTCAAAAAAACCAGGATACTATCACGCCTGGCCAAAACCCTGGGGACTAAAAGGTGGGTCGCCAAGCTCCTTGGGAGACGTCTGCTGAATCTCTACACAAAGGTATATACGGGCGAAGCCACCTACAGCCTACTCCTAAAGCCCGTGGCGAGGCTATAGCTCAAGCTCCTTCAGTTGCCTCAGCACATACTCCCTTATCTCCCTCTCATGTGGCAACTTACCCACGACCTTGCCGTCTTCAATCCACTTGACTAGAAGCGGCTCCCCGCACGGAGCTGGCTCGTCCCACTTCGTAATCACGTGTCTTGTTCCGCATCTATACACCTGCTTGAAGCCAGGCAGCTTCCCCCTCTTAGTTATGGGGACCCACCTCCCGTTTACCTCAACCTCAACGATGTCCATGGCGAGGTCTATGGACGGGGGGAAAGCGATGGAGGTTCCCACGCCGAAGCCGTCCGCCAAGTCTCTCAACGCCGCGATCTGAGGCTCGTCCAGCCCACCGCTGACGAAAATCTTCACGTGTTTGTAGCCGTGTAGATCCAGCGTCCACCTCACCTCCTCCACGATCCTCCTCATGTTGCCCCGTCTGCTACCGGGGGTGTCCAGCCTAACGCCGTAGAGCCTTTCGCCGAGAAGCTTAGCGGCGAGCATCGCCTCTTCTCTCTCGTCGAAAAACGTATCGACTAGGACTATGCGGGGCACATCCGCCGAGACGGTCTTGTCGAACCACACCCACGCCAGGGTGTGGTCACCCGCCACCGCCCTGAAGATTATCATGAGGGCGTGGGGCATGGTGCCCGAGGGCTTTATCCCCATCATCTCCGCGCCGAGTACCGTGGCGACGCCGTCACACCCGCCTATATACGCCGCTCGGTCGGCCATGGGCTGAACCGCCGGGTGGAGGGCGCGGGCGCCGAAGAAGAGGCAGGTTTTGTCGCCGATGAGCCTCTTGACGCGTGCAGCCTTTGTAGATATACTTGAGTAGTGGCGCAAAATGCCGAGAATCGCAGTCTCCAACACGGCAAATTCCAGATAGGGACCCTCTATCACCAGTACCGGCTCGTTTTCGTAAAACACCGTGCCCTCGGGCAACGCATAGAGAGTCACCCGCCTACCCTTCAAAACCTCCACCACCTCCTTCAGACCTGTGAACACCGCCCATTTATAGTCCTTGGGAAGCGATGAGACGTGGAACTCAGCCCTGACCTTCACGTCTGTCAGCCCTGCGTTTTTCAGAACCTCCACGGTCCTCACAAAATAGACGTCTGTAGACCTGCCGGATGTTATGTCGTTAGGCGTGGCGACGTGGAACATTAAAGAGGAATATATATGTACTATATAAGTTGTGGAACTCTTCCCCTATGACGAGTTTCGGCCATTTCAGAAAGAGGTACACGACGCCGTGTACCGCGGACTCTTGGAGAGGAAGCCGGTACTGATCAATGCGCCGACGGGTCTCGGCAAGACCGCGGCGGTGTTGACAGCCGCCGTACGCTACCTGCTTGATACAGAAACGCCTCTGCACTACGTGGTGAGGACGAGAGCAGAGCTGGAACCCCCCGTAAGAGAGCTGGCCAAGATCTTAAACCGCGGCGTTTATCTGGACTACGTCGTTATTAAGAGCAGACAAGATATGTGTTGCTATTCCTCATTAAAGAAGCTCGACTACCTGGAGTTTCTGGCGGAGTGCAACCTACTGAAGAGAATGGGGAGATGCGCCTACTACCCGCCGAGAGAAGTCCAGGCGCCGCTCAAGTCCGTCTCTACATACGTCAAATTTCTCTGCGCTTCCCAGAGTTGCCCCTACGAGTACGCCAAGCAGAAGATGAATGACGCCAAGCTCGTCATATCCACATACTACTACGTCTTCGGGAGAGAACGCGGGAGTCTCAATGGCCGCGTGGTTATAATAGACGAAGCCCACTCGCTGTTTGACGCAGTGACCCAGTTTCACAGCATCGCATTGTCTGAAGGCGATCTGCGAACTGCATATAAAGAGGCGAAGAAGTACGGTTTTTTGGACGAGGCTGCCAATATATACCGGCTATTGACGTTTATAAAGAGAAGCGCAGGCGCCGTGGACGTTGGAGACGTCTTAGGGCTTGTGGCGGATCTAGACCTCGAAAACGCCATATGGGAGATCACCAAGAGAAAAACGGAGGAGAGAGTCAACCCCTATACGCCCCTGCTCCTGGTTAAAGAGTTGCGAGACGTCTTGAGAGGCAGGCTAAGATACTACGCTGAGGTAAGAGGCGAGAACTCCGCGAAGACGCTTACGCTTTACCCGCTGGACCCCATAGCGCTTATTAAGGAGTCCCTGAGGGAGGCCGTAAACGTGGTGTACATCAGCGGTACCTTGCCCATCTCTCTATTTGCAGAAACCCTTGCCATCTCCGAATATGTGAAACTAGATGTGTCTTTCTCAGACTTCATCCCCCGGCACAACTACCTCTCCGTAATCGACGTGGGGGTCACCACTAAGTTTGAGGAGAGAGACGAGGAAATGTACCTGAGGATAGCCGAGCGCCTTGCGGCCGCGATTAACCTATCGCCAGGTGGCGTGTTGGCCATGTTTCCCTCCTACGAAGTTATGAAGGGAGTCCGGAAGTACCTCAAAATCTCTATACCCCACTGGTACGAGGGATCGCAGGAGGTGGATTGGGAAAGCCTAACAGACAAGTTCTTTCTCGGCGCTGTGGCGAGGGGCAGATACGTCGAAGGCGTGGAATATGTAAAAGACGGAAAAAACCTCCTAGCTTTTGTCGTGGTCGTGGGAGTCCCCTACCCCGAGCCGTCTGCATACCTCGAGAGAAGGGTAGAAATGATGAGGCCTCGACTGGGGGAGAAGGCGTGGAGCGCTGTGTATCTCTACCACGCCGTTGTGAACATACGTCAGGCGATAGGCAGGCTATTCAGAGGCCCCCAAGACAGGGGCGTGTTGGTGTTTCTCGACAGACGTTACGCAGAGCCGGAGCTCTGGAACGAGCTAAAAGACGTGCTGACGGGGTCGCTGATCGTCAACCACCTAAGTGAGGCTAGGGAGAAGATCGCCGAGTTCTTCACCTCCGCGTCAATAACCGCCAAATGGCCATAGCCACGATGATAAGCGCTGCGTTTGTGCCCGCAATAGCCACCGCCAACAAGGGGATGCTCAGCGCTTCGTTAAACGTGGATAGAACCGCTGTGATTATGCCCATCAAAGCCGCCATCAAAGCCACCACCATGCCGACGAGGGGCAACGGCTGAGTCCTCTCCGCGCCGGTATGCTTTAGAGGTTTTTTAACTGGAGGGGCCTCTTGCTGAGGCGGCGGTGTAAAAGGCTGAGGAGGCAGAGGCTGCTGATACTGAGGCGGCGGTGCGGTCCGCTGAGTCCTAACAGTGGCCGGCGGCATTGGATACGGCGCAGGCGGAGGGGGCGGCAGAGGCTGCTGATACTGAGGCGGAGGGGGAGGCGGAGGTTGCGGCAGAGGTTGCGGAGGTTGCTGACGCGGAGGCGGAGGTCTCTTGAGAGGCTTGTCCTGCTCCTTATCATCTACAGCCATATGCCACCCCACGCCCCATTATAAAAAGGTTTTGATTTAAATAACTCGGCACCTCTCCATATGTGATCCTTATAGTGGCTGAGAAGCGTTCCGTGGCACAGGCAATTGCCAAATACCTAGGAGGCACCTACAGGTTGCAGAAGATTTACGGGGTGGCCACATACTACTTTAAATACAACGGCAGGGAAGCCGCCGCGCTGGGTCTCAGCGGACATTTGATGGATTTCGACTTCGCGGCGAGGCAGAACATATGGACGTGGCTCCCCCCGGAGGAGCTTTTCCAGACATTCCCACTGTTTGTAGCTAGAGGCGAGACGCTTCTCTACCTCAAGGCGCTTAAGTGGCTTGCTTATAAGGCCGAGGAGGTCTACCTGGCGCTAGACGCCGACGTCGAGGGGGAGGCGATAGCGTATGAGACGGCGCTTGCCGTGAGGCTGGTCAACAGACGTGCAAAGATATACCGGGTCCGCTTCAACGCGGTCACGTATAAAGACATAAGAGCGGCATTTCAGAAACCCACGAGACTCGACCTTAAACAGGTGGAGAAGGTCTTCACGAGGATGCAGATAGACCTAACCCTCGGCGCCGTGTTCACACGCTTCCTCACCCTTGCCGTGAAAAACTCCCTAGAGAGAGGACAGTTTCTGAGTTACGGGCCTTGCCAAACCCCCGTCCTCGGGATGGTGGTTACCAGAGAGCTTGAACGGAGAAACTTCAAACCTGAGAAATACTACATAATCAAGGCGCTGGTGGAGATAGGCGGCAACAAAATCGAGATGTCTGCCGACGTGAGGTTCAAGACGCGGAGAGAGGCCGAGGCGGTAGCCGCGACCATCAGACAGGGGGTTGTTAAAGCGGCTATCTACAGGCCGCACCACGTCCAGCCGCCGGACCCCCTAGAAACAGTCGAGCTGGAACGGAGAGCCAGCAGGTGGCTCGGCATAAACTCCAAGAAGACGCTGGACGTGGCGGAGGAGCTGTACCGCGCCGGCTACATATCATACCCAAGGACAGAGACCACCATATACCCGCCCACGCTCGACCTCCGGGAGATTCTGCAGGAGCTGGCCGCAGGGGAACACGGAGATTATGCAGAGGAGTTACTTAGGCGCGGGTTTAGGCCCACCAGAGGCCACTCAGACGACGGGGCCCACCCGCCCATCTACCCCACAAAAGCGGCGACCAAGGCCGAGATATACAAGGTCTTCGGCAAGGCGGGCCGCCACGCGTGGGCCATATACGACTTCGTGGTACGGCACTTCCTAGCCACCCTCAGCCCACCCGCGCTAGTTGAGAAGCAGAAGATAGTGGCCGACTTCGGGAAGATACAGCTGGAGGCCGAGGGTCAGAAGACGCTGGAGGAGGGGTACTGGCGCATCTATACCTGGGAGCGCCAGACTGAGAAACCCCTCCCGCGGGTCGACGTAGGAGACGCCGCACGCGCCATCAGGGTAGAAGTCGTGGAGAGAGAAACCGAGCCGCCTCCTCAGATGACGGAATCCGAGCTACTGGCGCTCATGAGGAAACACGGCATAGGCACAGACGCCACCATGCAAGACCACATCTACACAAACGTAAAGAGGGGCTATATGAAGATAGAGAAAGGGAAATGCGTACCCACCGAGCTGGGCATCGCGCTGGCCACCGCGCTGTTTAAATACGCCCCAGAGCTCATCGAGCCCACCGTACGCGCAAGAATAGAAAAAGCCCTCCAGAGCATAGTCAAAGACGGTATCTCCCCCAAAAACCTCATGCCCGAAATCAAGGCGGAGTTCGAGAAATACTACCAAGCCCTCAAGGAACGCAGAGAAGAGCTGAGGAAGGCGCTGGAAGCGGTTTTAAATGGCAAACAGGTGGGTCGACGTGGACACCGTTGAGGTACATCCCCTTGCCTGGCAAGCCGGCCCAGACACCCTAATAGAGGCGCCGCCCGGGTTTAAATGGGTGGCGGTGGAGATAGCCAAGAAAACCGGAGGCGCCGTGTCCGGGCGGCCCGTCTGGGGGTCCTGCGATGTGAGGCTGGACCCCGCCTACCGGCGCATCTTCCACCTCGGCCACGGGGTGCCCCCCAACATAGCGCACCTCCTCCAGCGAAACCTAGGGGCCACCGTCGAGAGGCTGGATCCAGACCTCTACCGGCTGAGGAGGGAGGACGCGGAGGTGTACTTCATTCCCGTCTACTACAAGCCCCCTCCACAGTTGCCCAAGCCAGCGGAGGAGGGCAAGATATACTTCCCTGTGCCGTATCGAAGAATCGCGGAGAAGCTCCACGCCGAGATCGGGCTCCCCCTCGCGAAGGAGCCCATCACGGGGTGCTGGGTGGGCGAGCCGCCGGGCCCCATAGCGTATGTCGTAGCCACAGGACTCTTCTATCCACTCACCATAAAGTTCTTCTACCCTGAGGCCAGGGTATATCAGATAGATCCCTTCCGCGGCGAGGTGAGAGACGTAGAGCCCGACTTCGCTAGGATGATGAAGCTGAAGGCCCGGGCGCACCTAGCCACACCTCGCCGCGTCGCCGTGTTGCTCACCACGAAGCCCGGCCAGAGACAAGACGAAAAGGCGAGGGAGCTGGCGGCCATGGGCATGACCGTCGTCGTCCTAGACGAGGCATCCCCCGACTACATCGACGACTTGCAGTTCGACCTAGTCATAAACACGGCATGCCCCCGCATAGGGATAGACGACTTAGATAGGATAAAAACCCCCATCCTCAACTACCACGAGTACAAAGAGGGACGGCTAGACCCCAGACTCGCCATAAGACTACTTTAAAAACCTCCCCATTAACCACGTGGCTAAATTCAGATGCCCGGTATGCGGCAAGGAGCTCAGCGTCCAGCTGAAGACCGAGAAGGAGCCTATCGGCGGCCTCCACGAGGCTGTGGTGCAACACGAAGACCACCTCGTAAAGATATACATCGACGCAGACGGCTCACTCAGAAGAGCCTTCCCAGTGGAACACTTCATAAGGGTAGACCCGCCCCTCTACACTGTACACATTTACGAAGACAAAGCCGAGATAATAGACAGAAACGGCCACACATACATAACGGACCCCACCCCCCTCATCGACGCCGTGAAGAAAATTAAATCCTAACGCGCCTTGGGCTTAAATTACGCCACACACATGGATAGGTGCAACGGATAGGCGTAGTCATCAAGGCGCCTTCTATATACTACTACATATTCAAGCCCTTCCGAGGCGTGGAGCTCGACGTGGGCTCCTTTGTGGCTACCGAGATAGACGGAATGCGGGTGATCTCCCGGGTGGCGGCACTCAGGTATAGAAACGCCGCCACAGACCTCCGCCTCATCGCACAATTCGACGAAGAGGAAACGGTGAAGGAAATCAAGGAAACCCTCGGCATAGAGGAGACCCTCTATTACACAGAGGCCAAGGCCGTGGTGCTGGGCGCCAGGAAGGGGCGGAAGATCTACAGACCCCAGAAGCCTGTGAAGCCCCTGACATATGTCTACAAAACCACGGAACAGGAACTCGAGGAGTTCTTCTCGCCGCCGGAGGAGGGCACCTACATCACCATAGGAAAGATAAAAGGCACCGAGATACCCGCCAAGATAAACGCCGAGAAACTCGTCACTCACCACTGCGCCATACTCGCCAGCACAGGCGCTGGTAAAAGCTGGCTAGCTGGCGTCATAATAGAGAGACTAAGCGTACTAAATATACCGATAATAGTCGTGGATCCACACGGCGAGTACTCAGCCATGTCGATCCCCCTCAGAGCGGAGGGCGCCGCAGTCGCCGAAAAAACTAGGATCTACGTAGTGGGGAAGGTAGACGTGGGGCCGGTGGACGACGCCTTCAGGCGCAGATACGGCAGACCCCGCGCGTACACCAGGGTGGGCGTAAACCCCAGAAGCCTTCCCCTACGTACCCTGGAGAAGATACTGGACACCCTCTACGGGCTCACCGACGCCCAGAGGAGGATCCTCGAGGAGGGGTGGCAAACCGCCACAAGCTACGGCGAGAGGCAACCTCTCACCACCGCGGAAGAGCTCATCAGAGAGGTCATAGAAGGCGGCAGACACGCCGCGCCCCCCGGCTACGCCGGTGAGATGGCCCTACGCGGGCTTGAAGGCCGGCTGAGATCCCTCCTCTATACAAGCCCCCTCTTCCTCACCAGATACGGAGACGCCTATCAAGGCGAGCCCCTGAAGCTGATAGACCCCCACGCCTACACCACGACACCTGCCATCCACATCTTCGACGTGTCTGGGCTTGACACCCTAGATCAGCAGATCTTCCTGGCTGTTCTCTTGGATCAGCTCTACCGGGCCGCCACCCAGAGAAAAAACCTCACCACCTTCATAGTGATAGAGGAGGCACACAACTTCGCCCCCGCGGCGGCGCCTGCCGTCAGCCGAAGCTACGTCGCGAAAATAGCCAGAGAAGGCAGAAAATTCGGACTCGGCCTTTGCCTCATCACCCAGCGACCAGCCAAGCTAGACCAAGACGTCGCCTCCCAAGCCATGACTCAGATCTTCAAAAGAATGATAAACCCCAATGACCTGAAATACGTCGCCGCCGTCGCCGAGCACCTAGACGACCCAAAACCCCTCAAAACCCTCGACGAGACAGAGGCGCTGATAACCGGCGTAGCCGTCCCAGCACCGCTACTGATCACAGTAGACCAAAGATGGAGCTACCACGGCGGAACAACCCCCAAACTAATAAAAGAAGAAAGAAGAGATTAACTGCAAAAAGCCGTTACTTTATCTGCACCTGGGCAGGCTTTATCTCAAGTATTTGACCAGCGGCGATTGTGCGGCCCATGTCGCGAAGCGCGAAGCGGCCGAGCGCCGGGAAGTCGCTGAACTTCTCGGCAACCACAGGCTTCAACGGCTTGATCTTCACAATTGCGACGTCGCCCTGCTTGATGAACTGCGGCTTCTGCTCCACCGCCTGGCCAGTACGCGGGTCAAGCTTGCTAATCAGCTCAGTAATCTGGACAGGCACGGTGGCCGTGTGTATGTGCAAAACCGGCGCGTAGCCAGGCCCGATGGCGGTCGGGTGCCACAACACCACGATACGCGCCACGATCTCCTCAGCGACGGTAGGCACGTTGTCCACCTTGCCCAACACGTCACCACGCTTCACATCCTCCTTACCGATGCCTCTCACGTTTACCCCCACGTTGTCGCCCGGCTGGGCCTGCTCAAGCTTCATGTGGTGGGTTTCAATGCTTCTAACATCGCCTACCTTCGCCGGGGGTACCACGACCACTTTGTCACCCACTTTCAGCACGCCGGTTTCAACACGGCCGACGACTACTGTGCCTGCGCCGGTTATTGTGAAGACGTCTTGTATCGGCAACCTGAGCGGCTTGTCGACAGGCCTCGGAGGCGGCTGGAACGTGTCGAGGACCTCCAGCAGGGTGGGCCCGTTGTACCACGGCGTGTTGGGGGACTTGACGCGCACGTTGTCGCCTTTGGCAGCGCTCACTGGGATGAAGTGGATCTTGCTCGGGTCATAGCCGAGTAGCTTCAGTAGCTTCGACACCTCTGCTTTGACCTGCTCGTACCTCTTCTGGTCGTAGTTAACTACGTCCATCTTGTTTACGGCGACGACCAGTTGCTGGATGCCGAGGGTTCTGACGAGGAATAAGTGTTCTCTGCCTTGTCCCTGGGGGCCGATGGCTGCCTCGAACTCGCCTGGGCGTGCCGATATGACGAAGAGGGCGGCGTCTGCCTGGCTTGCGCCTACGATCATGTTTTTGACGAAATCGCGGTGGCCCGGCAGGTCGATGATTGTGATGAACAGTTTATTGGTCTCGAAGCCTACGTGTGTGGCCTCAATGGTAACGCCGCGTTCACGCTCTTCTTTGAACCTGTCGAGAATCCAGGCGAAGGCGAAGTCTTCCTTACCCATCTTCTTGGCCATCTCCTCGATTTCTTTGAAGGCCTTCTCGTCGACGTAGCCCGTCTCGTAGAGTAGCCGTCCTACCAGTGTTGACTTGCCGTTGTCGACATGGCCGACTACCGCTAGGTTGATGTGTGGCTTTTGTAGCGCCGTGGGTTTTGGTGGCAGTACTATCGATGGCATAGGCGTCGTTATCTATAGTCTTATAAATTTTTCGAATGTCCAAAGGCTTAAAAACTAGTACGTTCGATCTGCTATGCCTCGCCCAGCACAGCGTTCTCGAACGCTTAGGAGGGTAAAGGTGAAGACGCCAGGTGGGAGGACCGTGACGCACTACGAGAAAAGGGCTAAGGGAGTTCCACGGTGTCCGGTGACTGGGATACCGCTTGGCGGCATGAACGCCAAGGTGTATAGATCCGGCGTGTCTATAAGGGCGTCCAACAGGCCGTATGGTGGGGTTTATTCGCATAAGGTGCTGGCGCGTGCGCTTAGGCTGGCGGTGAGGAGATGAGGAGTAATGGTAGTAGTTGCAGTTTCGGGGCAACCCGGTAGCGGGAAGACCACCATTGCGCGGGAGCTGGCGCGGGTTTTGAAGGTGCCCTTTGTGTCCTCCGGCTCTCTTTTTAGGGAGTTGGCTGCTAAGATGGGGATGGACTTTGTAGAGTTTCATAAATACGCCGAGACGAACCCGGAGATCGACAGGAAGATCGACGCCATGGCTGTGGAGCTTGCGAAGAACGGCGACGTGGTGCTCGAGGGGCATCTAGCGGCGTGGGTTGTGAGACCCTACGCGGATCTCTGCATCTACCTAAAGGCGTCTAGGGAGATGCGGGCCAGGCGTGTGGCGGTTCGCGACGGGAAAAGCTTCGAGGAGGCCTTGCGCGAGGTGACCGACAGGGAGGAGCTCAACAGGAGGAGGTACCTATCCATCTACGGCATAGACATCAGGGATCTCTCTATTTTTGACCTCGTGTTGGACACGACTTATCTCTCCGTAAACGACGCAGTTAGGATAAGCTTGGATTTCGTCTGCACCTCCCTGGGGGCTAGGTTTTCGAAGAAGATTTGTTGATTTCGACAGATGCAGTAATTCAAGTTGATAATAGATTTTCCACAACTTATAAAGCCGGTCTTTTAGGACCTTATGAAGTTCCTGCTTAGGTGCAGGCCCAACACGAAGAAGCCGCCTACCGGCAAGAAGGTGGCTATCATAGGCGCTGGGCCTGCGGGGCTCGGCGCGGCGGGCGTTCTGCTGTGTAACGGCCACGAGGTGCACATATACGACGCGTTGCCAGAGCCCGGGGGGTTGCTTATATTTGGCATACCGCCTTTTAGAATCCCCCGCGAGGGCGTGAGGGAGGGTGTTAAGGAGCTGGAGGAGGCTGGGGCTAAGTTCTACACATCTACCTTTGTCTACTGCGGCGAGAAGCCTCACGAACATGAGGCGCTGTTGCTGGTCAAGAACTTCGTGGACTTGAGGGACCTCGTGGAGAGGTACGACGCCGTTGTAATAACCACGGGGACGTGGAGAAGCAGATCGCTTAACGTGCCGGGGGAGGATCTGCCGGGTGTGCACAAGGCCTTGGACTACCTCCTTAGGATCTACGCCCACCAGCTGGGGTATCTGCCGAGGGATAAGGTGTACCCAACGGGGAAAAAGGTGCTTGTAGTCGGCGGCGGCCTGACGGCAGTAGACGCAGCCCTTGAGGCCAAGCTACAGGGCGCTGAGAAGGTCGTGGTGGCCTATAGACGCACCATCAACGAGGCGCCGGCGGGCAAGAGGACCATAGAGACGGAGCTGATAGCAAAGGGCATAGAGTTTAGGGAGCTTCTAAACCCCGCGGCGTTTCTCGGCAAGGACAGGCTGGAGAAGGTTAGGTTCGTGAAGATGAAGCTAGGTGCGCCAGATAAGTCGGGCAGACCTAGACCTGAACCTATCCCCGGTAGCGAGTTTGAGGAGGAGTTCGACACCGTGTTGATAGCTGCGGGCGAGGAGCCCACGCCGCCGGGACCCTGCCTTGGGATAGAATTCAACCCAGATGGGACGATAAAGGTGGATGAGAAGATGCAGACGACGTGCCGGGGCGTCTTCGCCGCCGGCGACGTGGTTACGGGGCCCTCGCTTATCGGCAAAGCCCTCGCCTCTGGGATGAGGGCGGCCCAGTTTGTGGATGAGTATCTGAGGAGTATCTAGCTACTTCTTTTTTGCTACAACCATCGCGTGGGCTGTGTCGTAGGGCTCTAGGTGGACCACCTCTAGTATGTCGAAGCCCCTCTCCTTCAACGTGTTTATCTCCTGTTTAAACGTCTCTGTGGCTGGGGCGGTTACGTCTATGCTCATGGCCTTGATCACCAGCATTACGTGTCCTCCGGGTTTGAGGAAGTAGTCCGCATTGTCGGCGAGGATCTTGGCCTGCGCGGGCTGGGCCACGTCGATGTAGGCCACGTCTACGCCTTTTACGTAGTGGGCGTATTGATATGGGAATCTGGCGTCGCCGAGGATGGGAACCACGTTTCTCCTCCCCTGGTCCACGAGCTTCTCCATGAACTCCCTGAAGACGCGTGGGGAGAACTCGACGGAGTATATCAATCCCCTTTCCCCAACGATGTCGCTCATGTGGCTGGGGGTTGTGCCTGAAGCTGCTCCCAGGTAGAGTATGTGCGTGCCCTCCTGTATCGGTACAAATTTAAGCCCGTTGGCAATCGCGGCGGCGAGCTTAGAGCGGTAGGGATTCCACTCTCTGTACTCCACGCCGCCCCATTTAACCAGCCTCTCGCCGTATACCCTCTTACCCGGCGTCAAGTTCTTCGTGGCGAGCCTCTCCGACCCGTCCTCAAACTTGATGATGTATACGCCGTAGTGACGCTCATGGGGTCTGACGTCCACCACTTCAATAGACATGGTGAAGCCCTACCTCGCGGTTTATAAATTTAATGTGAAAAAGCCCTCAACTCAGCGGCGGCCGCCTCTCTCCCTTCTGGGAGGCGGCCTCCTCCCGCCCTCCCCCCTCCTAGGCGGCGGGGGAGGCGGCGCCTTGGCGGAGGGCTGTGGCTGAGGGACCTTGGGGGGCGGCTTGGCGTAGAGCGTCTTGATCTCCTGTATCCTCTTCATCAGCTCCTCCTTTAGTCTCGGCGCGATGAAGTTGCCCGTGAACGCGTCTGCCTTGGCGGCGATTGCCAGCTTGGCGGCCAGCGCCCTGGCTATCTTGCCTCTCTGCCACCGCGGCGCCCTGAAGATCTCCGGGTACTGGAATATGACGCCGTGTTTAGGCGGCTTCCCGCCCGTGCGGAGGGCCCTAAACAGCGCCTTCTCGGCGCCTAGGACTTGTATGGTCGAGGCGGGTAGGAAGGCCATCCTGGTGAGGCCTCCCGCCAGCTTTATCAGCCTGGCGCCGAGGAGAGGCCCGACGAGTTCTCTTATGTTGGGCGCCACCTCCTTCATGGCCTCGTCGATGTAGGTGGCTAGGCTTTCTCTGTATGCGTCTAGTTTGAGGAAGGTATCTGCGTAGCTCCTGAGCTGGTCGAGATCCCATTCCGACATCTCTGCGCCTATGCTCTTCTTCGCCGCTTCCACTATCCTCTTTACTCTATCCTCGGGGAGATCTGGCAGAACCTTCTTGAGGCTGTCCTCGCCTATTTTAGACCTGTGGCCAATGTGGTAGACGATCTTGACGTATTCCTTGTTGTCCCGCACGAGCTCCTCCAGCTCCGGGAAGTGCAGACCGTACCACTCTCTGATCCTAGACGCTATTAGGTTCAGTATCTTGTCAACGTCGTCCAGCGTGCTTATGGCCTGTGCGATGAATAAGTCCCTCTTCTCGACCGCTTGTCTCAGCTTAAGCCTTGTAATTAAGTCGCTGACCTCAAACAGGAAGTTTCTGTACTCGTCCCAGCTTAAGCCGATTGTGGGGAGATGCTTGACGAAGTTCTGCCTAAACGCTACCAGAACGGGGGAGGGGCTCTCCGCCACTATCTCGACGCCTTTTACCGCCGCGACTAGTTTGCGGGCGAGCTCGGGGTCCTCCACGACGATTTTCTCGGCCTTCCCCCTCAGCCTCTCCACCAACGTGAGCAACTCCTGGACGGGGTTCGACTTCTCCAGCTCAAGAAGCCTAGTAGCTACGAACTCAGGCTTTCTCTCGTAGAATTCTTTATCCACGAGGTTCCCCGACTCATCCACAGCGAAGAAGCCCAGCACGTCCGTCACAATATGTATTTTCGCCATCGGAACCCTTAAAAGAGATACTTAAAAAGATATCTCAGATAGTGCGCGCTTAACCTCCTCCACGTCGACCCTCCCCCTGAACCTCCGCATCACCTCTCTCAGCGCCTTGTCCCTCCCCACCTGCCTCGCCACCTCCTCCACTATCTTCCTCACCTCGTCGTAGCCGAGCTTCACCAGCCCGAGCCTCCTGGCCGCCTCCTCGGCGGATTCGCCTGGCTTCATGCTCCGCAAGACATCCTCCACAGCTTCCTTCGTGATCACCCTCCTGTCCAAGGCCTCAAGCACCGAGATAAGCTTTGCCTCCGTCACCTCGACCCCCTCCCGTGACAGCGACCGCGCCACGTTTAGCAGTACCGTCGCTATGAGCTGCGGCGGCACTGACTTGAACCTCTCCACATATTCGTCAAACTTCTCGAGATGCGGCGACTTAATGAGCTGGAGCGCCAGGTCTCTGCTGAGGCCCAATGAGGTAAGCTCGTTCAGCTTGCCCTCCAGACCGACCCGAGCCACCTCCTCGGCCTTCTTCACCAGCTCAAAGGTGATCTTTATGGGCGGGAGGTCGGTCTCTGGGTACATCCTCGCCGCGCCCGGCCTCGGCCGGAGGAACTTGGTGGTGCCGTCTGGGTTCGCGGCCCTAGTCTCCTCGGGCACGCCGAGCGGCGCCATGTTCAACCTCTCGACCACGACCCGGGCCGCCTCCACCAGCTCCTTCTCGTCCACGCCCATGAGAAGCACGAAGCTGTCTACCCCTATTCTGCCGACCACGTCGCGAACCTCCTCCGCGGTTATGCCGTAGCCCGGGAGCTCGTCGCTATGTAGAAGGCCGCCGAGCTCCGTCCACGCCCTTACGTAGTCTGCGAGCTCCGTGCCGAAGCGGCGGCCCGGCTGTACCTCGAACCCAAACAGCTTCTGGAAGCCTGGGGTCTTCACGGCGATTACCTTGCCTCCTGCGTCGAGAACCCGGCGGACTATCTTGGATTTGCTGTTGGCGAAGGCCGCTGTGACGTCGGCTGTGGAGAGTTCCACCTTCTGGACGCCTCTCCTCCTCAGCTCCTCGGCTATTTTCAGCAGGTTTACCTGCCTAGCCGCCTCGTATTCGATCACTTTGGGTATTAGGGAGAGGTCGGGGACGCCCTTTATCTCCGTCTTGGCGCCCCCGGCGATGGAGACGTTGACGTCTTGCCTCACAGTACCCACGCCCCTCTTGGCTCTGCCAGTTATCTTAACGCTGTAGCCGATGATCCAAGCCACCTCCTCAACCTGTTGCGGCGTGTAGGTCATGGGCTCCGTGGCGATTTCGATGAGGGGAATCCCGAGCCTGTCCAGCCTATATATCGCGGTCTTTCCCTCCTCGCCCATCTTCCTGGCGGCGTCTTCCTCCAGCGCGATTGTCTCCACACCTATGTCGTAGCCCAGGATCCTTGCCCTCCCGCCGTATGCCACCAGCATGGTGCGTTGGAAGCCAGAGACGTTGGATCCGTCTATCACTGTTTTGCGCATGACGTGGACCTCGTCGAACAGCTTGGCGTTGAACATCTTGGCCACGGCGACGGCCGTCGCCAGCGTCTCCTCGTCGGGCATGTGGGGCGGCTCCTCGTCAAGCTCCACGAGACACGTCGTGTCCCGGTACCCCTCGTATACGTACTTCCTCCTCTTACGCACCTCCCACAACACAGCCGGGTCCACCGCCCCCAGCTCGCTTACAGATACGTGGAGCCTTCTCTCAAGCCTGAAGTGGGACTCGTCGTCTCTCAACACCGGGGGGCAGTGACAGAAGAGCTTCCGGCGGGTGTTCA
>DAITPC010000034.1:0-19250 GCA_036833835.1 Pyrobaculum sp. | reverse complement strand
CCCATAGTGTTCGGCACCAGCCAGCGCGCGGCCGCGGCGGTTATGGTACTGGCTATTATCCTGACGGCTCTTGCCCTTCTCCTCTTCCTGCTCGGCCCAGCTCTCGCAAAATAAACCACATCATCAACGCAGTGGCCGCCAGCATAACTGCCGCAATCACGAGACCCCAGGCCACGGCGTGGGAGGCGCCGGCGCCGAAACATATGGGCACGAAGAAGATAACGACGCATCCCACCGCGCCGCCAGCGGTCTCTATTTTGGTGTTTGACGCCAGTGTCAGAAGCGGCGCAACTAATATGAGGAAGAACCCGGCGAATATAAGCACAAGACCGACGAGGAAGAGCCGCATGTGTTGACTTTCGCTACGTTTTAAAAAGTTATCAGCTCTTCCCATCTTCGCCACGGCTCCGCCTGCAGCCGCTTCACATCACCAGGTTGACGTTGGTCATCTTTTTAAATGGATTTGTGCAGACCGTCATGGAGTTCAGGCCGGAGTACTACGCAGTGTTGGAGGTGTTGTCCACCGGAGCGAAGACAGTCAAGGAGGTCGCGGAGCTTGTAGACATGGAGCCTCATGACGTGGAGGCTGTCCTCAGCGCTTTGATAGGACAGGGACTCGCAGAACGTAGGGATAAGGGTCTCCTCTTTAAGAAAGAGGCGTATGTCCTAACGGAGAGGGGGTGGGAGGTTCTCTACAAGTGGAGGGAGGAGGTCCAGAAGCGGGTGGAGAAGGCGGCGGAGCTCCGGCGCGCAGGCAGGGCGGAGGAAGCGGAGGAGGTTCTGGCACCGGTAGGTTCGGTGCTACCGCTTATGCTGTCGCTAGGCTTGTTAGACATGGCTCTCTACGCCGCGGCCCTGGGACAGCTAGCCACGTTAGAGAAGTCGGCGGAACTAAGTGCGGAGGTCTTTGACGGCGGCGAGTCCGACTTCGACGTGGGGGACGAGATTTAGAGAATCGACACGGCCCGCTTCTTCAGCTCGCAAGTTTTTACGGGGCCCAACCGCCTTAGTTGTTCCGCTACGTCGTCTGCACGGTCCCGCTCCGCCACGACGACCAACACGCCCTTCTTAGCGTAGTGCCCCACGGCTCCCCTGAGCCCCGCCAGCTCTGCGTCTAGCTCCTTGGTGAGGAAACCCACTGCGAGAGAGAAACGCCGTGCGATTGCTAGAAAAGAGTAGAAGTCGCCGTCTGGCATCTGCTCCATGGCTTTCCTCCCCTCCGTTGCGAGAAGCGTCTTGAGGTCCCTGAGCATCGCCGAGGTGTTTATACGTCTTGTGTGTACCGTCAAAGCCGTCAGAGGTGGGCAGTCGTAGCCCACGGCGTGTCCCACGCCAGGTGCACCTGGCTTCAGCCTCACCACCAGACAACCGCCTGTATATATGGCAAGCACATCGCCGAGCCCTGTCCCGGCGGCGACCTCGGCCGCGTGCGCCATCTGAAACGCCTCCAGAGACAAGCCGCGGAGCCTCACATATTTAGCGATGTTAAGCACAGCCGAACCTGCATAGCCATAGCCAAGCGGATACGGCGTGTTTATCTTCACGCCGGGCCCCTCGCCGATGTACGTCCCGTTGTAGTAGATCCCCTCCTCACTAAACGTCGCAACGGCGTAGTCTAACAGAAGGCCAGCACCAAGCGAGCCTGTGGTCAACGGGCTGTCGCTATAATAAGGAAGCCAGAAGCCGGTGACGTGATGCGGAATTATTAGTTGCATTTTCTCTCCAGGGCCTTTATGATGAGGTACACGGCGTGGTTATACGGCGTCTCCACGCCCAGCTCCTCTCCCTGTTTCACCACAGCGCCGTTGATGAAATCCACCTCGGTGGGTCTACACCGCATTACGTCTTGAGCCATGGAGGAGATGTTCCGCGCTGTGGTCTCAGCAACTTTCAACACCGATTCGACTGGGCTCTCCACGGGGTAGCCCTTTGCCCTCGCCACCGCCGCGGCTTCTAGAGCAAGCCTTTCGGCGAGGGACCTGGCCCACGGGTTTTCCACAACCACGCCGTTGGGGGCCTGGAGAATGGCGGTGACGGGATTAATGGCGGCGTTTATCACCAGCTTCGCCCAGCGCAACGGCTCGATGTCCTCCACCACCCTCACCCTAGCGCCGCCTCTCTCTAGAGCCTCAGCCACCTCCTCGGCGCCGCGTGGAAGCACGATCTCGCCGACGCCCCTCAGCTCGGCTCTGCAACCCTCGCGGTATACGCCGTAGGTAACCACGGCTCCAAGCGCCGTGGGAAACCGCTCCCTAGCCATCTCGAGGCCGCCGATTCCGTTTTGGAAGATGACGGGGGTGCCCACGACGAGAGCCAAGGCGCTTGGGGTGTCGGGCCCCTTAACCGCCACCAAGGTGTACTTCACCGAAGAGGGGAAACGTCCCGCCACCTCGACCTTAAGCTCCACGCAGGAATCCGCACAGAAGATAAACCGCTGGCATTTGCTCCGCGTCGCCACATGTGGCGTAAAGCCGGCAGAGTTGAGGAAATATGTCAAGAGGCTCCCGACAGCCCCCACGCCAACCACGGCGAACACAGTTAAAAAGTGGGCCTAGCTAATATCTGTGACTCGGCGAAGGACAGTCTTGGATTTTATCAAGGGGAGAGGCCCCTACGTTTGGATCACGGCATACGACTACCCCACGGCCAGGCTTGTGGACGAGGCGGGGGTAGACGGCATTTTAGTGGGCGACAGCTTGGGCATGGTGGTTCTGGGGCTTCCCAACACCCTCGGGGTTTCCATGTCTGACATGGTTAGGCATACGGAGGCTGTGGCCAGGGCGAAGCCAAGGGCCTTCGTGGTTGCCGACATGCCCTTCATGTCTTACGAGCCGGGTCCCGAGACGGCGCTTAGAAACGCCGCCAGGTTGATAAAGGCCGGGGCAGACGCCGTGAAGCTAGAAGGCGGCGCCGAGTACGCTCACATCGTGGAGAGGCTGGTGAAAGCCGGCATCCCAGTGATGGGGCACATAGGGCTGACCCCGCAGAGAGTCCTCACGTTAGGCGGCTTCAGAATGGTGGGGAGGACCGAGGAGCAGAGGAGGAAGGTTCTGGAGGACGCCAAGGCGCTTAGAGACGCCGGGGTCTTCTCCATAGTGCTGGAGTTTGTCCCAGCGTCGCTGGCCAAGGAGGTGACGGAAACTGTAGATGTGCCTACCGTGTGTATAGGCTCGGGGCCTCACTGCGACGGGCAGATACTTGTGCTCCACGACGTCATAGGCCTCTCCGAGAGGGCGCCCAGCTTCGCAAAACGCTACGTAGACGTCGCCTCGGCGATTAAAGAAGCGGTTTCTAGATACGCGGAGGAGGTGAGAAAAGGGTTGTTCCCCACAAAAGAACACCACAGGGAGTAACACAAGCCAGAGCCGCCGGGCTTCCCGCGGCAACAGGGCGATCAACTTTTCACCTCGGCCGGGGGGCTATCCTAAACACGCCGACGTTGTCGAAATTGCGTCGTTTGACAAAATGGTATCTATCCCGTAGCTTTGCATCGTGGCGAGGTGTATCTTGTCCTCGAATTCCCTAGGCCTCTCCAGACGGAGGGCTCTGGCGAGTATCTCGGCGTCTAGCGGCAGAAGAACGGTGATGTTTCTAAGGGCATCCACCACCTCCTCCCTCCGTATCAAGACGTAAAGAAGCCACGCCGAGAGCGCAGACGTGGCGAGACCCCCCTGGTATTTCTTCAACAGCTCCCGGGAGCCCTCGCCGAATTGGGGATGTGCGGTGAAAAAATAATAAAGGACATTCACGTCAACGTAGATCAACCTGCGCGGCATCTTCTAATGCTTCCTCAATCTCCTCTACTGTAGAAAACCTCGCCGGGCTGAACTTGCCGTAGTAGACATCGACATCGTCGATAGGCTCCAGCAAAATACCGCCCTCCACAATCCTCAACCTAAACCTCCGCGCTTTTACACGCCTCCTAACCTCGGCAGGTATGTAAATCCTCCCCGAGCCATCCATCTCCACAATCTCCACATCTCACCAGCCTTGTTAATATATAAATTTTTTGGAAATGTCACCACGGCTAGAGACCCGTGGAGAGTCTGGGGGCGCATCCTCCCCCGTCTTCTCGCCGTGAGCCTTGGCTGGGGTCGGTGGTATGTTAAACATCATACGCCAGTGCGGCGGTTTTCGCCTCTGTGGTGCATAGGCGAGGCTTGATGCGGGCTTGGAGGCCGATAATGTTTTAAACTACGCCGTGTAGCCATGCGGTGATTCCGCCCACACATCCCAGATACAGATCTCTGCTGGAGCGGGAGAAGGTGGTGGAGGGCGTCAGGGAGGGGTATGTGGTCCTCCAGGGGCTTATCGCCCACGGGAGGGGCGAGTGCTTCGACTACCTAATCGGCGAGGCGACCCAGCCGTTTGCCGAGAGGGCCATAGAGGCGGCCGCCGCGGCGTTGCTCACGGCGAGACGACCGGTTATAAGCATAAACGGAAACGTGGCGGCGCTTACGCCAGGAGACGCGGTGGCGCTGGCAAAGGCCGTGCCCGCCTTGTTGGAGGTAAATCTGTTCTACCGGACCCGGGAGAGGGAGGAGAAGATAGCGGAGATCCTCAGAAAACACGGCGCGGGGGAGGTGTTGGGCGTAGGCGAAGACGCCGCGTGCACCATACCGGAGCTCTTCAGCGAGAGGAGGCGGGTGAGCTGCCGCGGCATCTACGTAGCAGACGTGGTTCTCGTCCCGCTGGAAGACGGCGACAGGACGGAGGCTCTGAGGAAGATGGGAAAAACCGTCGTAGCCATCGATCTAAACCCTCTCAGCAGGACGGCGCAGGCCGCCACCATCACAATAGTGGACAACGTGACGAGAGCCATGCCTAAGCTTGTGGAGGCTGTGAACAAGATGAAGAGCTGGGACAGGTGGCGGCTCCTCGAAATCTTACACGCATACAACAACGCGGAGGTCCTCGCAGAGGCTATTAGACATATAGCCCAGAGGCTCATCGACCTGGCGGACTCCTCGCTGAGGCGGTGACTTCATGGTATCAAGACTTCCTAGCCAGACTCGTGGTCTGCCGGCGATGCCCCCGCCTGGTTGCCCACCGGGAGTCGGTAACCCCGCCTCCCCGCTTCCGCGGCGAGCCGTACTGGTCTAAACCAGCGCCTCCCTGGGGCGATCTAACGGCTCGGCTGATGATCGTGGGCCTTGCGCCGGCGGCAAACGGCGGCAATAGGACGGGGAGGATGTTCACCGGGGACAGATCTGCGCAAAACCTCTTCGCCGTGCTCCACAGCCTCGGCCTTTCTAACAGGTCGCACAGCCTGTCGAGAGACGACGGAGCGGAGCTGAGGTGCGTCTACATAACCTCAGCCGTGAAGTGCGCCCCGCCTAAAAACAAGCCAACCAGCCAGGAGGTGGAGAACTGCTCCACCTGGCTTAGGGAGGAGATAGACGCGGTCAAGCCACGCGTTATCGTGGCGCTGGGCCAAGTGGCTTGGAACGCCGTGTTGAAGACTCTCGGCGCGCCCCGCGTCCCCTTCTCCCACGGCGCTTCGGTCCCAGCCGGCGGGGTGAAGATATATGCCGCATACCACCCAAGCCCCCTCAACGTCAACACAGGCCGCGTCTCCCTGGCGGAAATAGCAGAGGTTATCAAACGCGCCGCAGAGGAGGCTGGGTGTCTCACATGAGGGGCCTCGCCTATGCCCTCTTCGCCGTGGTTGCGTGGAGCACCAACTACCTCGTGGGGCGGTTCCTAGTTGCAGGCGGGGCGGACCCCCTGGCCATGTCTATGCTGAGGTTCGCCCTTGCGACGCCTCTTCTCTTTTTCCTAGCCAAGTTTCCGCGATATAGAGGCTACGCGCCGCTGCTGGCGGCGTTGGGGCTTCTGGGGGTCGCTGGCTTCAACCTGTTGCTCTACTCCGCGCTGGCCTACGTCACAGCCGCAGTGGCTTCGCTCTTTGTAGTGCTGGCGAGCCCAATCACCCAGACTCTGGAGGCTTTCCTAGCCAGGAGGAGGCCTAAGAAGGCGGCTCTCCTGGGCTCCCTCGTGGCCGTGGCGGGCGCATACCTAATCTTGGAACCTTACATAGCCATACGGTCATACCTAGGCCCCCTCCTCGCCATCTCAGCCACGTTCTCGTGGGCGGCATACACGGTGCTGGTCAGACGGGCGTATCCCCTCTACAGCCCCGTGGAGGCAATGGCGTGGATCTCCCTCTTTGGCCTGGCGGCCATGTTGCCCCTGACACCCCTCTCGAGGCCAGACACGTTGACAAGCTTCTCCACGCTTATCCTAATGGCCTACATCGCCGCTGTGCCGGGTGCTTTAGCATATGCAAGCTGGAACGTGGCGGTTCAGGACATAGGGCCTAGGAGGTCAGCCGCCCTGTTGCCCCTAATGCCAGTATTAACGGCGCTACTCTCCTACCTGCTCCTCGGCGAGGTGTTGACGCCTACACAGCTAGCCGGCACGGCGATTACCATCGTGGGGGTTTACCTCTCGGTTAGACGGTAGCGTCTCCAGCTGGAGGGCGAAGTCGTAGCCATCTACAAGCGCTTTCATGGAGGCCTTCACTATGTTGCTGGAAACCCCAACGGTGCGCCATATCCTCTCGCCATTTCTAAACTCTGCAGTAACCCGCACAACGCTCTCTGTACTCCTCACCGAGGCGGGTAGCACCACTTTGTAGTCGCTAAGCGTCACCGCCTTGAGTTGCGGGAAGGAGACCGTTAGCGCCCGCCGCAGTGCGACATCTATCGCATGCACGGGGCCGACCCCCTCGCCGGCTTCCAGCCTCTCCTCGCCGTCGATAAGCACCTTCACCACCGCGTAGGCCCTCTCCTCAGGCCCCGTCACAACCCTCCACTCCAGCACCCTAAACCTCTCCCGGTACATCCCGAGATGCCGCATAAGTATGAGCATGGCTGAGGCGGGAGCCAAGTCGAAGGAGTAGCCCACCCTCTCGAGCATTTTTATCTCCTCAAGCGCCTGCCTCACGGCGTCGCTCCTCTTATCCAGCGGCACGCCCAGCTCCTCAGCCGCCTTTAGCACAACGCTGGCGCCCCCCGCCACCTCAGACACCACAAAAACCCTCCTGTTCCCCACCAGGGCCGGGTCTATGTGTTCATAGGCACGGGGCACTTTCATAACGGCGTCTGCGTGAACGCCGCCTTTGTGGGCAAAGGCGAACTCCCCCACGTAAGGCTGATACGGGTTGGGCTGGACACCAAGCGCCTCGTATACAAGCCTGGACACCTCTCTGAGCTTGCCGTATTTCACAGGAGGAGGCTCCTCTCTAAGCACCCTAAACCCCATCTTAAGCTCAAGGGTGGGGAGCACAGCCACCAAATCAGCGTTGCCGGTGCGCTCGCCCACGCCGTTTATAGTGCCTTGGACATGCCTCGCCCCGGCCGCCACGGCCATGAGGGTGTTAGCCACGGCGCAGCCGATGTCGTTATGCATGTGGGCGCCCAGCGGCATGGCGGGGAACCTCCGTCTGACCTCCGCCGTGATTCTGTAGATTTCATGCGGCGGCGTCCCCCCGTTGGTGTCGGCTAATACAATCATCCGCGCCCCGGCGCGCCACGCCGCCTCTATAGAGGCAAGCGCCATCTCTGGATCCTCCTGATACCCCTGGTAGAAGTGCTCCGCGTCGTAGATCACCTCCATGCCGTGTCCCCTCAAATACTCCACGCTTTCTGCAATCATCGCCAAATTCTCCTCCCACGTCACTCCCAAGACCTCCCGCACGTGAAGAGTCCAACTCTTGCCGAAGATGACAGCCACAGGCACGTCCGCCTTCACAATTGCGTTGAGACTCTCGTCGTCCTTCGATCTCGTGTATTTCCGCCTGGTGCTCCCAAAAGCGGCAAGCCTCGCCCTGGTCAAGCCGTAGTCTCTCATCGCCTTGAAGAAGTCGAGATCCTTGGGGTTTGAGTAGGGCCAACCCCCCTCTATGTAATCCACCCCCACCTCATCGAGCTTAAGGGCAATCCTGATCTTGTCCTGGAGGGAGAAGGAGACGTTTGCGCCCTGCGCCCCGTCTCTCAGAGTAGTATCTAGCACCTCTACATAATCCCCGACATGTCTATTTAGGATTCGGCGGATATATAAACATTATCCCCCACTTGTCTAGGCAGGCTATACCACGTCCCAAGCGCCTTCGCCACAAGCCTACCTCTGGCATCCCTCACCTCCCCCTCCACCACCACGATACGCCTCCCACTCCTTACCACCTGTCCACACACCTTAAAAGGCCCCTCCACGCCGGGTTCCAGAAAGTTGACCTTAAGCTCCACCGTGACCTGGTCAACGCCGTCGTTAACCGTCAACGCGGCGAAGCCCATGGTCTCATCTAACACGGCCACGATGACGCCGCCGTGCAACACGCCCCCGATCCTCTGGGCGTTAGGCGACATGTCGAACTCAGCACACGCCCTCCCCTCTGAGAGCTCCACCACCCTATACCCCAAGAAGGCCGTGATGGGCTCAGCCGTGTGGATGAACTCGTTAACTTTGTCGAGACCAGCAGAGAGAAGAGCGGAGAGAGCCATGTTAACTGCTACAAGGCAGTTATAAAGCTTATGACGTCTTCAATTACGGTTTGTCCCTGGGCGTGTGCAGAATTGTTTTTAACTTTCATCCCCTAAAAGTGGCGCGTCACGTTCTTAGTCCTCTATGTCGCGGCATCTCGGCGGGATCAAGATGTCGATCTTCATATGCCATTTTTGAAAGAGGTCCCGCGTAACTAAATGTATCTCAAAAACCCCCGTTACTCCTAGCTCCGCCATTATTCTGTCCAGGGCTTCGGCGATGCTGAATAGATCTCTTCCCACCACGTCGGAATTGTCAACATATCCGCATCGCCGTCTGGTCAGGCCACACCCCGTGCAAAAGAGCTGAAGAGATACACATCGGCGGAGAGGTCCCGTTGTCTTACGATCTGCAACATCTTGCAGAGGTAGAAGTCTAAGTTCCTTACCACCTCCTCCTTAGCCGCTTGTCGCCACCTTAATAGTTATATACAATATCTTAATCATAGGCGGCGGGACTGCGGAATCAGAACCTTTCCGGGCGCATTGTTATTTTTATAAGCTCATCTGTGATTTTCCAGGTAGAGATTTCTTCTGTCTGTAACGCTCGCCGTATGTACTGCCCTCTCACTGTCCTGCGTGATAAGTGGAACTCCAAATTTATGAAACTTAGCCCCCTCAACAGGTTTATGGAAGAAGTACGGGAGCTGGCGGCTGAATATATACATCTACAGAGATGGGGAGAACCTCTCCTACATCCCAACTTTGATGAATTCGCCAAAAAAGCCCTTGAGGTTTCAAATGTAGGCGTTACCACAAACGCCACACTCCTTGACGCTAAGCTCGGTATAGTACCAAACCTCGATGTGGTGGCAATTACGTTTGCTGGCGCCACTCCAGCAACCCACGAGAAATCAGGTTAGGCTGTCCACTTCACAAAGTTGTAACAAACGTAAGAAAGCTCGCTAAGAAAAAACGTGGACGGCTAGTTGCAATATACTGCTAATCCGCGACAACTACAAAGAACTTCTAGATTTCATAGACCTGGCGGCTAACATGGGATTTGACGAGGTGAAAATAAGCAACATCAACTACATGCCAAACGCCGAAGTGACTAAGCTCAAGGCGTTTACAGACCTCTCTGAGAAGCCCAACCTAGAGCTCGAAAAAGAAAGAGGAAGCCTCCACCAAGGCAAAGGAAAAAAGCCTGCGTCTCGCTTCATATTTCCCTCGCCCAGAGAACTGACGGAACGTCACGAACAACCAACTGCCACGTTGTTTATCAACGTAGACGGCGAGATCTCGCCATGTGTATACCTCAACTTGCCCACCCGCCAACCGGCGATAATCCGCGTATTTAACAACAAGGAATATAACTAAGGTTACTTATGACAAAATTGGACAACATTCCCTCGAAGAAATACTTAAGAAATCGATTTATTTATCAGGAAGTTTGAATATAGAAGATACAATACTGGCCTGGGCAATCTTGCCGAACCACCTGATGTCTGGTTAACATGTTACAGACTTTACAGAGTTTAAGAGGGCTTAATGACAGCCGCTTTATACACTAAGTCCATCAAATCGCTAAAAGTCAAATTCTTGTTATACATCTTGTTGAGATGAGGAACTACTCCATTTAGAGTACCCTTACACATAGAACATGGTCTCACCACGTGCTCCGCCCCCACCTTTAACGCGCATTTATACCACAGCCTAGCGTATTGAGGTATCAATCATCCACAGGCATCCCAGGTTGACTGCCGCAACACCAATTCAACTGACGATTTTCCGGACGCCTAATGGGGCTCTTAGACTCATGCCTCACAATAAACCTGGCTCTTCATAAAAAGATCACCACCGTGCTTCATGACAACACCTGTAGGAGCTTTAAGAGGTTTAATATTTGATATATCATTCATTTTAAGCTCAGCAATGTACATGTATTAATTACCCTAAAAAGCATTTAATGTCTTGTTTCACAACCCTATGCTACGAGGATATACCAGTTGTACACACAACCTACTAGTTGTACACTGAAAATAAAGAATAACGATTATTTAAGTAAACTTATTACATGAAGATTTGTAATAAGTCTTAAATAATGGTGTTTAGAAAAACTCTCATGGCTCAGTCACAACCTATTGGTCAGAAGATAGACTGGAGTTCGTTGTGGAAGAAGGAGGATTGGTGGGCGCTATATCTAGGTCTCCTCATATTCTTCTTGGCGTTGCCTGCTGCATGGGGGTACGACTTATTGGGGTGGACTAACAGACTGGCATCAGACTGGCTTGACTGGACTAAATCCGTGAGCCCGCTAACCAAGACATATGCATGGCTTCACCCGGCGGCTTCAATGATATTCACATACATCTTCATCCTTGCACTTCTTACATTAGCTGCTAAGGCTATGGGATGGAATTTGAAGAAATTTATAGTGGGATTCACTTTCATTTACTGGGCTACACTCTTCTTGTATTGGATTGGGCACTATGCCTATATCTCCGCAACGCCAGAAAAATATGCAAGACTAGGCATTTCCTGGTCTCTTTCGCTCACCGGAGATGCAGGTTATCTATTTGCGTTACTTGTCGGTTTAATTATTGCCAATTTCTTTAGAGGGTTTGCTGCAAAAATTAGGGAAGCTGCCCGCCCTGAGTTGTTTGTAAAAATCGCGATTGTTCTTCTAGGCGCTCATATAGGCGCAAAGGCGGTGGGAGTGCCTCCCGAGGTGTTGGCAAACTTCTTATTTAGAGGGATATGCGCAATAATTGAGGCGTATCTAATCTACTGGTCCTTGGTATATTTCATATCTAGAAGATATTTTGGGTTGAATAGACAACTCTCCGCAGTATTAGCTTCTGGTATATCTATCTGCGGCGTCTCAGCGGCTATGGCCACAGCCGCTGCTATTAGGGCAGATCCAAAGTATCCAGTTATGGTGTCTTCATTAGTGGTGATATTTGCAGTAATTGAGCTATTGATACTTCCGTTCCTAGGCGCCTACACGATTGGACAAATCCATCCGCTTGTTATCGGCGCATGGATGGGCTTAGCTGTAAAAACCGACGGCGCCGCGGCGGCGTCAACAGCCTTGTCTGAAGCGTTGATATTAGGAACACGGCCGGAGTGGAAGCCCTACCTAGAAGGTTGGATAGTTAACGCCGGCGTCGTCACGAAGGTGTTTATCGATATATTTATCGGCGTCTGGGCGTTTATTCTCGCCGTGTTGTGGGTTGCCGCAATAGAGAAGAGGCCGGGTGAAAAGGTGAGGAAGATAGAAATCTGGTTTAGATTTCCCAAATTCGTCATTGGATACTTCTTAACATTTCTAGTACTGTTGTTCCTCGGCTTGTGGCTTATCGACGTGTACAAGGCAAAGGGCATGAGTGAAAAAGACGCATTTAAGAAAGCTAACGACCAAGTAAGAGCAGTTCTAACCGAGACCGACGCCTTCTATAGGAAGTGGTTCTTCGCACTAACCTTCTTCTCGATAGGTATAGTTTCAGACTTCAGAACTCTAAAACAGGCAGGTTATGGAAAGTTGGCAAAGGTGTACTTCATCGCGTTGTTCGGCTTCATAATATGGATTGGGCTATTCATAAGCTACTTATTCTTCCACGACGTCCACTGGTTCTTCATACTTAAGGGGAGGTAACAGGGGGCATACTTAGAAAACTTTTTTAAAATTTTTTATATTTCGAACTTAGTTAACATCTATGTGGATTAACTCTAGAAAAATTGCAAATATAGCAATACGTGTTACGGAATTGCCAGGCGAGTACGCAAAAGGAGTTGTTGAAGGCCTAGAGGAAGTTGGCGGGAATATTGACGAAACACGCCGCGTTCCATTTCGCGCATTGGCTGATTATTTCTATATACTTGCATGTTACTACCGTGCAAATGGTGATAACTACAACGCGGGTAGGGCTTTGGGGAAAGCCATATATTTTCTACATCGCTGGCTTGTTGATACGTACAAGATACCGCGGGTAGAGGTGGTTTCAGATCTACCCCGCGTATGTGCTGAAGAGCAAAATAAAGATAAGCCGGCATGTCTCCTCTACGTCGCGACGCTTAAAGTCATTAAAAGTTTCTTGTCGGAGATGGAGATAGATAGGAGATCCGCTAGACGTAAATACATAGCAATGAGGTTCTTAAAAGGGATTGTTGTTGCAAGTCTGATAATAATAGGTGGCGTCGTTATCGCCTTTGGAATTCCGTTGCTTGCCGGTCTTGTTTTTGCTTCTGCGCTACTGATCCTAAGACTTTGGATCCCCAGGGCTTATATAATTGCGATGAAATCAGGTATTATATTAATTAAACCAAGAGGACTAAAAAATTATATAGAATAATCATAATATCAAGGCTTTACTTATAGGAGATGCGAGTATGTCTGTCATTGGGGTTAGTTTTGTATATTCCTTAAGTACTCAAGTTTAAGAAAGAAAATTTTTATAGGAGGACAAAATCTAACATTATGAGTAAAGAGGATGTGGAGCCGATTCTACCAGCAGAGAAAAAATTCGTAACTGTGTCGCTAATCTTAGCAATGGTACTACTTGGGATTTTCCTTTATATAGCATTAGTAGTAATACCGCCACCCAAGCCACCCGCTTAGGTCTAAAAATATAGTCATTTTTTTGACTTTTTATGTAAAAATAGTGTAGTATAGTTTATGTTTTATGAATACTTGCTTGGGTTATACTTGGTGTGTTGAAGAAAGGACCTTGACCCAACCATATAGCAGAGGTGAGAAAAATGGGAGTGTTCCTCCGGCGGGGCGAGGCCGAGAAGCGATCTGCCGCCGACCACGGCGTCGACCACCGCGTTGAAGCCATCATATGCCTTCACCACAACGGCGTAGTCTCCCCGCCTTGCGGCTAGATCCAAAATGTTAAAAACATCGCAGATAGACTCGTGGTAGTTGAATGCGACATAAAAACCTTACCCCTCATCTTCCCTTCATCAACCTGCTTGTCGACAAGCAACCGGCTGAGCTTGCGCTTGTGGAGCAAGAGACCTCGTAACCTCTCACCCCTGGAAGCCCCACCGCCGCCCCCACGCCGGCCCCCTCAGGGGGTCTTCATCTGTTTACGCCAGTTTTACATGGCTGTTGCTAGGTTCACGCTGGGAGACCTCGAAAAACCCGGCGGAATCGGGACCTCACCAACGCCGTTCGGTGGGGGCTCTAAGGGTCTACTGGGAAGCGGCTGAACCAAGCCGACGAATTGCATCACCACAAAACCTCTCATGTAGACGGCGCATACAAGGCGTTTCTACTCCGTTGGTAGCATCTCAATGGTAGGCCTCGGCAGTTACGGCTTGTTTGAGCCTTCTAGCGCTTTGCTACTCAAAACGGCAGATACGAGGTGTCCAATATTAGGCGGAGAGGCGATTTGCTAAGCGTGTACGGAACCCGAAACAGCGGGGAGCAGAAAGGGGCGTTGAGCATGCGGTTAAAGCCGTTGGATGCCAGCAGGTCGTTCTTCCACTCTGCCTACCTCCTCCACCTTACGCCGGAGGCCCCTCCGCAAGGAGGAGTCCCTCGCGGGCGGTGTGAAGTAGAATAGGAGAAGGGACTGTCCGCCAGTCCGCCTATACACCAACCGGCCGACTCTTTATGTCATATGAGAGTCTTGCGTAACCACCGCAAGACCCCCAGTCGCCCACCGGCTGAATCGCCATGGACCGAACACGTTGCATCGCCTACGGCTTGAGATACGTATCCTGTCGTGGCTTACCAGCGACCTCAAGCTCTGGCCAAAATTTAAAACCGCTAGACACCCTCCTCAACGTGATAACATACATAGCTGTAGCCATCTTGGCATGTGCTGGGATCTGCGTTGCGTTGTTGGGTTTGAGGGAAGTCGCGCTTCTGTTTTTGGCATGTTCCGGCTTGGTGCACACTCTTTTCAACAAGCCCCAGACCCTCTGCGGGAAGGTTAGGCGAGGCGGCTGTGAGGTGGTGCTCGCCTCGCCCTACGCAAGGCCGTTTGGAGTGCCTTTGGAATACCTCGGGGCGGCTTGGTTCGCCGGGGTTTTCCCGTCGTATTACCTGGGGTTTAGACAGGTGTGGGGGGTTTGGCCCTGCTGGCCGTGGCGACATTGGTAGCATTAGAGGTCAGGCTGAGGGCTTTCTGCATATACTGCACCGTGGCTCATATAATAAGTGCCGCCGCGGCGGCTTTTCTACTTCTGTAAATAATGGGCGAAGTTGCTCGCCGCCTCCTCCGCCATCTTACTCAATGCGTTTCGTACCAAACTAGGCGCCAGCGATGCGACGAGCCCCCTGGCCATGCCCTGGAACTTCCACTTGACCAGAGTCTCGCCGTTTCTGGGCTCCGTGTCGACAGCTATTGTGAAGTCTGCGGTGGTCTGGAGGCCGGTCGCCCTGCCGACGACTACCACCCCGTCTTCCCTCACCTCGGCGTATTTAAACCGCACCGCCATCTTCCCCGATAGGTGGCCCAGCTTCACCGAGGCCTCCCCGACGTACTCCCCGCCGCTCTCTCTCACGCCAGACACGCCCGGGATGAGGCGAGCCACCGTTGCCGGGTCTTTTAAAAGCTTCACCACCTCCTCCGGCGGCTTGGATACCACAAACTCGCCGGATTCAGAGATCTGCACCGCTCCATCTTACTGTGTCTATTTATAGGTTATGTATAAATGTCGTGAGCACGTTGCTGGGACGGCTAGTGAGGAGGGGGGCCTACGACCTTTTCAAGAGCTGGCTTGAGAGGGAGAGGGGAAAGTACGGAATACGGTACGTGCCGGGAGACGCCGTTGGCTACGCGGTGGTGTGCCCCCTCTACGCGAGGAGCTACGCAGAAGAGAAGGAGGTGGCGGTCTTTACACGCGCCTTGCTTGACAGGGTGAGATACGCCGAGGTGTTGAAGATTGTAGAGGTAGAAACCTTGGCCTCTGTGGTCCGCAAGGCTGTTAAAGGCGACAGGAGAGCTGTGGAGTCGCTCCTGGAGATCGGCCGGAGCCTGACGCCGCGGGATGTGGAGAAGGCCTTCCCCCAGTTGCTCCAGGAGTTCCAGTACTACAGCAGGGCGGCCAGGGGCGAGGCGCCGGGCGGCCCCTTAGATGAGGCTTACCACTTTTATAAATACGCCGAACCTCTGCCCTATGTAGGCTTCGCCGACTTGTGGAACAACGTGGCCATATACTCCATAGCAGGCGTGGCGACGGACTACATCTACGTATTTAAATACAACAGAGAGGGCGTCGGCAATAACGTCGTGAGGAGCATGGCGGCTGCAGAGGGCGACGTAGCCGCCAAAATATGGCGCAGACCCCGGGTCAAGCTCCACATCCAAGAGCCCGAGAGGCCGCCTAAACTCATCTTTGTTGAGCCGAAAGACCCCGAGCCTCACTACAGAGCTTTTCTACGCGGGTCTTGTAGAAAAGGCCCCCTCTGCCCTGCCTGCCGCCTGAGGAAATTTTGTGAATGCTTAAAATAGACCTGTCAGACGGCTTCGTGATGACTCGGTTCTATGCCGAAGATGAGGAATGCCGAGTTCGCTGACGACAGAAGACGCCTAGTAGAATCCCCCAAGAGAAGACCATCGTCGTAGGAGCATCCGCCGGTAGATTCCCTCCCCTTTCTGGGGGGACACATCCGCCTGCGTTACCGTTTAATATTTGTCCTTATCTTAAGACAAAGTTTTGTGATTGTATTTATCGACGAGAGCGGGTTGAAGGAGAGCTGTAACTCTGTCGCGTTGGGCGCAGTTGCGTTGAGGGGCAGAAGAGGAGTTTCCCATCTGGAACTCGGCGCCCACCTCGTAGAAAATCTCAAACAGATGTCACACGTCGGCGGGGTGTTAAAGTGGCTTGATGTAAGAAGGCGCGGAAATGTCGTAGCCATTATAGAACTTATCAGGGTGGTGGCCGACGTTAGGTATTCGGCCATCAATTACACATCTTCCGAAGATTTGGCTAGAGCTGTGGAGGAGCTGGCGTCAGGCGCCAAGTTGGTGGTTGTAGACAACCAGCCTCTCCCTAGGCAGTATCTAAAGGCCCAGGTACTTGAACGCGACTCGAGGAGAGTGCCAGGCTTGCAACTTGCAGACGTGGTGGCGGGCTACGCCAGATCTCTTCTCTGCAGATCTACGCGGTAACGAGCTGCCTCCTCGCCAGCGTAGCCGCTGGCAGGGGTTTTTTCCGTACGGACGACAGCCTCTTCGGAGACCTCTTCTCATCGCCTATTAATCTCGTCGCATAAAAAGGGGCTGTTAACTTAATGTCCGACCACTGCGATGAATACGTCGTTTACGTTTGTTCCAGTTGGGCCGGTGTAGATGGCTCTGTGTAATTGCTGGAAGAACGTGTAGCTGTCGTTGTTGTCGAGGTGCCCCAGGGGGTCGAGGCCGGCCCTCTCCGCCTCCTCCGCCGTGTCTCCGTCTACCACCGCCCCAGCCGCGGGGCTGTTGCCGTCTACGCCGTCTGTCCCCATACAAGCCGCAGACACGGGGAGGCCCCTGGCGGCTATGGCAAAGGAGAGACACAGCTCCTGATTCCTCCCGCCAACGCCCCGACCCCTCACCCGCACCACTGTCTCTCCACCTGCCAGCAAAGCTACAGGCGGCTTCGCCGGGTATCCAAACCACGCCGCGGACTTCGCCGCGGAGGCCAAGACGCGGCCGACCTCCCTCGCCTCCCCCTCAAGCGCCGCGGAGAGGATGACAACGTTGAAGCCCTTGTCCGCCAGGAGCTGGGAGGCGGCGAGGAGCGACTGGAGGTTGCTGGCCACCACCACGTTGTGAACCCTCTCCAGGAGGGGGTCGTCTGGCTTCACCGTGTCTGGGGTGCGCAGGAGCGCGGAGCGTAGATGCGGCGGCATCTCCTCCCAGAGGCCGTATCTCCGCAGGACGGCCACGGCGTGTTCCCTGGCGGTCTCGTCTGGGGCCGTGGGGCCGGAGGCGATGGTGTCCAGCCTGTCCCCCACCACGTCACTTACTATGAGCGAAACCACGCGCCGCGCCTTTATGCGCCTGAGGAGCTTCCCGCCCTTGACAGCCGACAGCCTCTTCCTAACGGCGTTTAGCTCCACTATGTCGGCGCCTCTCCTCATCAGCTCCCCCGACACCCATGCGATGTCTTGCAGGAAGACACCCTCCTCCGGCGCCTCAAAAAGCGCCGAGCCCCCGCCCGAGATAAGAACAAAAAGCAGATCCCCCTCGCCGACGCCCTCTAGATATTGGAGAAGTCTCTCCGAGGCGCGGAGGGTGTTTTCGCCAGGCAGGGGGTGGTCGCCTCTCAAAACCTCAACGGGGCCCACGGAGCCTCCGCCAACGGGCGAAATGACGACGCCGCCCGCCACGTCGCCTAATATGTCGACCAGCGCCCGGGCCATCTTGAGAGAAGCCTTGCCAAACCCCACCACATGCACCGCCCCAGACAGGGAGTATCTCCGGCCGGCCACCTCCACCTCGTTGTCTACCCTTCTCACGTGTCTTAACACAGCGCTGTAGGGGTCGGCGGCTTCAAGAGCCGCCTCAAGCGCCTCCACCAGCAACGACGCGCCGCGGAACCTCGTCAAATCAACGCGGTTCTTAATCGACACAAATCTTAATTTGGACCACTAAAAATACGTGGAGCGTTGGGTGGAGAAGGCGGAGAGATACAGAAGCTACGCCAGGCGTAGTTTTGAGGCCGATGAGTACGACCTCGCCTGCTTTCTAGCCCAGCAATCCGCAGAGTTCCTCCTCAAGGCGTTGCTAATAAAAGAGGTTGGCGCGAGACCCCTCACCCACAGCCTTTATGAGATGATCAAAAGGCTGGCCCAGTTGCGGAACCAGGAGCTTCCAGAGGAGGTAGCTAGATGCGCTAAGTCGCTGGAGGAACACTACATACAAGCCAGGTACCCAGATGCGAGGCTGGGGCACTACGAGAGGTGGGAGGCAGAGGAATGCCTACGTTGTATGGAGGCGCTGTGGAGATGGACAGGTGGATTGAGGTAGCGCTGAGGAGGCAGCGGGAGGTGGCTGAAGCCTTGGCGGAATTTATTCAAAAGATGTGCCGCGTTGGCGACGTGGTTTTGTTCGGGTCGCGGGCCCGCGGCGATTTCCACGGCATGAGCGACTGGGATATCGCGGTGGTTGTGGAAGACGGCGAATACGCCGTGATGAACGAGGAGTTCGGCCAAGTGGTCTACATACCGGCCGCCGAGCTGGACAACCTCCTGACATTCAGCATGATAATTCTCGACGTAGCCCACGACGGACATTTCCTATGCGGGAAAGGGGATCTCTGGCAAGAGTTTGTGAGAAAAATTCGGCAATATGTCAATGAGAAAAAGCTGGAAAAAACCAGAGCTGGTTGGTACCCGTCGGTTTAAACCACCGGCTCGAACACGCCGGCTTGCAACACCACTATGCGTAAAATCAGTGCGCCTACCAGCGCCAGCACTGCGGCGAGGAGGATCAACAGCTTGTTTTCCCTCTTCCAGCTAGCCAGCCCAATCGCCAGCGGGATCAATATCCCCGCCACAACTACTCCGCCCCAGAAGGCGGAGGCCAGCGGGCCGTAGGCGAGGGCCCAGCCGCTTACTCTAGTAGCGACGGTGCCGCCGTATATGGCTAGGTTCACAAGCGCCAACACCGCAACCAGCTTAGCGACCTCCAGCGCCATGCCGGCGCGTGTGGTGAATTTTGTAATCTCCTCGCTGTGTATAAGCAACTTAACCAGCACAATGGCGCACACCGACGCGCTGAGTATCCACAGCACTGGTATCAACGCGTTGTTCCAAAACGGCAC
>DAITPC010000033.1:1197-19307 GCA_036833835.1 Pyrobaculum sp. | reverse complement strand
TAAAGACGTGTAAGTGGCTGGGCTTCCGTTTCGAAGGCGGTGGGTGGGTTAAGAATCTGTAAACCTCCCGCTTTTCGTTTTTCAAACCCGGGTCTCAGCAACTTTGCCGTCAGTGGTGCGGCTCTTAAACCCCTCCAACCCGTGTTTCTGATGGGTCTCTTCAAAATGATAATCGGCTATAATAATAGCGCTGATCAACGCAGACGGAGAGGGCGGGGGTCTCTGGAGAAGCTACTAAAAACCCACTTTTCTATCTGCGAATAAAATTGATAAAAATGTAACTAAGGAACTGTAGTCATATTAAGCTGGTGAGCCGCGCAGACACAGGCAACCCAAGTAGCCAAACTCTCCGGGGTACACCACTCCCCAAATAGCCCCGGGGCCTTTAACGGGCGGTCCCGGGTTCAAATCCCGGCGGCCGCACCATCTTCATCCTTGGGTTCTACCATATCGTGTGTCTTGACGTAGCCATGGGGGTGAATGTAGAACTTGGCTTGTGTAGTTCTGTGTGTTGTCCCACGTGGCGGGCGCCTCGCCTAGACCTTCTCTTCTCCTCGCGCGTTGTGCAGACGGCGAGGGGCTCGGGCCAGCTGGCGTATTACCGCAGGTGGTCGTTGGAAAAGGGTTTAACTCCTCCGATCCCCACCCCCACTATTTCCTGGCTCGATAGGTCGGTGAGAGATCACTAAGTATATAGACACCACGTCCCTCACGGAGGCTAGAACTCCCTCCGCCTGATGTCGCCACGGCGTTGCTTCACGCAGTCCTACGATGGCCCCCCGCTTCACAGCGCCCGCCTCATGTCGCTTGTGATCATTCCACGAGCTCCTCCAGCTTGTTGCGTCCAGTCCACGTCCCTGGAGTATCGTCCAGGGGCCAAGCGACTTCCTGAAGGCTTCTCTTCAATATGCCCCCGTGAGCTCTTTCACCGTCCAGAGGAGAAAGGCGAAGAAGCTGTAGGCTGGCGGCAACTACGAGGGGTTCAAGACCCGCTTTGCTAAGTTTTTTCTCCACCACATTCCCGGCTGTTTGTCTAGGTCTTTGAAGGGCACAGCGGCCACTCGGTAGAGATTGGCCGAGGCGAGGCCGTTTGCCTACGTCTGCAAGCCGCTCCTCCAAGCCCCTCCGGGTCTCTAGCTATACTTAAGACTTTCGTTAAAGGCTTCATGCCTTAGCTGGGAAGAGGACGTCGTGGAGCCCCGTCGGATATATGGTGTCCTTGCCATCTGCCAGGTAGCGGGTTACGTGGCCGAAGCCGTAAGTGAAGAACTCGAAGTTTATACCTTAGCTTGAGTGTTGCCCTCGCGTCTCTATGCCTTTAGATTCAGACTTATGACTTGGACCACGACTTGCGCCTCCAGCCTGTATACGGAGTTTCTAACCGCGCCGAAGGGCCTCCTCGGACGCCTGGCGAGACCTCTGAAGCCCCTCGTGGTGGCTTTTGAAGACCTCCGCAATGATGCTTGCGTCGTCCTGCTGGTTTCAAAATTTCGCATATGTGAACTGATTTAACTTCAGGCTTGTGTAGCTACGTGAACCGGGCGTTGGCGTCTGTGGTGACCAGCTCCTTCGTGGCTCCGTTTTCCCTCAGCACTCTTAGCGTATCTCTACCTCTTGTGGCCAGAGACTTGGGGGTCAGCGCCGTTGACACCATGTTGAGCCTCGTCGCCTTCACCTTGGCCGTGGCCGTCTCTGTGCTTCCTCTGGGCAGGTCGGCGGATGTGCTGGGGCCTGTCGTGGTGTTTAGAACAGGTCTACTGGTGGCTGTGGCTGGCCTAGCCTCGGCGTCTCTATCGCCTGGCTTCGACCTGCTCTGCGTAACCCTCGCCGTGGGCGGGGTGGGGTTGGCGGCGGTTTTCGGAAGTAATAACGCATTGCTTTTTCAAGCAGCCACGCCGGATAGAAGAGCCTCAGCGATAGACCTGAGTTCTATGTCTGTTTATCTGGGGCTCTTCACGGGGCCGTTTCTAGGCGGTTTTCTGGCCCAGGTCAGCTGGAGAGCCGTGTTTCTACCTGCCTTGGTGCTGCTTTCGGCGTCGGTTTTTCTGGCTAGAGGTCTTCCCGCCCAGCGGACACAGGTCGGGGAGGATTTTGACTGGGTGGGCGCGGTCTTATCGGCGCTTTCGCTGGCTCTAGTGGTGTGGGGCGTCTCGGCGGCTTCCCCGCTTTTCACCGGCGTGGGATTGGCGGCGTTGACGCTCACAGTTCTCTACGAGAGCGGGCAGAGGAGCCCGGTTGTCGACGTGAGGCTGTTTCGAAGCTTTGTGTTCTCCGCCTTGTTGCTCGCCGCGTTTCTTAACTACTTCTCTACGGCGGCGTTGACTCCCACGCTTAGTCTTTTGTTCCAGGAGGAGTACAACATGACGCCGCGAGACGCCGGGATGCTGCTTGCACTCCAGGCTCTTGCCATGGCGATCTTCGTGCCTGTGGCTGGGCGGCTGAGCGACAAGACGTCGCCCTCTGTGGTGTCGGCGGGGGGCGCCGCCCTCCTCGCCGCGTCGCTCTTCGCATATGCACATGCGGCCGTCTCAAGCCCGTCTCCGCACCTTCTATTTCTCATGGGGGTTGGATTCGCCCTCTTCATCGTGCCCAACACCACGCTTATTCTCTCCTCAGTCCCGCCCGCTAGGAGGGGCACCGCCTCAGCCCTGGCGGCGGAGGCGCGGGTGGTGGGCCAGTCGCTTAGCAACGCGGCGGCTGTAAATGTGTTGAAAAACTACCCAAGCCTTCCCAGCGGCGTGACGGCTCTCCTCCTTCTTCTCTCCGCCGTAGCTCTCGCCACCGCCTTGTTGTCTATAGCTAGGTACGTAGCTATGCGCCTTTAATTTTCATGATATTTCATTTCCTACTTCTGAAGACACGGGTATCTATTTATCGAGATGTAGTTGGGTTAATTTTTATAGGAGGGTTAATACGTTGCCATGCTGTGGGTGGTCTCTGTTTTAGCCGTTTTACTCGTCCTAGCCATAATTAAAACAAGAGACAACATACTCGCCGCCATCTCTTTAACCTTCCTGGGGATCGCCGTGGCGGGGGCCGTGTGGGTTCTGCAACCTGAGTTCTCGGCGGCTTTCATATTGATAACGCTTGTGTACGTGGTGGCGGCCTTGACCCTGGTCATTGTGGCGGCGGCCAGCCTCTCCGAGGGGAACCGCACCGTTGAGATGAGGCCTGCGGCCTTGGCGGCGCTGGGGGCGTTGCCCCTCCTCCTGCTCCCCGGGGCAGGTCAGGGGGCGTTGACCGCCTCCGTCGACCCCGTGTTGGTGCCGCTTGCGGCGGTTCTGTTGCTCTTCTCCTTCATCGTTGCGGCGAGGCTGTCCCATGACTGAGCTGGTGTTTCTGGTGTTGTTGCTGGCGGGCGGCGTGGCGGCTGTGGCGGTTGCCAACTCGCTGGTGCGGGTGATAATCGGCGCCGAGGTGGCCATCATGGCGGGGATCTGGGGCGCCGCGCTGTCGCGCGACTTATCCCTCCTGGCGGTCGCCGCCGTTGTGGGCGTGGCGGAGACGGTGCTTATGGTGGCCGCGGTGTATAGGCTGGCGAGGGAGGGCCATGTATAGCGACGTCTTCCTCCTGGCCACAGCCATCTCCGGCGTCTTAGCACTGGCGGCGCTGAGGCTGGGGCTCCCGGCGGCCCTCGCGGCGACGGCCGCCATGTTGCTCTTCCTCGTGCCTGGGAAAGGCACCTTGGCCGTCCTCCCCTACGTGGGGGAGGTTGCCGTCTCCATGGACTTCTACAAGTTGCCGTTTGTGGTGACTTCAGTGATCTTGGGCCTGCTGGTGGCCTTCTACTCGCCGCCTTACCTCCGCCACCTGGGGGCGCCCCGGTGGTACTACGGCGTGCACGTCCTCTACGTCCTCTCCTTCGTCTACATAATACTTTTCGATAACCTCATCTTCGTCTTCCTTGCGCTGGAGCTTAGCATAATCACCAGCTTCCTGCTGATCTGGTACTTCGGCTACGGCAATCGCCGGTTCGTGGCTCTGCTGTACTTCGTGTGGGCCCAGGTGGGCTCCATACTCTTCTTAGTAGGCGTGGCGATTTCGGGGACGCCGACTGCCGACGTATTCAGGGCGGCTGGGGTTGCCTCGTTGCTGGTCTTGCTTGGCTTCTTGATAAAAATGGGGACTGCGGGCGTGCACTTCTGGCTTCCCTACGCCCACGCAGAGGCGCCGACGCCCCTCAGCGCCTTGCTGTCGCCGGTCCACGTGGGGCTTATGGCATACTGGATCTGGAGGCTTAAGGCGGGCGCCGGCTGGCCTCTTGACGCGCTCTTCCTCTACGGCCTCGTGACGGCGGTCTACGGCTCTCTGCTGGTGTTCCGCGAGACGGACTTCAAGAGGGCGTTGGCGGACTCCACAGTTGCCAACATGGGCCTCCTCGTGGCGGCCGCCGCCATACGCAACGAGTTAATTAGCTACGCCGCGACGGCCCTTTTGTTTGTGGGGCACGCCTACGCCAAGGCCGCCCTCTTCATGCTGGCCGGCCTCTACATTGTGGCGCTCCACACCAGGTCCATCGGCGAGGTGAGGTGGGACCGGCACCTCCTCGCCGTGAGCGTGCTGGGCTTCGTGGCGCTGGCGGGACTCTTCGGCATCAACCTCATCGGCAAGGCATATGTGGCGGCTGGCGTGCCTCCGCTTCTCTACATGGCGGCGCTGGCGGTCGCCGCCTTGGTCTCCACCGCCGTCTACAGCTTCTACCTCTTCAACCAGATGTATAGAGCCGGCGAAGGCAAGGTGGAGTACCCCGCGGAGATGTACGCCGCGGTCTTGGCCGCCGCTGCCGCGCCCTATCTCCTCCTCCTAGTGCTTCCGCTATGGCTAGCCTAGAGCTACTGCTGGCCGTAGCCTTCGCCGCGGCTCTTCTCGACTTCTTCGCAACTAGGGGCTACGCCGCGGCCGCCGCCGGCGTCTTTATGCTGGCTGGGTTGCTGGGTGGCGCCGGGCCCGCGACGCCGTATCTCAAGCCCAGCGAATTCGCCGCCTTCGTGGCGGGGGTCTACCTGGCGATTGTCGCGTATTCCCACTTCTACATGAGAGGCGCCGAGCGGCTCGGCTGGTTCTGGGGGTGGATGGGGGTGTTCTTCGGCTCCATGGAGCTTTTCCTCCTCGCTGACCACTGGGTGCTCCTTCTCCTGGGGTGGGCTGGGCTTGACCTGGCGAGCTGGGGACTCATATTGACCTACCGCGACGACTACGAGATGGGGTTCGTCGGGGACGGGAGTCGGGCAGGAGGCATCACTTGGCTCTGGCCCCCGTCTTCTTCTGCGATCAGGGCGATAGTGTCCGTGGAGGTGGGCACGGCCTCCCTCCTCGTGGCCTCTGCATATATGGCGGTGCACCACAACAGCCCGTTTATAAGCGGCTGGGGCCGTGCCGATGACGTAGCAACGGCGCTTTTCCTCGTGGCGGCGTTCGCCAAGGCGGCTCAGCTCCCGTTTACCGACTGGCTCCTCACGGCGATGTCGGCCCCCACGCCCGTCAGCGCGTTGCTCCACAGCTCCACCATGGTGAAGGCCGGACCGATACTTCTCCTCAAGCTGGGCCATCTCCTCCCACACTGGGCCGCCGAGGCGGCGTTTCTCGTGGGCTTCGCCACGGCGTTTGCCGGGGGGCTCATCGCGCTGGGGCAGAGGGAGCCGAAGCTCGTCTTGGCTGCCTCCACCGCCTCCTACCTGGGCATGATTACGGCTGTGGCACTGGAGAACCCCAAGGAGGCGGCTCTTCTGATCTACGCCCACGGCTTCGCCAAGGCGGCTCTCTTCATGGCCGTGGGCCACGGCATCCACGCGAGCCACAGCAGGTTCCCGCAGTCGTACCCGCACATCGCCAAAATTACAATACTCCTGGGCATGTTGATACTGGTGGGGGTTCTGCCGGTGGGGGCCTTGGCGAAGAGCGAGGCGCCTCTCTGGACCGTCGCGGTGTCGGCCCTCACCGTGGGGTACCTCGGCAAGCTCCTGCGGCTGCCGGCCACCAACGACTGGGGGCCCATGTGGATCCCCTACACGGCGCTTGTGGTGGTGCCCAACTTCGTGTTTATCGCGGCGCCTCCGCCTGTGGTCCTCCTGTCGCTGGCCGGCGGCGTCTTGGCATTCGCAGGGGAGGCGGAGGTGTTGCGGAGGCGGCTCTACCTGCCGGTGCTATATGACCGGGTTGTGACCTCTGCCTTTAGGGCCGCGTGGCGCCTGGCGGCCGCGGTGGACCGGGCCGTGGACAGAGCTCTGCAGAGCTCAGCGCCGCTGTGGCGGCTGGCCGTCGACCTAGTAACCGTGGTGGATTGGCTCGTGGACACGGCTCTACACGACGGCCTTGTCTCTGCGGTGCGCAGAGCCTCCGCCCAGGTGGCGGGGCTTAAGCTTGAGTACTACCTCTACGTGGCTGGGGTGGCGGCGGCTTTCATAATCGCGGTGGCTCTGGCGCTGGGGATATGGAGCTGAGCTATATATACTACATACTGACGGGGTACTTCGCCGCCAGAGTTCTGATGGGCTTCAGGCGGTGGTCGCTTGCGGTAGATGCCTTGTTCATCGGGTTTATTTCTGCGCACATGTGGAGAGATGCGCCGCTTCTGCCCCTCGCCCTCCCCTTCTTCCTCGGCGTCGTCGCGGTGGGAGCCGGCGTATTCAGCGGCTACGCCGGACTTGCCTCGGCGCTTTCCATATACGGAGTTTATCTAATGTTTCAGCCGGCGCCCCACCTCAAGGCGCTGGGCTTTGTCCTAGCCATATTGTCGCCTGCGGCGTTGCTCCCCACGTTGAGAGACAGGGGAAGCATCGAGGGGTTGTTTAGATACTTGGTGATTTCCTCCTTCGCCTCCGCCTTTCTCTTCATAGGCCTCGGCCAGCGCGGATCCCCCCTGGGCGAGTCCTTTCTTCTCCTGGCGGTGGCGCTGGAGCTCGGGGTGGCCCCCATGTTTCTGTGGGTCCCCGATGTATACGGCAGGTCGCACCCCGCCGGGCTCGCCATATTGGCGAGCCTGCCGAAGCTCTCCGCGGCCTTTGCCCTCCTCGCCTTTAAGCCGGCTCCCCCTGCCGCGCTTGCCTTCCTCCTCGGCGCCTTGTCCATGGCGGTGGGGAACCTCGGAGCGTTAACCAGCGCAGACCTCCGCCGCATATTGGCGTACTCCACCGTGGCGCACTCAGGGTTCGCCGTGTTTATCTACCCCCTCCACCCAGAGGTCGCCTTCGCGCTTGTGCTCGCCGACGCCTTCGGGAAGCTTGGCCTCTTCTACGCCATGTACGCCGGGACGCCCCCCTGGGCGGCCAAGACGCTGGCTATACACCAAATAGGGCTCCCGCCGCTGTTCGGCTTCTGGCCCAAGATGTTGCTGGTCTTAATCACCGCGGAGCGGCTGGGCTGGGGCCCCGCGCTGTATGTCCTAGCCAACGTGGTGATGGTGGCGCCCTACTACTTCAGGCTTATGGACCAGCTACCGGCCGGCCGCTCAGCTGTGCCCCTCGCGGCCGCCGTCGCCGTGGCCGCGCTCGGCGTCGTGGCCCCTCTGTGGCTTATTTATCACGTTAGTTCATTATTATAAAAGACAATTTCAACCTAAGCAATCTTTGGATCTACACTTTATAGAAGTAAAGAGTTTTAAAGGGAAGATGGGTAGAGCCTATGCGAGTTGAAACCGTCTGGCTCGGCCGCGGCGGCCAGGGGATCGTCACGGCAACCTACATAGTGGCCAACGCGGCGGTGATAGACGGCCTTTACGCACTGGCCAACCCAGAGTTCGGCGCGGAGAGGAGAGGCGCACCTGTCAAGGCCTTCCTGACCATTGACAAAAGCCCAATCGAAGATCAGGAGCCCGTCAAGACCCCCGACGTGGTGGTTATCTTTGACGATAAGCTCATTGACACCATGAGGTTCGCCATAGACGCGGTGAAGCCCGGAGGACGCGTGATAGTGAACACGGCGAAGAGCCCCGAGGAGATGAAGAAGATTATAGGGAGAAACGACGTCTATCTGGTGCTGCTGGACGCTGTGGCGATCGCCCTTAAACACGTGGGCCTACCCGTGCCCAACGGCCCGCTGGCCGGGGCCTTCTCCAAGGTGATGGGCTTCCCGCGTCTTGAGTCCATAAAGACCGCGTTTGAGACGCAGTTGGGTAAAGCTGTGGAGGAGAACTTCGCGGCGACTAAAGAGGCCTACGAAACTGCCCTCGTCGTCCCGCCGGAGAGGGTGGAGCAGGCGGCGAAGCCAAAGGGCGTGATCTCCACCACCTCAGCCTTCTTGACGGGACCCTACGAGATCGTGGGCTGGCCTGAGGTGTCTAAGGCGGGGGCCGTGTTCCCCGGCTCCAGCCTATTCTACACCACGGGCGGTTGGCGTCTGGAGAGGCCGGTGATCGACCACTCCAAGTGCATCATGTGTAGGAAGTGCTGGATGTACTGCCCCGACGATGCCGTGGTGGAGGCGTGGAAGGAGGTGCAGGGCCCCAGGGGCCGCGTCTTTAGGATGAAGGTGATAGACTTCGACTACCAGTACTGCAAGGGTTGCGGAGTCTGCGCCGAGGTCTGCCCCACCGGCGCAATAAAGATGGTGAGGGAGATATGACGGCGCAGGCCCTAGCCCCGGTGGAGAAGAAGGTCGCGCAGAGGAGGATCGCGCTGACCGGCAATCACGCCGTGGCGCTCGCGGTGAAGATGTGTAGACCTGAGGTGATAGCGGCTTATCCCATCACCCCGCAGACCCCCGTTGTGGAGAAGCTCGCCGAGTACGTAAACAACGGCGAACTCGACGCTGAGTACATACCCGTCGAAAGCGAGCACTCCGCCATGTCAGCCGTGATCGGGGCCTCTGCCGCAGGGGCCCGAACCTTCACCGAGACGTCGTCGCAGGGTCTGGGCCACATGTACGAGAATCTGCCCATAGCGGTGGGGATGCGGCTACCCATAGTGATGGGCATGGCCGTGAGGACGTACTCGGCGCCTATAAACGTGTGGGGCGACTACAGCGATGTGATGTCGATGAGGGAGCTGGGGTGGATCATATACATAGCGCAGAACGCCCAGGAGGCCTTCGACACGGTTATACAGGCATACCGCGTGGCCGAGGACTCCAGAGTCCACCTCCCCGTGGTGGTGGCCTACGACGGGTTCTGGACGAGCCACGTCCTCCAGCCGCTGGACGTCCCCGAGGACGAGGATGAGGTGATCAAGTTCGCCCCAATCACCAGGACTTGGGTTAAGCTCGACGTGGACCACCCCATAGGTCTAGGAGCTGTGGGGACGCCCGAGTGGTACTGGGAAATCAGGTGGCAGGCCGCGGAAGCGCTGAGGGGCTCTCTGAAGGTGATAGAGGAGGTAGACAGGGAGTACGGGAGGCGCTTCGGCAGGAGATACGGCCTCTTCAACGCGTACAGAACTGAAGACGCCGAGATGGTCATGGTGGCATACGGCTCCATCTACGGGCTGGCCAAGAAGGTGGTGGACAGGCTGAGGGAGGAGGGCGTGAAGGCCGGCGCCCTGCGGCTGAGGGTGATTAGGCCTTGGCCCGGCGATCTGTTGAGGAAAGCCCTCGAGGGGGCAGACAAGGTGTTGGTGATAGACCGCACCATAAACCACGGCGGGTACCTCCAAGGGCCAATGGCAGTGGAGGTGGCAGCCACGTTGCAGAGGCCGATCTACAGCGCCTTGGCCACCATAGGCATGAGGGCGATAGACAGCGACATGATATACGAGGCCGCCCTCAAGGTGTGGAAAGGCCTCTGGGCGCCTAACCAGACCTACACAATAGGCATGAGGGGAGGCTATGAGTAGCGGCGGCCGCTTCGCCAAGCTCCCGGTCTACATAAGGGGTAGCCACCTTGTCAAAACAGTCATTAAGGCGGCCAAGGAGTACGAGGGGCAGTACGAATACGCGAACTTCGAGCTACCGCAGGAGGAGCTGTTTCTGCCGGGCCACGGCCTCTGCGCGAGTTGCACCATCGGCGTCATCGCGCGGCACATGTTGAAGGTGTTTGGGCCCGACACCATAGTGGTCAACCCCACGGGATGCGCTGAGGTGTCCACGGTGGTGTATCCACGCATGAACTGGGCCGTTCCGTGGATCCACGTGGCCTTCGGCAACGGCGGGTCGGTGGCCTCCGGCATCGAGGCGGCGATTAAGGCGCTTAAGAGGAGAGGCGTCATCGACCAAAACCGCAAGATCAACGTGGTGGTGTTTGCAGGCGATGGCGCCACGGCGGATATTGGCTTCCAGGCTCTCAGCGGCATGTTGGAAAGGGGGCACAGGGTGATATACATCATGTACGACAACGAGGGGTACATGAACACGGGCATCCAGAGGAGCGGCACCACGCCCTTCGGCGCCTCCGCCACCACCTCGCCCGCTGGGAGGAAGGTGCCCGGCAACGTGACCCACAAGAAGCCCATGGCGGCTATAGCGGCGGCACACGGAATCCCCTACGTCGCCACGGTCAACCCAGCCTACGTCCACGACATGGTTTATAAGTTCAAGAAGGCGATGGAGGTGGACGGCCCCTCCTTCATACACGTCCTCCAATCTTGCATCCCCGGCTGGCGTTTCGAGCCGAGGTACGCCATTAGGGTGCTTGAACTCGCCACGGAGACCGGCTACTGGGTCAACTACGAGATCGAAAACGGAGAGTTCAGAGTCACCGTCCCTGTGCCTAGGCGTAAGCACGTTAAGTGCTTCCTACAGCTCCAGGGCAGGTTCAAGCACCTAAAGCCCGACGAGATTGAGTACATACAGAAGGTTGTAGACCGCGACGTGGAGGAGATCAACAGAATCATGGGTAGAGAGGTCATCGGCCCCGTTGATCCCAACCTGCCTTGTCTTACAGAACGCAAATGACTACACATCTCAAGCTCTTCGCCACGGCGCTGAAACAACTCCTCCATCCGCCTCTGACAGTCCGGTGGCCGGAGGAGCGTAGAGATTACGGCGATAGAGTAAGAGGGTTCATAGTAAACGACAGGTCTAAATGCATCAGTTGCCAGCTCTGCGAGGCGGTGTGTCCGGCAAAGGCCATAAAATTCCACCTAGAGGCCGACGGGAGGCGGTACCCAGGCATCGACTGGGGCCGTTGCATACTGTGCGGCTACTGCGTAGATGCCTGCCCCACCGGTAGCCTTAAACATGTGTCTAACACCGAAATTGTGTGGACAAGTCTAGACGTGTATCGTAAACCCGGCGAAATGGACCCAGAGGACGCCGAGGTGCTAATCGGCACAAGATCTCTGGTCACGCCTAGTTGAACCTGAGCTAGCTAACCCCCAACTTTACATGAGATCCAAGCCCCACGTGCAGTTCCCGTAATGCCACCGCGCGCCGGCGTATCGGCGTAGTGCCATGGCAGGCGGACACGTCGTTTCTCCTGTATATGTCGGGTAGAACTTCAGTGATATAAAATTTTAGTTTTCTCTTTCCCCCATTTCCGGATACAGCTCTTGACATAAATTAAACATTTTAAGGTGAACATGGGTAGCGCCGTGGAGTTGCCTCTTCCTCCGGATATCTTCGCCGCCGTGATCTTCCCCGGGGTCCTCGGCATATTTGGCTTTTTGGTAGTTGCCATCTGGCTGGAGCGGAAGCTGGTGGCGCGGGTTCAGTGGCGCTACGGCCCGCTCTACGTCTCGCGGTTTATAGGAGGCTTCCTCCAGCCTGTGGCCGACTTATTTAAGCTTGTGTTTTCTGAACTCGTGTTGCCGAGACACACCAACAGGCTCCTCTTCGCAGCCTCGCCGATTTTTCTGTTTTTCGCAGAGGGTCTGCCTGTTATTTTTATCGCCGTGGCGCCCGGCGTCGTGGTGATGCACAACCTCTACGGCCTCGCCATTGCGGTGGTGCTGGTGCTTCTCGTAGCCGTCCTGGTGGTGGCTATGGCGTGGGTAGAGGCCGACAAGTTCACCTACGTAGGTGCCGTGAGGGAGATTCTGCTAACCGCCGCTTATGAGGTGCCGCTCTTACTAGCGGCGCTGTCTATGTTTCTGCTATACGGCACAGCTGATCCCTTCGCCGTGGTGGAGGCCCAGTCAGGCTTGTGGGGCGTCTTGCTAAACCCCTTGGCTTTCCTAGTCTACATGGTTACTCTCTTAATGGCAACGACGAGGTTCCCCTTCGAAATCCCCGAGGCGGAGCCCGAGGTCGTGTTGGGCCCCTACACCGAATACGGCTCGACGCTGTTTATATACGCCTTCGGCGCTAATTACGTCAAGCTCTACGTCCTCTCCCTACTCGGCTCCGTGCTATTCCTCGGCGGCTGGCAACCGTTCAACGACATCTTAGGCGTTTTAGCAACTCTGGCCAAGATGGGCGTCTTCTTCCTCCCTGCCATGCTGGTAAGAGCCATCTACCCGCGGTACCGCATAGACCAAGCCCTTAGGATTGGGTGGGGCAAGCTACTGGCTCTCTCCATCGCCGCAGTTCTTTGGTCACTGGCAGTTACATGGATATGGTAGCGGTTCTTCTCTTCATCGCCTTATTCCTCGGCGCATTACTGCTTCTAGTTGTGGTGGGCTACCTCTTCTCGCCCAAGCGCCCCTCTGAGGTGAAGGAAAGGAGGTTCGAGGCAGGCGGCCCGCCTTACGGCCCGGTGCAGAAACGCCTCTTAATGCAGTATTTCGGATACGTCTATTTAGTGACAGTGGTTGAGGCTGCCGTGGGGCTCGCCGTAGTGGCCGTCTTAACTCAGAGGGACCTCCTATCGGCGCCAGCCGCCCTGGCGGTGGGGTTGCTTCTCGTTGCTGTGGCCGCGGTGACGGCACGGTACTTCAAACTACTCGCAGATATAAGACGGTGGAGTTAGGCAACTGGCTAAATACGATCTCTACATCCCCGAATTCTTAATTATATAAAATTTCAGAAATCTTTATATAATCATAAAGGAAAGACTTCGATGATAACTCCCATTTCTAGAGTTGTGTCTAAAATCGCCAGGTGGGGCACCAAGTGGTCGCTGTGGCCCCCCCACCTGGTCACTGCTTGTTGCGGCGTCGAGTTCGGGCATGTCTTTGGCTCTGTCTACGACGCCGAGCGGTTCGGCATGTTGCCCATGGGGAGCCTTCGGCAGAGCAACATCATCGTAATTGAGGGGACCATCACCCTTAAGATGGCGAAGTTTATAAAATACGTATATGACCAGATGCCGGAGCCTAAGTACGTAATTGCCATGGGGGCCTGCGCCATAAAAGGCGGCGTGTTTTACGGTAGCTACCACATGGTCCCTGCCTCCAAGCTTGTGCCGGTGAACGCCTACGTGTCCGGTTGCCCCCCTACGCCGGAGGCGGTGCTTAAAGCCGTGACAGAGGTGCAGAAGCAGATAGACCATGCAGAAGGCTGAGTGGCCCTTCAACATAGAGGTTGGGAACACCTTCTACGTTCAGTCAGAGGAGGAGCTTAGGGGCGGCAGGCGGGGGCTCACGCTGGTGGTGGGGCCGCAACATCCCGGCTCCGGCCACATGCGGCTTTTCGTTGTGCTAGACGGCGACGTCATAGTGGACGTCATTCCGGACCCGGGCTTTGTACACAGGGGGGTGGAGAAGCTGGCTGAAAACAGACCGTACTGGACCTTGATACCCCTAGTGGAGAAGGCCTCCATTATGGACAGCATGAACATCACCTACCCGGCGGTGTTGGCCCTCGAGAAGGCCCTCGGCCTGGAGCCGCCCCCCCGCGCCAGGTACCTCAGAGTTGTTATGGCGGAGCTCAGCAGGATACGAACCCACCTCTACGACCTAGCCCTCCTCGGCGTCTTCCTAGGTCACACCACTGCCTTCATGTGGGGCTTTGCCTTGATGGACCTCTACGCCGAGGTCTTCGCCAAGATAACGGGCGCGAGGACCACCATCGGCTATCCCGTGCCGGGCGGGGTGCGGCGCGACTTCAAGCCTGAACATGTCGCTATGGTGAGACGTCTCCTGGAGATTACCAGCCGCAAGCTGAATGACTTCAAGACGCTTTTCCTCGACAACCCGGTCACCAAAGCCAGGCTGGAGGGCGTCGGCGTGATTAACGCAAAGACTGTGGCTGAGCTGGGTGTTGTGGGGCCCTTCGCCAGGGCCTCCGGCGTAGACTACGACGTGCGGAAGGTGCATCCCTACGACGCCTACGGAGAGGTGGACTTCGAAGTGGCAATTGAGAAGGCGGGAGACGCTTGGGCTAGGACGCTGGTGAGGTGGCGGGAGATCTACGAGTCGATGCATGTAGTGGAGCAGTTGCTCAAGCAGTTGCCAGAGGGCGACGTAATAGACGAGGCCTTGCTCTTCAAAAACCCAGAGTACAGAAGAGAGGGCATCGGCGGCGTGTTGGGGGTCTACACCTACATGTACCCAGAGCCCGGCGAGTACCTAGCCCTCGTCGAGGCGACGAGAGGAGCCGCCCTAGTCCACCTGTGGACCACCGGGACCCAACGCGTCTACCGAATGCGCTTCGTGACCCCCAGCTGGCGGAACCTCCGCGCCATGGTGGAAGCGATGAAGGGCCATAGGCTCGCCGACATGCCAGCAATTTACATGTCCTTTGGATACTTCCCACCCGAGGCAGATCGGTAATATGCAGATCCGGCTGTTTGACCTAGACAATAAGAAAGAAATCGTCGTGGAGATCGACGGAAAAGCCCACATAGTAGACCTAATCCAGAGACTGAGGGAATTGGGCGTGATAAGACAAAATGAAACGGCGATGATCGGCGTGCCCCTGGGCGAAAAAAGAATAGCGTATGTACCGGCCGCAAACCTGGAACAGCTAGCTACATATGCAAATCAGCGAAAAGTCGCTATTGTTTTCAGAAGGTTTCCAATACACGGCTACACCACTAGATAGGCAACTCACCCAGACACGCAAGCTTACACCTAAAAAGCAAAGCCTCTCCACAGCCGCTATCCCACCAAACCTACGACTTGTTGAAAGAAGCTAACCGCATAGTAGACAGCTCCCGGAGAGAAAAACTAGCCAAGACGTCCTCCCCTACCTCAGCACGGCATCCGAGGAGCTGAGGGGAGAAAGAACGGAGACAACCAAAGGAGATGTAGATATGAATACGATCGACGTAGCTAAAAGCGTATCTGCGCAGATCGAACTAAAAACTCTCCATGCGTATAGCCGAAAGCCTATCTACAGGTATTGGCAAAATACAAAGGATATAGATTAGCGGAGAGGATAAACATTAAATAAACCACCTACAGATGGCACTGCTAACACCCAGAAATTGTTATAATGCTAAGAAGCGGCTAACCACGTATCGACACCATCCTTACTGAAAACTTCAACCCATTAACCCCCAGTCGGGGACCTTGAAGTCTTTGCGGAGTGGGTAGAGCGGTTTGCCGGTTTTTTCGTCTATACAACAGTCGGGATCTAGAAGGAAGCGTTTGCCCATGTGGGGGTTGCCTTCGAACCATATGCCGAACATCTCATGGCACTCCCTCTCCTCGTAATCTGCTGAGGGGAACAAGTCAGCTATCGAGGCGATTTTAGGGTTGTCGCGGGGTATCTCGACCCTCACGTGGAGGAGCTGGCTTCTCAACTCTGGGTTTAGGTAAGAGGCGAAGACATAGGTAATTAGGAACTTCCCCTCTGCCATGTAGTCAACAGCACTTAGTGAGAGGACGTGGTCAAAGCCCATGTTCTTAACGGCGGCCGCCACCTCCCTGATCTTTTCAGGCGGCACCAACACGCAGAGGTGCCCCTCGGAGGTCACGCCGAGGCCCAACGCCGCGCCACCGAACGCCTGTTTAATCTTTTCAACAAGCGGATGGTCGACCTGCGGTGGGCACTTGGGCGGGAGCTTGGCCGACATATCACGCCGCGGGGGCTTGTTGCGTCTGCTGAGTAGCTGGCTTCGCAGGCGGCTTGGGCGGCGGCGGGAGAAACGGCGTGAGGTCTATCTTAACCGGCTCTATGTAGGGGCCGGGCCTTCCCTTGATCTTGTTGTGAAGCATTATAAACGCTCTGATGACGGCCTCCGGCGTCGGCGGACAGCCGGCGATATAGACGTCTACCGGCACCACCGTGTCTACCTGCACCACGTGGTAGGAGTTCCAGAAGAGACCTCCCCTAACCGCGCAGGCGCCCATAGCCAGCACGTACTTAGGCTCCGGCATCTGCTCGTATACCTGCTTCAGGACCTTCGCCATCTTCCTCGTAATGGTGCCCTCCACGAGTATGACGTTGGACTGACGCATTGTGTGGAAGGGCAGCACCCCCCACCTCTCCGCGTCAAACCCCGGGCCCGATGTGTGGGCGACCTCCACGCCGCAACAGGAGGTGACTAGGTGGACAGGCCAGAGACTCCACCGGACCCCCCATTTAAACAGTCTCTCTAACTTCGCCTTCTTAAGCAGAAATTCTCTTAAAGCTTGTGACATACCCACCTGTGGATCCACCTTAATATATGTTGCCTCCGTAAAGGTAAAAAGCTGGAAAGTTTCTCATGTTAATGACTGGAAGGTCCGACGCGGATTGGTGACGTAAAGCCCTACCTGAGGACTACCAGGTCGCGTAAATTATCTTCTGCGAGATCTCCCATCCAAGCCTATCGAGCCTCCTCCAGTCGTCGTCTGAAAGCATCCAGCCCACCGCACCTGCGTTCTCCACCGCCTGCTCAGACGTCTTTGCCCCCGGGATGGGATATATCCACGGGTCTCTGAGCAACCAGTTAAGCGCCGCCTGGGCCGGGGTCTTGCCGTAGGCCCGGCAAGGCGCCTTATCTCCTCCACAAGCGGCCACACCAGCTTCAAATTCTGCGGCGTGAAGAGGGGGTCGTTCCGCCTGACGTCTTCAAACGCCGGCGGGTTCTCCGGCGTGTATTTCCCCGTGAGGACCCCCTTGGCCAGGGGGCTCCAGGCGATGAGGACTATGCCCTCCCGCCGGAGATACGGCAGAAGCTCCTTATCCGCCTCGCGCTCCACCAGGTTGTACCCGTTCTGCGACGTCACCACGTCGGTGCGGGAGAGACACGTCCTAGCGTAGTCAAGGAGCTGAACCGGGAAGTTGCTCACCCCGACGTACCTCACGAGGCCTTTGTTTCCAGCTCCTCCAGGGTTTTCATAGTTTCGCAAATGGGCGTGTTGTGCCTACACGCCGGCCAGTGTATCTGGTAGAGGTCTATGGCGTCTACGCCGAGCCTCCTCCGCTGGCTCTCCACCGACGTCAATATATCTACACGCCTCAGCCACTCGCCGTGGATCTTCGTCGCTATGTAGACCCCATCCCGGAGACCCAGCTCCTTTATGGCTCTGCCTAGATACTCCTCACTCCTCCCCCGCCCATACACAGCCGCCGTGTCGAAGAAGTTTATCCCAACCTCCACAGCCCTAGCCACAACCGCCTTGGCCTCTTCGTAGCTGACGGCGCCCCACGCATCGCCCGAAAACTGCCACGCGCCCATCCCAACACGGGAAACCCTCATATCCGTCCGGCCCAACCAAACCACCTCCATGCCAACCCACCACAACCCCTAAATGATGCCTCAAAATTTAAAAAGAGAGCCATCAGTACACACAGCGGCGGTAGTCTAGCCTGGTTTAGGATGGCGGCCTTCCACGCCACGGCGAAGAAAGCCGTTGACCCCGGGTTCGAATCCCGGCCGCCGCATCGCCTTGATACTGATCACCAACTATACGAAATTAAGAGACCTTGGTCATATAGCGACTTTAATCATCCGCGGGTAAAGCCCGTGTCTGCTAGACGCTGGTGTATACCTCTATGCCGAGTTCTCTTGCTCTTTTTAGGCCCTTCTCGTCTATGAAGGGCGTTACGAGGAGCAACCTGGGTTTTACGCCGGTCACCAACTCGTAGAGCTTGCCAATTTTCGACAGCTCCAGCACGTCGCCGCTAGAGACGCTGGCCTTAACCTCCACGAGGATGTGAACGCCGTTTTTTATCACCATGTCTACCTCAACCTGAGACGGGTAGCCATACACCACGCCCTCTCTGTCGAAATATGCCCACCTGCTGACGGCGGCAACGCCCAAGATATCCCCCACCACCCCCTTCATGGCGTTTCTAAACGCATCCTCAGACTCAACGCCCCACCTCGCCCCAAGCGCCGTAAGCTTGCGGTCAAACGCCGCAAGCCTCTCGTCATGTGACCTAACAGCCCTCACCAGCTCCTCCACCGTCTTTTCTAGCCGCTCCAGCC
>DAITPC010000033.1:0-1097 GCA_036833835.1 Pyrobaculum sp. | reverse complement strand
CCGGCCAGCCTCTCCTCCAACTTGGCAAGCCGCTCCTCGTGTGATTCAACGATTTTTGTAAGTTTTTCAAGGGCGGCTTCTACTCTAGAAAGCCGGTCTTCAAGTCTCTCTAGCCGCTCCTCCAACTTGGCAAGCCGCTCCTCGTGTGTCTTTACTATCTTAGCCAGTTCTTCGATCTGTCTTGTCTGTTCTTTAACCGCCTCGACCAGCTTATCCACCGAGCTTTTGATATCGACGTAGCCCAAAAGCCCCATCACCGCCAGCCTAAACTCCTCATCCTCACGGAGGAGCCTCAACAACTCAGCCTTCAGACTCATCACAGTAGCCTACAGGTAGGTTAATAAGCCTATACAGCCTCTAGAAATAGACTCTTCGGAGCCGCTGGCATTGCGCAGTGTAGGGCTGGGAAGCCTTTTTAGGCATCACCATGCCGGAGGCGGGGAGTTACCACGACGAGGGGTTATGGCGTAGGCTGACCCGCGCCTGTTATCCTCAACATGCATGGGACCCCCACCTCCTCCGGCGCCCTCTCAAGCTCGTCGCCTCTTGACGCGACCTCACAGCGCCTCACGCATCTCGCCACCTCACGGTAAGCTACAGATCATGCCACACTGCCTCCTCCCTACTCCTAAGAATGAAATAGTGACCATCCCAGCTAAATGAGTACTACGTTCCAAAATCATACATATTCTACATGGCGGCGTATCAGACACTACAAACAGCACGTCCCCAGCTTGGCAACGTCATCCCGGCAGGTTAGCGACCTCAGTAGGCGCCCACAGTACCTATTCTCCGGCGAAGCGAGATGCCCTAATTCTCAGGATTTACCCTCCCGTTCGTTGACACCGACAAGTTTGAAACTACGCCAAGCTCTCTCCTTAGACATGAATAAAGAGTAGAGACCTTTAAAGAAAAATCTTCTATCAGAATTCTGAGCTATGTGATAGCAACACCAGCACAGAATAGCTCAATAATTGTCGATGCACATCGTAGCATTTTTAACGTGCGTCGGTGTCGTCGGAATTGTGTGGCAATATTTCTATTTCCTCTGAAGACTTCATATGTTCCTCACTTGGTGATATCTTCTTAGCAAGAAA
>DAITPC010000032.1:17185-20536 GCA_036833835.1 Pyrobaculum sp. | reverse complement strand
CCGCAAAGGCCATTAAACGTGTCGTCGACGTGTATTGGCTAGACCTAGGCATGGCCGAGGCCATGTGGGTATTCGAAGCGGAGAACTTCGGCCCGCTTACTGTTATGATAGATCCCACCGGGCGCTCCGACCGTGCTGAGCTACCGGGGCTTGTGTTGACGTAGTGCCTGTGTTAAAAATTTTATGTCCGCTCCTCCCTGATATATGGCTTTGCCAACCATCTCGGGGCTAGAGCCTTTAGCCGCGTCTTTCTCATGGCGACCTGGACGGCGGCCAGGACGGCTATAGATGCGACGTATGGCACCACGTTTAGGAGGTGTGGCGAGATCTGTAGAAGCCTCTGCAGGACGTAGGCAAGTGATATGAAGAACGACGGCACAAGCGACGCCGCTATCGCCAGCAGAGGCGACCAAAGAGATATCATCGCCGTGATGACCGCCAGTGAGCCCCATCCCATCACCAGTTGCTCCGACCAGCTCCCGTAGTACAGGAGCACTAGATATGCGCCAGCGGCTGAGACAAGGACTCCTTCTATGAGACCGGCCACTTTTCTTATGTTATACACGTCGATCCCCATTAAATCCAGTGAGGCGGGGTCGTCGCCGGATGCCTTTATGGCAAGCCCCACCCTAGACCTTAGGAAGAAACGGACGGCCACCGCGGCCACGACGGCTACGGCAAACGCCTCGGCGCCGTATACCACAGGCTTCTCTATCGGCCTCCCTACGACGTCTCTGGCGATCTGCGACCCGACTCCGTATCCCACCATGGTGAAGGCGAAGCCCAGCAGTATTTGGTTCAGCGCGAAGTCGTTTGACAAGACATAGTAGAGGAGGTTATACAAAGTGCCTATAACTACGGCCGCCACGAAACCCCAGGGCGGGCCCACTGCGGCAGCTACCGCCGCAGATAGATACACAACGCCCTCAAGTCCCAGGTTCAATACCCCAGCCCGCTGGCCCACCACTGCGCCAAGCGTAGCTAAGAGCATCGGCGCGGCGCTTCTCAAGGCCTCCAGGGTTATTGAGGCTACCTGGTCTACCGCCATACCACCCTGTATTTATACAACACGTAGCCCGCCAGCCCCCAGGCCATGGCGGTGCCCACAAGGGCGTTTGCGACTAACGCGGGGAGACCCGCCACTTTTAGATTCACAGCGACTTGGTATAGCCAGGCGATGTATAGAGAGGCGGCTGTTGCGCCGAGGGGGTGCAGACCGCCGAGCCACGCCGCCGAGATGCCGTAGAGGCCGAAGCCAGTGCCCACTTGTTGCAACGTCATGTAGCGGCCCGCGTCTCTGGTCATCATCTCTACGGCTCCGCCTATGCCTGCAAGAATTCCGCTCAGGCCTAGGGTTGCCGCGATGTATAACCTAGGCGACCTCCCGGCGTATCTCACAACCTCCTCCCCCGAGGAGAGGAGACGCATCGTGAGCCCAACCCTAGTTCTATATAGCAGAACCACCCCAGCCAAGATGCCGGCGGGGAGCACGGCGGCTATCGCAGGCTCCATGTAGGGAGCCTCCACGGTGGCTATAAAGCCCTTCTTGGCGGGGTCCTTAAGCGGTCCCTCCACGAAATAGCGGGCCGCGGAAACGGCGGCAAGCGACGTGAGGAAGGTGGTTACGGCCTCGTTTACCTCGGCCGTTGCCCTCAACGCCGCAGGTACTAGCGTCCACCCGGCGGCCGCCAGGGCCGCAGACATCACGGCCTCGGCCGCGTTGTCTGCCGAAATCGCGGCGAGGGCGCCTACGATTGCCTGCCCCTCCTGCCCTATATTCCAGAGGCCGGCGCGGTAAGACACCACGCCGGATAGACTCACCACACCTATGACCACGAAAACTCTAAAGAGGTACCCGGCGTCTACAGTGGCGAGGGCTCTAGCGGCTACGGACAGATCCCCCGTCAGCGCAAACACGATGAGGATAACCGTTGCCAACGAGCCGAGAAACGCCGTTGCGTAGTGAAGCGGCGACGGGGACTGCCTCTGTACCAGCCTCATGTCGTCATGGCCTCAGCTATTTCATCTACGTCGAAGGGAGGAGTAAAAGACGCCGCGATCTCCCCCCTGGAGATTACGTATATCCTGTCTGCCCTCTCCACGGCTTCCTCCACGTCTTCCATGCTTACGACCGCGCCGCCTTTCACAGCGCTTTTCACAAGCGCGTAGAACCTCTCCGCGGTGTCTACGTCGAGTCCGCGCGTGGGGTAGGACGCCACCAATACGTAGGGCTCCACGAGCCACAGCTCGCGCGCGAGCAACAGCTTCTGCTGGTTGCCTCCAGAGAGGGCGGCGGCTCTTGTGGAGGGGCTTGGGAAATCGATGTCGAGAGCCTCCTTGGCCTTGGCTAGCTTCTCCATGCAGTCCCGTATGCACCTAATCTTAAAGTTGTCCAGCACGCTCAGCTCCTTGGCCAACGCGCGGCCTCTATCCTCCGGGAGATACGCAACGCCGCGTCTCAGAAACTCGCTAAACGGCCTGCCCGTGACGTCTTCGCCGTTGATGATCAGCCTGCCGCCTCTGGGCTTTTTAAAGCCGGAGAGAAGAGCCATGAGCTCCTCCTGGCCGTTCCCAGCTATGCCTAAGACCGCGACTAGCTCGCCCCGCCGTATCTCTACGGTGGCCCTCCGCACCCTCTCGCCGGAGAGGTCCTCCGCGCGGTATATCACGTCGCCTATGGAGGAGCTCTTGGAGACCCTCCGCTGCACCACGCCCTGAAACATGGCCTCGAGCAGAACCCCCTCGTCGAAAGGCTTCTCGTAGGTGCCCACTCTGCGCCCCCTCCTCAGCACGGTTATTCTATCCGCCACCTCTACAGCCTCCTTGATCTTATGGGTCACAAAAACCACGGCCTTGCCCATTTCGGCAAGCCTCCTCACTATGGCCAACAGAGCCTTAACCTCCTTCGGGCTTAGAAGCGCGGTTGGCTCGTCCATGAGCAGTATTTCGCTGTTTCTCGCAAGAGCCTTCACGATCTCGACGCGTTGCTTCTCGCCTACCGTAAGCTCCCCCACGTATTTACCAAGGGGGATTTCCACGCCTAGCTCTCTCCCGATTTTCACCGCCGTCTCTACGTCTATGCCCGAAAGCTTAAGATTCTCCTCCACAGTGAGGGTATCCACCAGCGCGAAGTGCTGAGAAATGACAGAAATCCCAAGACCCGCCGCGTGTCGCGGCGACTTGATCAAAGTTCTCCTGCCGTTGATATATATCTCCCCGCCGTCGGGCACGTAGACGCCGTAAAGAATGGCGATGAGCGTGCTTTTGCCAGCGCCGTTTTCGCCGAGAAGCCCGTGAGCTCCTAACCTCGGCGGGCACGGCGGGGTTCAGCGGGAGGATTATGTCCGCCGG
>DAITPC010000032.1:8795-17085 GCA_036833835.1 Pyrobaculum sp. | reverse complement strand
AGCTCCTAACCTCGGCGGGCACGGCGGGGTTCAGCGGGAGGATTATGTCCGCCGGGTTCTTCCCATGGTCGTAGTAGGCGTAGGCGTTTTTCATGCTCCACCAGTAGTCCCTAGGCCTCTCGGGAGGCCACTCGCTCCAGATGGACATCTCGCCGGAGACCCAGGCCAGATATGCCCTTATTACCATCTCCACGTAGAGAGGCCCCCAGTTGACGACCTGGCCCGTGAGGTGCGCCGTTGGGCCGTACTGCGACATGTCGCTGTAGTGGGAGAAAGACCATACAGCCCGTCCGCGTTTCTGGTAATCCTCGGCGGTTTGGAGGACCGTGGGGCTGTCCTCGGTAAAGGCCAACACGTCGGCGCCGCTTGTCTCAACTAGTGTGGTGGCGGCTTTCCGCGCCCCCTCTGGGTTGTACCACGCACCTAGCTGGATAACGTCCATGGTCACCTTGGGGTTTACCTCCCTGGCGCCTATGAGGAAGGCGTTCATATGTCTGATCACCTCAGGTATGAGGAAAGCTGCCACGTAGCCCAGCGTATTAGTTTTAGTCATCCTCCCGGCGACAATTCCGTTGAGGTAATAGGCCTCGTAGAGGTCTATAAAATATTCGGCGAAATTGACGAGTCTCCGCCACTCATCCATATCCTTGAAGTAGCCGGAGCAGTGGGCGAAGAAGCGGTCTGGGTTCTCAGTTGCGGCTCTTTTAGTCGCGTCCATGAAGCCGTAAGACGTGGTTAACACCATGTGGGCGCCCTCAGACACGGCGCGTTTTATATAGGTGTAGGCCTGGTCCTCCGGGACGTTTTCCGTGTATGAAGTCTCCACGATACACCACTTCTTCGGGTCGGGGCAGAGCATAGACTCCAGATACCTCCTGCCGACGTCGTGCGCATGGGTCCAGCCGTAGTCGCCTATAGGCCCTACGTAGATGAAGTGTACTCTCATCTTGGGAAGGCCTGCGGCTGTCTTGGGGGCCTCCGCTGTGGTGGTAGTCGCTGTCTTTTCCACGGCGGTTTTTATGCTCTGCAATACGGCGTAGGTGGCCCCGGACCCAACCACGGCGCCAGCCGCAAACGCCGCAACGGTTTTTAAGAAATCCCTCCTGCCTGTCTCCACGATGCAGCGAGTTAATACGATATATAAACTTTTCTCCCAAGTACGCGGTAGAGTTTTAATCAAAGAATTAAAGGTCAGCTACCCTAGGAGCGAGCATCTACCTCACGGGCATGATTGTCATCACACCCATCTATGAAGCTCTATATATATTTCCTTTTAGCCCAAAAAACCTCTCATCCTGCCGAGGGCCAATGCGTGCGTCTGTGCATCTGCGTTGCGAAGCAGTGCCATATAGGTCTCGTTAGGCTCAGGTTTTATGCCAATGACGTCCAGCGCCGCATCTACCTCTTTCGTCAAGTTATCGCCGAGGAGTCTCTCAACTCTCTTTCTGCAGTAGAAAGAGCTGTCGTATCTCCACTCGTCTACAAGCGCCGGCAAGGCTTTTAACACGGCGTCAAGCTCGTCGTTTTTGTAAGCCCACATTATGAAGCGGGCATCTAGAAGCGTCGGGGGCAGGCCTGCGAAGTACCACGCGGCCGTATACACTATGGCCCTCGGCACCTGCACACCGCCTTCCACAACCCTCCCATACTGCCTCCAGCTCACTCTCTCTCTAGTAGATGGGATAGCTGCCGAGATTTCCACTATCTTCTGCAAATAGCCGAGCACAACATCTCTATACATGCCAGAAGCTACTTTCACCCACTCCTCGCTTATCTCCACACGGCGTGGAGGAAGCGGGACAGATAGGGTTTCCCTCACCTTTAAAAACTCCGCATAGGAGACATCGTATCTAACGGCGGACTGTATGGTGGCGGTGCGGTACCCGGAGTACTGAAGAGCCTCAGCCTGAACTAGATGCGGGTTGTTCAGCCCACCTCTAAACGGCGGAGAGCCCATTCCGACAATAGGCCACACCTTATATTCCCCCTCATTGTTTATCGCGTCTATCCGTTGAAGTGCATATACGAGGGCTAGGGCCGAGGCCACATGTCCATGTCTCACCGCAGAGTCCGATATGCCGAGGAAAATACGCACATTCTCTAAGACGCGGCCGCTGGTTGCGGCTACGCGGAACAGAGTCTTTACGAAGTGGGCTATACGTAGCTGTCTCTCTGCGTCTTCCACGAGGGGGATAAGCTGAATCGTCGGCCTGCTCTGCACCGCGCCGAGCTCCGCGAGATCTCTTATCTTTAGATCAAGCGCCCTGTACACAAGCGCTAACGTCTCAAAATCCTCAACCATGGGCAGAATCACCCACCTAACGGCGTCCACACCCGCGGCCTTCTGAGAGTAGCTGTTGGCAAGCACGGAGGCCTCCAGCGCCAGCATGCTACGCTCGAAATCCTCAAGTTGCGGGTTGGGTATCCTTGGCGTGACGAAATACCTCTCCCCAAGCGGGATCCCCAGGGCTATTGCCTTAGCCGCCACGTCCCTCGGCTGGGAACATGGGGTTGCCTTCCCCTCGTAGTCCACCATGACCTCGTCGCATCCATAGGCAAGATACGCCACGGCGGCTTCCTCCACCTCCTCCGCCGTGGTCACCTTAACGGTGGAATCCGGATGCTGGGTACACATGAGCCGCGGTATGTACATCACCTAGAGCGCTGCAGATCTATATATATTTTAGCTGAACTATTTAGAAAAACCTCGCAAGCCCAGCGGCTCCCGGTATCGTGTAGGCCCTAAGCCCGAGACGCCTTAGATATCTTGCAAACTTCTCAGAGAACCCATAGACAGTATACACCAACCTAGGCGATGTCTCGTGAACAAACTCGACGAGGCTCGGGAAGTCGCTGTGGTCACTAAGCGGAATGCCGTATACGCCCTCTTGAGCAGCCCTCCTCCTCATATGCTCCTCAGCATACCACCCGCTTACCTCCACCTTAAAATACCGAGCCGGCGCCGACCTTAGATTGGGAACCACCACCACGTCTGTGCCCGCGCCTGTCGGGATCCCAAACGCCTTGTTATACTTCGCAACTGATGGGTGCGCACCTGCCCTAGGCCCAAGCAACTTAGACACCTCCTGCGCCTTGCCCAGCGGATACGCCGCTATTGCCACTCCCCCGTTTCCGGCGTGTTTCTCCACCACGTCGAGAAGCTCGTTGTACAGCTCGGCGCGGTTGGGAAAGACGTAGGCGGGATCTCCGTATGTGGTCTCCATAACTAACACGTCGGGCCTCTCCACTGGCTCCGCCGCATCTGTCAAGATTGTGCCGGCGGTGTTGAAGTCGCCGGTAAACAGAATTTGCACCCCCTCTGCCTCTACGAGATACATCACGCTGCCCAAGATATGCCCTGCCTCAAGCACCGCCACCTGCGCTCCCTCCACCTCAACGACGCTCCCGGGGGCGGCGGCTACGCGCCGCGTCGGCACGCCGCCTAGACGCAACGACATGGCGACAAATGTCTCCGGGGTCGCCACGACCCTGTGTCTCAACACATGGCGCGACATGTGGTCGCTGTGGCCGTGGGTTACCAGCACGAAATCCACAGAGCCCCTTATGGGGCCCGTTGGGTCCACCACAAACCTGACTCTAGAACCCTCCACGTATATGCCCCTGTCGTAAAATATATTCACGTCGGGAACTAATCCCCAGTTTTTATACGTCCCTGCCGCAGAAGCCTTTATAAACTGGGGCGCCGCGACTACTGTGATGTGCTGTCCCTTAGCTGACCTTGTGAGGAGGTACGCCACAGTCTGAAAGAGAAGGCCTTTACGCCTAGCTTACGGAGGCTCTCGGCCACATCTAGGCTCAGCCCCCCACCGTAGCAGTAGAAGACGTATACCTTGTCCCGCCCAAGCCTATCCACAAGCGAGAGGACGTCGTCGGGGTCTACCCGTACGGCGCCTGGGATGTGCCACCTTCTATACGACTCCTCATCCCTAAGGTCAACCACCACAGCGCCTGGCGGCAGCTTCTCGACCTCCAGGTCCGGCGGCGGCGCCAGGGATTGTATATAGTCGCCGAGCTCCCGCCTCCTAACCACCTTCACGCTTCTCACCACCTCCTCAACGGCGTCCCGCACGGCCAGGTCAATCTCCTCTATCTCCTCCCTAGTGGCCCACTTCTTCGGCCTCCTGCTAAATATGGCGCAGTACTCCGGCAACCTGGCCGAAAGCTCGTAGGTACCCACCCGCTGGGCCAGCTTGACTATCTCGTCTTTGTCCATGCCGATAAGCGGCCTCAGCACCGGCATGTTGATGCCGCTCTCCACCGCAGCCAGCGCCTGCAAGGTCTGAGACGACACCTGCCCAAGGGACTCGCCCGTGACGAGGGCAATCGCTTTGACCATCCGCGCCGCCTCCGCCGCGGCGAGATACAGCGCCCTCTTAAACGCGATGTTCCACAGCTCCTCCCTCACCCCCTTCCTAATCGCCCTGGCCAAAGGCCCGCAGTCCGCCACGACAACCCTGGCGTTGTAGCCGTAGGACCACGACAGAAGGACCCTTACGACCTCCAGCACGAGCCTCAAGGCAAGGGTTCCGCCCAGGTTGCAGTAAAACACGTCAACGTGGGCGCCCCGCCTCATCATCATCCACGTAGCCACGGGCGAGTCTATGCCGCCGGAGACCAACGCAAGCACCTTGCCCTCGGACCCAAGCGGGAGGCCCCCAGGACCCTCTATGACCTCGGCGTAGAGGAAAGCCCTGTCCCCCCTCACCTCCACATACAGCTCCACCTCGGGGTTCTCCAGATCCACCCTGCCCCCCGCAGAAACAAGCGCGGCGCCGACCTCAGCCGCCACGTCTCTCGACGTGAAACCATGCGAGCCCACCCGGTGGACCCTAACTGCAAATCTACGGCCCCGCACCACATCCCCCCAAAGCCTTGCTGCGGCCTCAGCTATCTCCGCAGGCGTGCTGAACTTAACCACGTGGGCGGGACTCACCGACTTCACGCCAAAGACTCTAGACAGAACCCTCTTCAAGCAATCCACATCGCCCCACGCGTACACCCTCCCAGGCTCCCTCGTCACTCTCGCCCCGCCGCACTCCTCCGCCGCCTCCCTCACAGCCCTCAACAGGAGACGCTCCATCTCCATGCGCGTCCTCCCCCTCTTAACGGTCAACTCGCCGACCCGCACCAAAACGAGCTTCTCCACGGGAACTCTCTACACAAGCCTTAAAAACCTAGATATAGCCGTAGTCTCTGAAGAGGCGGTCCATGGAGAAGTACTCCCTGAAGGTGCGGTACGCGTTGTACGCCACCTCCCAGTACCGGCCGCCGTAGTAGGCGTCGAGGGCCTCCTCCACTTTCTTTCTGAACTCCTGATACTCCCGCTGATCTATGTCGGGCGAGTCGAGGGGCAGAAGCTTATCCCGGTCCTCGCCGAAGAGCCAGCCGTTAAAGCCGTCCTTGACAAGTTCGATCACAGCGCCGTCGCGCGACGACACAGACGGCACCCCGTTGACGCCGGCCTTCATAAACGACGTGCCCGAGGCCTCCCATCCGCTGAAGGGAGTGAAGAGCCAGATGTCGGAAGCCCATATAATCTTTTTTGCGGTGTCCACGTCTTGGTCGGGGAAGTAGTACACGTTCTCCATGGACTCTGCCGCCTCTCTGAACTTCCTCATCATCTCCACGCCGTAGTGATCGCTGGGATGCGCCCGGCCGCCGAGTAGAAACACGGCGTCTCTATTCACGTCCTCTATGAGCTGAAGCACGAAGTGAGGTCTTTTGTAATGAGTGATCCTCCTTGCCCACGAGATGACAACCTTCCCCCGCGCCTCGACGCCCAAGGCCCTAAGCGCCTCCTCCTTCGCGGCTTCCCGCGTCTTCCTAAGCTCCTCCGGGCTTCTAACGCCGGAGACCCGCGGATGTTCCCACCGGGGGATCTCCACCGCGTTGGTCACAGGCCTTATCTTGTGGCAGTGGTGGGGGAAGGTGTTACACGTAAGCTTAACCATCTTCTTAGACACCACCACGCCCTCAGCTGCCATGGCCAGCCCTAGCTCAGTCAACACAACCGGCTCCATCGCCATGTTGAAGCCGAACTCATCCCTGAAAAACCTCCGGTGGAAAGTGGGGTGGCCCCACGGCGCAGGCGTGTGGATGATCAGCCTAGCCCTTGGATGTCTCTTGAAAAACAGCGCCAAGACCGTGTAGGCCTCCTGCAGATCTAGATGCTTCACGTTGCCCCAACCCACGAACCGCTCCACGTACTCCACAGCCGCCTTCGCCAAGATCACGTATTTGTAGAATCGGTCAGCCTCGGTGTCCTCCTGGTAAAGTCTCTTCGTCGCCTTGACGGCCCACTCTGGTTGCTCCACCTTCACAAACACCGCAGTCGCCGTGTTGAGCCTATATACGTGGTAAGAGACGGACACCTTGTCGCCCCTCACCGCAAACTCGGCGCCGCCAACCTTCGCAAGCTTCTCAAGTGAGTTGGGCTCAGTTGCCGGGACGAGATCTCCGTTTTCCTCCCTATACTTCACATAGCCCTCGGGGTAAAACAGCGTGATGACTGTGTAAGACACGCCGAGCCTCGCCGCGGCGTAGAACTTATCGGCCTCCAACACGCCGAGACCCCCAGCGAAGTTTTTCAGAAAGTCGACGCCGAGCTCCGGCGTTATTGAGACAATCATGGAAGCGGAGAAGGGGCCTCCATTAAAAGTTAGTGAACTTCCACCACTTTCTCCAGCTGTGGTATTACGTAGTCGAGACCCAGCTTCCTCAAGGTCTCTCTCGTCGGCACGCCGTTTCCGTCCCACCCCCTAATCTCGTAGTAGTAGTCGAGTAACTTGTTGTAGCCGTCGTAGTCTAGATGCGCCCCTTTCAGCGGGCCCGTGGTGAGCGGCCGCTTGAACCACTTGGCAGGCGGCATGTCCAGCGCCCTGCTCCACCAGCCGTATTCCCTGATCCAGAAAGCCCTGATCAACGCGTAGATGCGGTCGCCAACCTCGTTGAAGTAATCCGGCGTCGCGTCGACGCCGGTAGCGGCTTTAAACAGTCTCGGGTACCAATCCAGCGAAAGCCCCACCTCAACCCACGGAAAACGACACCCGACGAAAGTCTCGTACCAGCCTCCCCTTATGCGTTGCAACTCCACCACCTTGGCCGCTTTCTCCCTCGTGTAGCCGAAACGGTCTGTGCGGACCTCCCAGGAGATGACCCATGCGTCTTTGTGGTGCGCGCCTATTGGCGACGTGGCGTACGCCAGCGCCATAGCGGGCGCCGCGTGGCAGTCGTACGCGCTTACCTCAAGCCCCTTTACGTGGACCGCGAACTCCTCCCCGCCGATTCTCTCCGCTATGCGCTTAACGCCCTCTGCCAGAAGATCGCCAACCCCCCTTCTGTATGCTATGTCATATGCCAGTTGCTTTGCCGTCTCGTAGTCGCCCCACTCGACCACAAAACCCAGCTTTTCGCCGTAGCCCCTCTCGGAGGCTTCCATGACGTAGCCAAGCACATTCCCCAGCGAGATCGTATCCATGCCCATGGTGTCTGCAATGCGGTTCAGCTCCGCCACCTTGTGGAGCTCGCCGATGCCTATGTTGCTACCCAGCATTGCTATGTTTTCGTAGTCGACCTCCACGGAGCCGGACTCCGCGGGAACCCAGTGGCCGCAGGCCATGAAACAGAGGGGACACGACTTGAGATCCGTCTCGAACTTCTCCACCATGTTGCCGCCTATTTTCGCAAATTCGCCGAATTGACCCTCGGAGTAATTGTAGGCGGGCAAGACGCTGGCCTCCTGAGCCCACTCGACAGTAGATGTGGTGCCCTGCCTCATCCAGAAGCTGTAGCTGGGGCTTGAGCTCCCCTCCTTAACCGCCTCAACGGCCAGCTTCTGATACGCGGCCTTGTCCGCCATCGGGATCTCGCCCTTGCCCTTCACCACCACCGCCTTGAGGTTCTTCGAGCCCATCACGGCGCCCATGCCCGGCCTCCCGCCGGACCGGCCCTTGTGGGAGATAACCGTGGCGTACCGCACGAGGTTCTCCCCGGCGGGCCCGATGGTGATGACCGCGGCGTCTCGGCCGTGGACCTTCTGTAGCTTCTCCTCCACCGCCCATGCGTTGAGACCCCAGTAGTCCCCCGCGTCTAGGATCTCCACCTTTCCGTCTTCTATGTAGATGTAAGACGGCTTCTCGGCTCTCCCCTCGACCACCAAGGCGTCGTAACCCGCCTTGCGGAGGTTCACCGCAGCCCAGCTACCTATGTTGCCGTCGCCGTATCCGCCTGTGAGCGGGCTCTTCGCCGCGACCACAAGCTTGCCGAAGTT
>DAITPC010000032.1:1983-8695 GCA_036833835.1 Pyrobaculum sp. | reverse complement strand
CGCCGTATCCGCCTGTGAGCGGGCTCTTCGCCGCGACCACAAGCTTGCCGAAGTTCGGCCCGGGGAGCCCCGTGAGGGGGCCTGTTGCGAAGATGAGCTTGTTATAAGGCGAGAGCGGGTCGACGCCCGGCGGCAGCTCATCCCACAAGATCTTTATGGCGAGTCCCCGCCCTCCTATGAAGGCCCGGGCGACCGAGGCGTCCAGCTCTTGAACGACGACCTTCTTCCTAGTGAGGTCAACCCTCAATATTCTGCCTTGCCAACCAGCCATGTATTCAGCGAATATAGATATATTTAAGTCCCCCTCATCGGCTATGGAGGTAGTTTTGTTCTTCGAAGTACACCAGCCGCGTCGCGTGAGGCCTGACCTCTACCGGGTGTATCCTAGGAGGCCTGGGGACTTTGAGATCTTTTACGACGAGCTGAACAGGAGCGTTTTTGAGAGAGTAGCCGAGAAGGTGTACCGCAAAGCCACAAAAATCATCTTGGAGGCCGCGAGGGAGGTGCCGGGGTTTAAGGTGACTTTTAGCGTGAGCGGGTTGGCGCTGGAGCAGTTCCGGAGGTGGGCCCCGGACGTGTTGGAGCTGTTTCGCGAGCTGGCGTCTATGGGGGCGGCGGAGTTCACGGCGCAGACCTACTTCCACAGCTTGGTCTGGTTTATAGATAGGGGGGAGTTCAGGGAGCAGATAGAGATGCAGGTCAGAGCCGTGGAGGAGCTGATTAGCTATAAGCCCCGCGCCGCGGAGAACACCGAGTTTATCTACAACAACGACGTGGCGTGTTTTCTACACTCCATGGGGTTCTCCACGGTGGTGACGGAGGGGGTGGACTGGGTGCTTGGGTGGAGATCTCCCAACTACGTGTACAAGGCGTGGGGGTGCGACGCCAGGGTGCTTGTGAGGAACTACCGCCTCAGCGACGACGTGGGCTTCAGGTTTGGGGCGAGGTGGTGGGATCAGTGGCCTTTGACTGCGGACAAATACGCCACATGGCTTGAGGCGACGCCGGGCGACGTTGTGCTAATCGCCGTAGACTACGAGACGTTCGGCGAGCATCACTGGCCTGAGTCGGGGATACACGAGTTTCTGCGCTGGTTGCCTAGGGAGGTGGCGAAGAAGCCTAGGCTGAGGTTTGCCACGGTGTCTGAGGCAGCCTCTAGACACCCCCCGAGGGATGTCTACGACGTACCTCCCTGGGCGACGATCAGCTGGGCGGACGAGCGCGACCTATCGGCTTGGCTAGGCAACGAGCTCCAGAGAAACTCCTTCGCTATGTTGTCTTGGCTGTACCCATACGCCAAGGCCCTAGGCGGTGAGGTTCTGAGACTGTGGCGGGAGCTGTCTACCAGCGACCACCTCTACTACCAAGCCACCAAGATGGGCCCCGCCGGAGAGGTCCACTCCTACTTCAGCCCCTACGGCTCCGCCTACAAGGCACACGACGTGTACATGGCCGCCCTCTTCGCCTTGACCCTTCTCATAAGAGAAAAATGGAACGTCGAAGTTGCAGAGAGGCTTGTCTTCAACGACGAGAGATGTTTCTACGGCGAAGGCGTCAAGATCTGTTCGCTGAAGGAGTTGCGGGCTACAGACGCCGGGTTTAGGGAGCGCCACAGACAGGAGTTATTAAAGTGGCTAATCGACGTGTTTCTCTTGACGCCGGAAAAGGCTGAGGGAGTTTTGTCTGTTCGATAGGTTTTTTACGTGCACTGCTTAAGGAGCCGTGTATACCCCGGAGAGGATAAGGCGTGTTTTCATAGTCTCCATGGAGATGGCGGGGTTGGTAAAGGTGGGAGGCCTCGGCGAGGCTGTGCGGCAGTGCGCCGTGGGGCTCGCAAGGAGGGGCTACGACGTGACCGTACTAATGCCCAGCCATGGGAGGCATCTGGACCCTAACCGTGGCTTTGATCTCAACCCGCTGGACTTCAGGGCGTGTGGGGAGAGGTGGGGGCTCGACGGGAGGGCCTATCCCTACTGCCTAGGCGCCGAGATGGCCTTCGTGGAGGGGGTTAAGGTGGTGATGTTTAAAGGTCTCGACTACGCCACGGGTCACGTGTTCGATAGGTGGGGGGTTTACGAATACGCCGAGGAGAAGGCAGCGTTGCTGGCGAGGGCGGCCGCGGCGTATGCCGAGCGTTTTGGCTTGCCTGATATCGTCCATGTGAACGATTGGCCCACGGTGCCGGCGGGCGTCGCCTTGAAGGATCTGGCCGAGAGGCGGGGGATCGCGCTTCCGCTTCTCTTCACCATACACCTCTCCTGGGATTACCGGTTCCCGTGGCACTACGCCGAGTGGGCCGGCCTGTCTGATAGGGAGCATCTGGTGTGGCGGGTATGTTGCCACCGCCGCGAGGGCTATAGGGCGGTGTGGGACGAGGGGTGGGGGAGCGTGGAGAGGTTCGGCGTTGTGGAGGCCGACGCCGTGTCAACGGTGAGCTACGGCTACTTGGAGGAGCTTCTGCGGAAATACGGCGGGTGGATGCGGGAGAAGAGTTGCGTGGTGTACAACTCCACCGATTGGTCTCTCGACGACGTGAAGGGCGTGTCTGAGGGCGACGTCTGGCGGCTTGTGGAAGAGGTGGAGCTGGGGGGCGTTGCGGGTGGGCTGGACAGACGCGGCGTGTTTTTCCTCGCCGTGGGTCGTCTCACGCCGCAGAAGGGCCTCGACCTTGCCGTTAGGGCGCTGGACCATGCGCCGGACGCAAGATTGCTGATCTTGGGCATCCCGGCAGGAGACTGGGGCTACGAGGAGTACCTGCGGAGGCTCGTCTGGGAGAGAGGCGGCCGAGTTGCCCTATCCACCGCCAGGCTACCGCCGAGGCTCTATAAGGCGCTTCACTACGTCGCCAAGGCCCTCGTCATGCCCTCCAGGTGGGAGCCCTTCGGCATTTCGGCCATCGAGGCTATGGCGTTGGGGACTCCGGTTATCGCCACAAGAGTAGGCGGCTTGCCCGAGGTAGTCAACGGATACGGCGTGTTGGTAGAGCCGGAAGACGTGGAGGGACTCGGCAGGGCCGTGCAAGCCGTAGCGGCTGGGCAGTACAAACTGCCACCGCGTGAATACATAGCAAATTACGTCGATGGAAGATTCAGGCTAGTCCACACCGTGGGTATGCTTGAGAAGTGTTACGAAAAAGCTAGGCAATTTGCCTACTACAGAGGAATCAGCGGTTAAAGCCGGTATTCCATAAATTTTTAAAACAAAAACCATGATATTTCATGGTTAGAATTGCTGTTATCCCCGTCGGCGGCGAGGCGGTGAGGCTGAGACCTCTCACGGTCGAGACCTCCAAGGCTATGGTCCGTTTCCTCAACAGACCGCTTGTCGAGCTCTCTATTCTTCACCTGGCCCAGCAGGGAGTTGAGGAGTTCTACTTCGGGGTGAGGGGATACCACAACTACCGCGACGTTTACGACTACTTCCGCGAGGGGAGTTGGTTCGCCGTGAAATACGACAGGAAGATACGTATCAGGTACATGCCTAGGGTTGAGACGCGCGGCAACGCGGAGGCGGTAATCGCCACGCTTGAGTACTACGACATCAACGAGCCCGTGTTGGTGATACAGGGAGACAACGTGTTTAAGCTCGACGTGCAGGACATGTACAACTTCCACAGGTCCAAGAAGGCCTTCATCACTATTGCGCTTAAGGAGGAGACCGGCGACTTGAGCGAATTCGGCGTGGCTGCCGTGGACGAGAACATGCGCATATTGAAATTTGTGGAGAAGCCCAAGAGGAGGGAGGACGCCCCCAGCAACCTGGTGAACACAGGCCTTTACTTGCTGTCTGAAGACTTCCGCAACTTCTTCAAGGGGGAGGTGGGCCAGAAGCTGTATCTAGAGGGCCGGCTGGACTTCGGCGGAGACGTCATACCCACCTCGATAGAGAGCGGGCTTCCTGTGTACGGATACCCGACTAAGGGCTATTGGTTCGACGTGGGGTCCCCGGAGCGGTACCTAAAGGCGGTTCACCATCTCCTTAAACACCTGACTCCCTACGAGTTGGAGGCGGAGGAGATAGCCCCTTCGATCTATGCGCAGGGGACGAGCGAGCAGTCTAAGGCGCTTAAAGAGAAAATCGGCGACGACATAAAAAACGGGGTGATAAAGGCGGAGGGCCCCGTGTTGATAGGCAGACATGTACAAATAGGCGCTGAGACCTACATCAGGGAGTCCGTGATAGACAACTACGTAATAATCGGGGAGTCGTGTGCTGTAGAGGAGTCCGTGGTTATGGACCGCTCATACATAGGCAGAGGCGCCGCGGTGAGACGCTCCATCATAGGCCGCCACGTATATGTAGGCGACGGCGCCGTGGTGGAGGACTCCGTGATCGCAGACAACGTTACAATCGGCGAAGGGGCCGTCCTCAAGAGAGTCCGTGTGTGGCCACACAAAACCGTCGAGAAGGGCGTAAAGCTGGAAGGATTTACAGTTGTTTAACAACGAAGAAATCGCAACACCGAAAGCACTATAAAAACCGCCTCCTCAGTCCTAATAGTCTCAACACCCTGGTCGGGCGCGAAGTTTACCAGCTCGCCCGGCGGCTCAACCCCCGCCTCCCTGTAGATCTCGTCCAGACCCTTCCGGGGCCCGCCGAACACCACCAGAGTTTTTCTCCCAAGCCTGGGCCTGACCTCGCATATCGACCTTCCTTCTTTTCCCGTCAAGATAACTGAGTCGAAACCCTCCGCCAGCCTCTCCAACGACCTCACCTCGACCTTGAAGCCCCAGTAGGCAGGCGGCGGACCTCTGTACACCGATGCTCTATACGTGTCTGGCCTGCCGGTGGGGGCTTCTATCCTGACCATGAGACGGGTGCCTATGGGGTACGGCTTCGGCACCTTTGCGTACTTCCCACCGCCTATATACACCAGGGAGTAGTAGCCGTCCCACCGCTCCACCACACCCTCGCGGACCTCGCCTATGTTGGGCTCGGCTGGTGCTGTGTGGCTTGGTATTTTAAGCGGCGGGAGAAGGCCCGCCAGCCTAAGCCGTCTGTCGAGTTTAAACACCTTCTTCCTGAGGTAGGGAGGCGTGACGAGGTACTCCAAGACCGTCTTGGCGAGGTCTATCTCCTCCCTAAGCGGCGTGTCGTAGTAGTAGATCACCACAGTCTCGGTCTTAAAAATCGCCACGGCCCGGGCCAAGTAGCCGAGCTTACGTATTTTGCTTGCCTCGTCAGGAGCCTCTGAAAGAAAATCGTGGGGGATTGCGATTGAAAACACCTATTTCTTCTTCTGCTTCTCTGCCCCCTTTTTCTCTTCTTTTTTCTTCTTTTCCTTCTCTTCAGTCTCGGCCTCTATGCCAAGCTTCCTCGCCTCCTCCTCACTTGTCATGAATAGAGATGTCCTTTGACGACCGCCCATGGCGACTCTGAACGTCCCCGTTTAAAAACTTACCGCGTTACTGGCCCAGCAACTGCTTTAGGCCGGGGTACATCTCCATCATCTGCTCACGCATGACCAAGGCGTAGTACTGCAACGCGATTTCTATCAGCAAGATGAGACCTACGCCGCCGCCCCACACGCCGAGTATATTGCCAAGCGCCGCGAAGGAGCCCGCTATAAACCCGCTTATGATAGTCAGCGCGTTTATAGGCCTCTCGAGGATCTTGGCGAGGATCTTCTCGCTCTGCCTAAAGCCAGGCACATGTAGCTGAGACTGGGCAAACTGCCTCGCCTGATCCTCCGCGCTTAGGCCAGCCAGCTGGACCCAAATCCAAGCGAAGGCAATTGCCAAAGCCACGTATAGTACATAGTGCAGTATCAACGCAGGTATGTTTAGGAAGTACCTGTGGGGCGGGAAAATGACTTGCACTATCTCTGCTATGACAGGGTTGGTTTGGTAAAATGGTAGAAGTAACTGACCCACAAGTAGCAACGAGTAAGTTGTGAAGATTATCGGAAGGACCGAGACGTAGACGAACCTAAGCGGTATCGTGAACTTTATGCCCCTGTACTGTCCAGCCGTGACGGGGATGTTGACCTTCATCATTTCGAGGTAGAGAATAACATAAGCCAAGACAAGTGTAGATAGAAGCCCGACGAAATCCGGCAGGTACGTAACCGACTCCTGACCCTCTAGAACCACCGGCCTATTTATCAATCCTATAAGCGCTGTTGCATCGCCTCTTGCGAAGAGGTCGTAGAGAGCCGCTCCAAGGGCAGGCAATAAGCCAGCGATATGGAGCTGTTTATTCGCATCGGGGACAACATCCCACGAAAATAGGCTGAGGAATATCTGGCGCGATACGCCGAGGAAGATTATGAGACTTATCGCGCTACCGATGCCCCAGCCCTTTGACATTAGGTCGTCCAGCAGTATTATAATCAACGTAGCGGCTAATAGCTGTGCAATTATTAAAACCCCGCCGAGGGGGGAGACTGGGCCGAATTGCTCAGCAAGGACATATGCCACTGCCTCTACCGCGGCTATTCCTAGGGCTGTCCATTTCAGTAGCAGCGTGAACTTCAAGCGGTCCTCCCGCTTGTTGAGGTCAAGGTTTATCAGGCCGGAGAAGGCAAACACCTCTAGGAGGATGCCTGCGATGACTATCGGCCCGATGCCGAGGTGCGCCAATGTGCCGTAGGCGGTGCCGAAGATTATCGATAGGAGCTGTTGCGCAGGTTCCTGCATGGTGTCTTGTTCCTGCATGGTGTCTTGCTTATGTTTTACGCCGTAGAGCGGCGTAATGGTCATTAATATATACA
>DAITPC010000032.1:0-1883 GCA_036833835.1 Pyrobaculum sp. | reverse complement strand
GTGTCTTGCTTATGTTTTACGCCGTAGAGCGGCGTAATGGTCATTAATATATACACAACGGCCACAACGGCTGTCCAGAAAAGTCTCTTGGAGAGAGGAATTCTACGTTGAGGCCTCGATACGGTGGGTATAAGGGTTAAAAAGCTCATTACCTATGTATGGTGGGTATAATTCTCACCTCGCCTCCCGCTTTTTCGATCTTTTCCACGGCAAGCCGGCTGGCAACCGGCGTGTAGACGACTATGGGGATGTCCACCTCGCCACCGCCAAGTAACTTGTTGTAGCCTATGTCGAGGAGGTTGATGACGTATCTGCCTCCCTCCTCCTTAACTTTGCCCTCTTTCTTCAGCTCCTTAACGATTTCGGCGAGTTTGCCCACGTTGATGGGTCTCCACTCCACGGTTATGACCTCCGGCTGTTTAAAGCCGTGTTTGCCGTAGAAGGGCCAGCCGGTGCCGCTTTCGCCGTATTTCATCACAAGAGACCACTTGTGTTTATGGAAGCCCACCATGCCCTTGCCTCCGGAGCCTCCGCTCTTTCTGTGTTGCCCAACTCTGCCCCACCCATGCGTCCTGCTCCCTCGCCTATACTTCACAGCAGGTTTAAAACGACGAACCATACTAAGCCCCCCGCTTTAGGCCCAATTTAAATTTTTCTACCTAGGGTATCCAAACTTCCGCAGGGTCTCCGGCGTGTGGTATGCCAACGCGGCGGCGCCCACCGCCACCTCGTCGTCGCCAAACGACGCCTGCGCAATCGCCGGCTCCCTAACGCCGAGGTACTCCCTCAGCCTCTCGGGGAGCTTCCCAGCTATTATATCCCAGTTGTTAAGCGCCACGGAGCCCCCAATCAGGAGGAGCTCCGGGTCGTAGGCGGCGGCTACTGTGGCCACCCCCGCGGCCACGGCGTCGAGCCACAGCTCCACGAACTCCCTCGCCCCCTCGTGGCCCTGCCTATATCTCCTAAATATCTCCGCAGGCTCGATGGGAAGCTCGCCGGTGACCTCCTGGTAGAAGCCGGGCATGTTGGCGCCTCCCACAAAAGCCTCAAGGTGGCCGCGGCCACCGCATCCGCATCTCCTCCCAGAGCGGAAGTCAATGACGGCGTGGCCGAGCTCATGCGCGTTTCCGTCTTTCCCCAGCAGGAGTACGCCGTTTACGATAGCCCCTATCCCCACCCCTGTGGAAAGCGTTATGTAGACAAGGTTCTCTACGGGGTGTCTAAACACGTACTCGCCCCACACGGCAGCCACGCAGTCGTTGGCCACCGCGATCGGCTTTCCAAACCTCTTGAGAGGTTCGACAAGTGGAAACTGCCGAGAAGGCGAATTAGGCGCGTTGACAACCCACCCCGTCTTCAGATCCAGAGGCCCAATAGACCCCACCCCCACTGCGTCGAAGCGCCAGCCAGCCACAGCCTTGGCGACATCTTCCACAGGGTTTGCACTTGTTTTAACCTTGACTCTATTTATCACGCGTCCTGCTTCATCTATTAACAACGCCCTTGTCCATGTGGCGCCGACGTCTATTCCCAGGAAGAACCGCATAGAGGTCATCACCTAGTCGTTAAAAACTCTATCCGCGCCTATAGAGATCTACATTGGGGATATATAAATTAATATTTTTAAGTAGAGAAAAAGCTTATCTCATGGCCCACATAAGCGGGGCGTACATAACAAGCGCATTTCTTGAAAACACCCTGGTGACTATAAAACGCGGTGTTGAGCTGGCAGGTCTGCCGCCGGAGTTCTTTGAGACCTTGTCCAGACCCCAACGTGTACTAGTAGTAAACATCCCAGTGAGGATGGACAACGGGAAGATCCAGTTCTTCGAGGGTTATCGTGTTCAGCATTGTGATGTTTTGGGTCCTTTTAAGGGTGGTAT
>DAITPC010000031.1:0-21916 GCA_036833835.1 Pyrobaculum sp. | reverse complement strand
CGGAGGCCGCCGCCGAAATAACGGCATCTGAGTAGAGACCTTGATACAGCGAATAAATCGAAGCCGCAGACAGTCCGGCGAACGCCGTTGTCCTAAGCGTTTTCTCAACTGTGGCTATCGCCTTTAAGCCGTCGCGTCTGTAGCGCTCGCCCGCCGCGGCTAGTACCTCCACCAGCCACAGCACAAACTGCTTGATTCTGTATTCGGCGTCTATCACGCCGGTCTCCTCAGCCCTCTTGACCGCCCGATGGCGCCTTCTATCCTCGCGTATAGCCTCTCGCCGTTTTTCGTGTAGTAGCTCGAAGAGGTAAAACAGCGTCTCGTATACCGGGGCGACGTCGTCGCCATCTTAAACAACGCCGCCAGCCGGCGCGGGCGTGGACGAGTAGAGAAAACAGGCAGATCCTAGACACTGCTGAGAGACAGGCATTATAGGGTGACTACTGTGATGTTGAGGGAGTTGAAAAGGCGGTTTAAGGTCGGGCGTTGGGATCCCGGCGCTGAGGTGGTGAAGATCGCCAAGCCCCGCCTCGCGATTGAGGCAGTTGTTGAAAACGGCGTGGTTAAGGCGGTTAGGTGCAGAGCTGAGGTTGACGTGGACGTCGAAATCACGTTTATCGGCGTGCCGGAGGAGACGGCTGAGGAAAGGTCGGCGAAAGGCGTAGAGGAGCTGAAGGCGGAGCAACTACGCGTAGGGCCGGCCGTGGAGGAGACTGCGGGAGAGGGGCTGAAAGCCGCTGAACTAAAAGCCGCGGCGGAATGTGAAGCTTATCTGGAGGAGTTGAGGAGGGAGTTCGGAAAGCTCCCCGTATATATCGGCGTGGAGGACGGGCTTATTTACGTCAAGCTGATGGGTCGCGTTGATGACAGGCAGTTCAAGCGATATGTGCAGACGTGCAGGAGGCTTGGGTTCAAGTTTAAGGACGGAAGGTGGGTGAAGAGGCTGGACTGAAAACTTTTTTCAAAGCACCCGCACGAGCTCCTTATCAGCCAGCATGTGCGTCATCCTGCCGCGAGTGAAAAAGTCAAATACTTGCCGCACCATCTTTCTCTGGTGATGAGGGCGTCGGGACACTATGGACCGGTGATAGCCACCTGGAGGGCTGACTAGAGGAGTTTTACTAGGCCGTAGGCGAAGCCCGTGCTGTAGAAGAGGAGGGTGGCTACCGCCAGGGGGATTCCGCCGGGGGTTATCGTCTTCCCTTTTCTCTGCCGTATGGCTATGCCCATCAGCGCTGGTATTATCCCGCTGAAGAGGGAGGCGCCCAAGTCGCCGGCGGCGCTCAGTATTTCCTCGAAAGCGGCGAGTCTGCCCAGCGCAAGCACCAGGGGTGGGAGGGCTGTGAGTATCCAGAAGTTGGTAGCTCTGCCCAGGCGCCAGCCGCCTAGCTCTTCGTTTACTCTGCTAAGGGTAAACGCGCCGGCGATGTAGGAGGTGAAGGTGGTGAGGAAGCCGAAGATGTAGCCGAGGGCCCACATGTAGCCGAATTTGCCCAGCTCGGCCACCGCCACGGGGGCGGGGAGGCCTGAGAGGCCGTGTCTCTCCATGCCGGAGAGCGTGCCTATAAACGTGGCGTGGTACTCGTGTCTGTCTATGACGCCCATGAATCCCGCCGTCCACGCCACGTAGGCAAGCCCCGGCGCGAGGAACCCTAAGGCGACCCCCCAGGCGAATTTCTGTACGTTGCCTGTGTATTCCTTGTACGCAGAAGCCACGGCGAAGTGGGCCGCGTATGCGAAGACGGCTATTCCGTACACGTCGAAGGCTTTGCCCCAGTCGGCCCAGGCGAGGTTCTCCGTCTTGAAATACGGCGATGCGACGAGGACTGCCACTATGGCGGCCAGGAGGCCTAGGAAGGCGAAAACCATCACAAGCTCCGAGACGCCTACGGACTTGGCGCCGCGCCACACAATGTAGCTTCCTGCAAGCCAGTAGGCGAGGGCCCCGGCCCAGAAGGGGGCGCCTGTGAGGGACTCAATCGCTATTCCGCCGAATGTGACGTAGGCCGTCAATGCGCCTAGCAGATATATCAGGAGACCGACGAAGACCAGCAGACCAGCCCACTTGCCTAGGACCTCCTGCGCAACGCCCGCGAGTTCCCTTGGCTTCTTCATGTTTATAAGAGCCTCCACTATGTAGAGCGCCGTTATTATCTGAAACACGGCGGATATCAGTATCATCGCCGCGCCGGGCAGAAAGCCCGCCCCGCTCAGCCCGATCTTGATGGGCAGTCCAAGGATCCCGGCCCCTATCACAAAGCCCGTGACGACGACAAAGACGTGGACGGTGCGCCAGGTCACTGCTTTCTCTAGTCACTATGTTTTAAGCGTTGTTGCACTCCCAGTCGAGGAGGGGGGTTAGGGGGCTTTCTGCCGTTTCCTCTTCTATGGCCCAGATGGCTGTGTGCACCGCCGCCCGGGAGGCGGGGCCTAGGGGGAGCGGTAGATCGATGAGACGTGGCGTGTGGTGGATGTCTGCGTCTGGGCATTCTCCGCCGTGTTGTGAGGCTATCGTGGTGAGGTCTGGGGCGTATTCCCTGGCACGCCGTATCAGCGCCCTTGCGAGCGCGGGGTCTGCGCAGGGCACCACGACGGCGTCTGCGGAGACGGTATATGCCAGCAGTCTGTCGGCGAGGAGGTTGTAGTACGCCTCCTCAAGGATGCTCTCTATCTCGTCGCCGTCTTGCGCGTAGGTGCATAAGCCTCTGCAGGCGAGCTCGATTATTCTGGCTGCTTTTGCGTCCCACATGCGGAACCTCCTCACCCCGGCGTCCGCAAGCCTTTTTGCGACGTAGGGCGCTATGTACTGCACGTGGTGTAAGAGGGGCGTGGCGTATAGGGGCACCGCCGGTATTTTCCTGCCCTTGTAATACAAGGCGAGGCTGTCTTGCAGCAACTCCACGGTTAACATTTAATTAGGGTTCGTAGATCTATATATGGACTTCGGTCTCTCTAGGGAGGATAAACTGTTTGTGGATTCTGTGAAATCCTTTGCGGAGAGGGTCATCGCGCCTAGGTGGGTTGAGATCGACGAGGGTAAGTGGCCTATCGAGGAGGTTGCGGCACGTCTGGGGGAGGCCGGCCTGCTGGGGATCCCCCTGAGCTCTAAATACGGGGGGCAGGACGGGACATTCCTCCAGGCGGCTCTCGCGGCGGAGGAGCTGGCCTATGCGGACCCGTCTCTCGCCACGGCGGTGTATATGTTGCTGGAGACCGCCTGGCCTTATATGGTTCAGCGGTATGGGCGGGACGAGGCGAAGGAGGAGGTTCTGCCGGAGGTGGCGGCGGGCCGCGGGTTTATAGGCATAGGTTCTACGGAGCCGCAGGGCGGGAGCGACGTCGCGTCTTTCCAGACCAAGGCGGTGAAAGAGGGCGGGTTGTGGAGGCTGTACGGCGAGAAGAACATGGTGACGGGCGTCACGACGATACTGAATCTGCCCTACGGCGGGGGCGTGATAGCAATCACCAGGACGGGCAGGCTTGAGGATAGGCACAAGGGCATCACGGTGTTTCTCGCGCTTCTCAAGAGAAGGGGGAGGGTTACGCCCGGCTTCTCACACAGAGACTGGGAGGAGATCGGGCGGCACGGCCTCCCCACTGGTTACCTGACGTTGGAGGGGCTCCCGGTGGAGGAGGCGTTTATGCTGGGCGAGCTCAACGGCGGTTTTAAAATCGCGATGGAGGGCTTCAACCTAGCCCGCACCATAATCGGCGCCGCGTCCATAGGAGCCGCCAGGTGGCTTCTAGACAGGGGGCTTGAGTGGATTAGGCAGAGGGTCGTCTTTGGCAAGCCCATCGCGAGCTACCAGGGGATAAGCTTCAAATTCGCCGAGCTATACGCCAGGCTTGAGGCGGCTAAACTCGCCGTGTATAAGGCGGCTTGGGTCGCGGATAGGCACTACGGCGGCGACTCGGCCTTTACGTTGCAAGACGTCGCCACGGCGGGCGCCGCGGCGAAGTACCTAGCGGTGAGCTTGGCCGTGGAGACGGCTCTGGAGGTTATGAAGTGGTTTGGCGGCGCCTCCTACTTCAAGGAGACCAACGTGGCGAGGTCTCTGCTGGGCATATTGTCTTACTACGTCGGCGCCGAAGGCGCTGAGAACATCCTCAAGTTGATCATCGCCAGAAACATCATAGGGAGGGATCTCGTATAGCGGCGATTTCGTTTAATTTCTCCGCGGTTCTTCTACATGTGAAGAGGATAGAAGGTCTTAGGACTCAGCTAGACGCGGTGGGGTATCTCAAGTCGGTAAAGAAGTTGCTCGGGGTCACCTACAGAGATCTCTCCTCGTTGCTTGACTTGCCTGAGAGTGTTCTTTCGCGGTATGTGACCGGCGATATGCTTCCGTCGGTTGAGACGGCACAGGAGATTCTGGCGAGGCTGGAGGGGGCCTACCCAATAGCCGCTGTGGTTAAGGCCAGGCTGAGGACCTACGAGACCTACGTGGACATGTCGTTTGTGAATCTGCCGGAGTTTTGGCGCCTCTACGAGGTCTACCTGGCCAGGAGGTTCCCGAACCTAGACGTAGACGTGGTGCTCACGGCGGCGGCAGACGGCATACCTCTGGCGGTTGCTGCGGCGTCTAGGTTCGAGGCTTCTCTCGTCGTTGCTAAGCAGTACAGAGAGCCCGGCGTGGATAACTACGAATATACATATCTAAGGGAGGGGAGGCCCGTGACGTTATATATCCCCGCGACGCAGATCAAGCGCGGCGACAAGGTCTTTATCGTAGACGACATTGCGCGTACCGGGAAGACCCTCAAGGCCCTCGTGGGCCTCTGCAACAAGGCGGAGGCGCGGGTTGTTGGGGCTTCTGTGCTCGTGGCGCGCCGGGATTTAAACATAGAAGTCGACTTCCCCATAGACGTGCTTTACACATATTAACATATATAAACCTAGGCTGGGGAAGTATACATGATTACGACGGCAGACCTCCTAAGGAGACCCGCTGTTTCTCTTCCCGAAACAGCAACTATACGTGAGGTGGCTATGGAGCTGGCTAAAAACCGCGTGGGCCTTGCCGTGCTTACTGCCAAAGACAACCCAAAGAGACCAGTTGCGGTTGTGTCTGAAAGAGACGTGTTAAGGGCAGTGGCCGAGAGGCTGGACCTAGACGGACCAGCCACGGCTATTGCCAACAAGCCGATCACGGTACTCGATACGGATCCCGTAAGAGTCGCCGCGGAGAAGATGCGCCGGCACAATATCCGCCACGTGGTGGTGGTGAACAAAGAGGGAGAGCTTGTGGGCGTGCTCTCCATACGAGACCTCTGTTTCGAACGGACAATCCTCCTCGAGCTTGCCACGGCTGAGGTGCCGGCAACGCCGTGAGGCCCTGTAGAGTAGTCGCTGTTGTCTCGGGGGGACCTGACAGCACCTGCTACGCGGCGCTTTGGTTAAAGAGGGGATGCGACGTGCATGCCATCTCCTTTCTCTACGGCCAGAAGGCAACCGTGGAGGTTGAAAGGGCGCAGAGCTTGCTTAAAAAGCTGGATCAGGTGGCCGCTGAGAAGGGCTGGGGCAGGGTCCTGGAGCACAGGGTGGTGGACCTCTCGGCGCTTGGCGAGCTTTGGCGCGGCACGCAGCTCACGGACGTCTCCGTGGCGGTTGAAAAAGAGTACACGCCGACCGTGGTTGTGCCTATTCGCAACGTGGTCATGGCGGCTGTTGCAACCGCCTACGCATATACCATCAGAAGCATGACCGGGGCTAAGGTCTACGTGGCGCTAGGCTCCCACTACGACGACATCAAGCCGAGACAAGACACGTGGGAACCCCTCTACCCCGACTGTTCTCCCGAATGTATAGAGGCGTTGCAGACAGCCTTCCACCTATGCCACTTCAGGTCGGAGCGCGACGTAGAGATATGGACGCCGTCGAGAGAGGGGTTGAGGAAGTCGCAACTCCTCAAGGAGTGCTACCGGGAGATAGGCGACTTGGTGTACGAGAGCTGGTCGTGCTACAAGTCGGGAGAGGCGCACTGCGGCGCGTGCGAAAGTTGCAGAAATAGACACGCCGCGTTTATCGATGCGGGGCTGCCCGACTGCACCGCCTATTTATCCCCGCCAGGGTCTGGCTTCGAGAGGCGAGGACAGTTTTATATCCACATGAGCTGTAAGGGCAGGTGATGACCTCTTCGCTGCGAGGATCCGGTGACCATTCCGGCGGAGCTGACGCCAACCAGCTCATGACGCTTCTCCGAAATCTGTTACGTCGTCTAAGCTCAGCTAATCATGCCGTCTTCACCCCTCTGCCGTTCCCACGTTCATCACGTCTCTTTTTCTCCGCAAAGCGATTTATAAAGACGCGGCCGCCTGAGGTTTAACGTAGGCACGGTTTTCCGCGCTTCCTCCACCATGCTTAGGTCTATGGCCACCTCCCTGTAGCGCTCCCCAGCGCCGAGCTCGGCCTCAACAACGCCGAATGGGCTCACCACGAGCGACCGCCCGGTGAACCTCTGGCCATAGAGCGCGGCCACTGCGACATACATCCCGTTCTCCACAGCCCTGGCGCGGGCCAATAGGTGCAAGGTCTCCTCCTTGAGGGGGCCGGAGTACCAGGCAGCGGGCACCGCGGCGAGCTGGGCGCCGGCGAGGGCGAGCTCCCTGAACACCTCGGGGAACCTGAGCTCGAAGCAGACGGCGAAACCCACCTTTACGCCCTTGACGTCGAAGACGGGGGAAAGGGCGTCGCCGGGCTCCACCGCGTCGGACTCCCTGTAGCCGTAGGCGTCAAAGAGATGCGTTTTTCTGTAGATCCCCACCAGGTCTCCGCTGGGGGAGACAAGCGCTGTCGTGTTGTACACCTTCGGCCTAGGCCCCCTCTCCAGAAACGCCCCAGCCGCGTAGGCCCCCGCCCTAGAGGCAATCCGCGCGAGCCTAGCGGCGAAATCCTCCAAAGTGGTTGCCCTCTGCCATATCTCCTCCGCGGGAAGGCCGGTGGGGTCAAAAAGGGAGTACTCGGGGAGGAGGACGAGGTCAGCCTCACGCACAAGGCCCTCCACCTGTTCCAGCCTGCCCGGCTGGATCTGCGCAATGCCGAGCCTAAACATAAATAGGAAAACGCAGGGGTTAAAACATGTTAGGCCTAATAATCTCGATTATGCTCATCACGCCCTCAGGCGCCTTCTCGCCGGGGCCTCTCACGGCGTCGGCGATCGCTCTCGGGGCTTCCAGGGGGTGGAAGGCCGGCTTATACGTCGCAGTTGGGCACACGCTTTTTGAGCTACCCTACGTCTTCGCCCTCACCTACGCGTTTAGCCGCATAGACGTGGGGCCTTACAAGGCATACATGGCGCTTGCCGCCGGGGCCTTCATAACGTACTTCGCCTACCTCCTGCTGAGAGACGCCTGGCGGATAGCCAGGGGAACCCCGCCGGTTCTCCCCCGGTCTAACTTCGCCAGCCCCCTCGTCGCGGGTCTCCTCCTTACTGCGCTGAACCCCTACTTCCTCCTCTGGTGGGTGGGGGTCGCGGGGCCGATAATAACCGAGCTGGCCACACAACCACTCCACGTGTTCGCGGCGGTTTACGCGGCCCACGTCTGGATGGACTACCTCTGGCTTGGCGCGATGGCGGCGCTGGGTGGCGCGGCTACCCGCCTCCTCTCGGCAGAGAGCTACGCCGCATTTCTGGTGATCCTCGCCGCGATGTTGCTCTACTTCGGGGCTGAGCTAATTCTCAATACTCTTTAAAATGTTGTACATAGTCCTGGCGTTATCAAGCATGGCGTGGTCGTTGTTGAAGAAGACGTAGACCTTCTCCGGCCTCAGCTTGACCACGTCTTTTGCAACCGCCCTCAGCTCGTCCTCCTCGTAGTAGTGGGAGTACCAGAAGGTCCTGCCGTGCATCCTGAGGTAGACAACGCCGCCTACTGCGGCTATCCATGTGGCCTCAGGCGAGTCCACAGAAACCAGGGTGAAGCCGGCCCGCTCGGCCCACCTCACCACCTCGTCGCTGAACCAGCTGAGATGCCGAAACTCAAAGGCGGCTCTCCTCCCCAGAGACTCCGCGGCCCGCTCCACACGCGCCATGTTTTTGTCCGACCTGCGGAAGGTGGGCGGCATCTGGAAGAGGTAGAAATCCACCAGCCGGCTAAGGGGATGAAACACGGAGAGGAACCTCCCCAGCCTCTCCAGCGCCCCCTCCGACAGCCTGCCGAAGTGGGTCACGCCTTTGTGGACCTTGACGGCCCACCTCAGCCCCGCCCCCACCTCCGCCCACTTCTCCACCTGCCGCGCGGCGGGCACCCGGTAGAAGCTGGCGTTGAGCTCAACGGCGTTAAGCCCGCTGTGTTTTACGTACCACTCCAGAGACCGCCCCAGGTTCCAGGAGTAGAGCCACCCCGAGGTCCCCACGTAAACCTCCACGCGAGATGACCAGAGAGGATTTATTTACGTAGCCATGTATTTCCATGACGGAGTCTCTCGCGGAGCGTGAAAGAGAAGCCAGGGAGCTTAGGAGGAGGGAGGCAGATTGGAACTACATAAACTCGCTACCGCCTAAGCTTAAGACGGCGTTGATGTTCTACATAGAGACCGGGGATCTCTACGTAGCCGCCAAAATCGCCGGGCTTAAGGTGGAGGAGTTCAACGAGCTCCGCATCAGGGCGAAGATACCCCACGTGAACTGATGGAGGCAATCGCAGACGCCTCGTTCTTGATAGACTGGGCCAGGTTCTCCCTAAGAGATCTGCTGTTTCGTCTCTTCCGCGTCGTTTGGATACCGGAGGACGTGCTAAGCGAAATCCAAAGCGAGAGTACGCTCATGTGGGTAGCCGAGCACCTGGCCTCCGGCGACATGTCGCTGTTTCCCACCTTGCCCGAATACCGCGACCGCGCCCTGAGGCTGGTGGAGCTGAGCCGCCGCGGGCCCACCCGCGGGCTCGACTTCCCCGAAGCCTACTGCATCGCAGTGGCTGAGGACAGAGGCTATGTGGTGCTGTCTGAAAACGGCGCCGCATACGCCGCGCAGTTTCTCTACACCACCGCGAAGGTTTGGAGGGCTTACGAGGTTTTGTGGGAGCTGAGAAGCAAAGGGGTGGTCCCCGACGACGTGATTTTTACATACCAGGAGGAGACAAAGCATAAATTCCCCCAAGGGGATCTTCAGAAGTGGAGAAGCTACAGGAGCTGATCAACCGCGAGAGGGAGGCCAGGGAGCTTAGGAGGAGGGAGGCAGATTGGAACTACATAAACTCGCTACCGCCGCGGATAAGAGTTGCGATTAAGCTGTTCATAGAGACGGGAAACCTCCGCCTCTCACAAAAAATCTCAGGTCTTGGGCTTGAGGAATTCGTCGAACACCTGAGGAGGGCCAATGTCTGGGTCACATAAAGAAAAACTTTTAATACTCTGCAACAACACCGCCAGAGAGCCCCGGTAGTATAGCCCGGACTAGTATGCGGGCCTGTCGAGCCCGTGACCCGGGTTCAAATCCCGGCCGGGGCGCCATCCCCCGCCGATCCTCATCTTTGTAAAGCGGCATCGTAAAGTTTCGGCGTGCCGTATCCAAAACAATCTAAAACTCGTCAAAAGCGGCAAAACCAAAACCGAGTAAAAACGAAGAAAAAGGCTGTAATTAGCCCCCCGCCAACGCCACCTCTAAGAAGCCCCCCAACTCGCCCAGCAGAGACAGGTGGGGACAATCCGAGGTGGTGAGCGTCTCCTGGTTTGACCAAACGCCAGCCTTCTACAAAACCTCTCGTCCCCGGGCCAGCCCGCTCGCCCCGGTAGCACCTTAGAATCGCCTCCCTCTCCGGACACTCTTGCAGTCTGGTGCGTATGGAAACCCACCCAGGCTGGAGACCCCTCAGCCCGCCCTGAAGTACTCGCTGGGCATCGCCGAGGCGGCGATCTTGTCATTCGCCAGCAGGCACCTCCCCGCTAGCAGAGCCCTCTTCGCCACCGCGACTACGCTGGTGCGGCTTCCCGCGACGTGACGGAGAAGCCTATCCACAACACTAATCGCCTCCTCGTAACGCCACCTCACCGCGAGATTAAAGGGAAGCGGATGGATGGCCACTCCCCATCCAGCATCAGCAAATCAAGCCTCCTCACCCAACTTACCCGCGAAAGGCCTCACCGCGAGGCGTTTCTCAGCAATGCCGCATATCTTGAAACTTCGCCACCGTCGGCTAAGTGGAGCACCCCCGTTAAAAACCGCACGCAACCCGAAACCTCCACGTAGCCGTACGCCACCGCTGTAAACTCCTCCCACGGGCTTCGGAGGCGGAGAGTTGCAAGAGGGCGGCATATACACGAGGCTCCGCGGAGAGACTATCTGCTCCGCATCCACCGGGTCCTCAGGGGAGGTCGGCTTCTCCAGGTTTTAAACCGCGAAATCTTCTCTACGTCGCGTCTCAAGGCAACGAGGAGGTTGAACTCCGCCGCAGTCTAGTCTCCATCTACGCCATCCACCTGTCTTTGCCTATGTCGAGGAAAACCCTCAGTCTCTACAGATCGCGGCTTCAGCTGTTGATTTGTTCTCCATGTTTCTTCATATAGCGTTCTATGTGGTAAAACGCAACTCTAAGTAAAACGACGTCGTGGATGTAGCGAACCCAGCTCAGCCTGGCGTATTCAGGCGGAATTCCTAGATGAGCCAGAAAACCAGGAGACACCACCAAGCCGGCGGTGTAGGGGACTGCGGAGAGAGGCGTTATTAAAATCATCGAAATGAAGAAAGGCTTGTAAAAAAGTTGCCAGGGTCTTATCCTGTAGGCGGGCAGCACAAGCAGATAGGCGGCGAGATACATCAGCCAGAGCAGTAAGAAGAGCCAACCCCAAACCCCAATGAATACAGACAGGTAAGGCACGAACAAATGGACTAGGGAAAGCCAACGCGGAAGCCCAATAATTGGGCTGGTAATCCAAGCGATGGCGAAACCATAAGCAGAGAGGGGCGCCGCCGCGAGGAGAGTCGGTGCGTATAGGAAGAATCTCGCCGAGAAGAGGGAGAAAACCCCAAAAAAGGTATGAGTTCAAGGATAAGCCAGCGGAACAACGACGCCGCCTGTGGAGCCATATGCGTAGAACTCGCGGGCCTCCTTAAAGAAGTTCTGGAAGTCGTAAGGCGAGACCACAGGCGCCTTGAAAGCTGTAGCTATTACGAAATTTGAGTCGTCGTTATTGCTACGGTAGTAGTAAACCCTTATGTAGTACCTAGCCGTAGTAGATATGATGCCGCTTGTCGAGGGAGGCATATTCTGCGCAAAGAACATACTTCTCACAGCTCCATTTGTATCGATCCCAGCCGAATATCCCGATCCCGAATATGTGACCCCGTTTACCGTCACGGAGCAACCGCCATATGTCGGCCCCTGCACGCCGGAAAGTATCACGGAAAGCGCCGTTAGGCCTAGCCCCGCCAGCGGGTTTGTATAAAGCGTAGCCCACCCCAGCAATACGGCTAGCTCGTTATACGCCTGTATACCTGTGAATAGTTGAGTGACAGAAATTAAGAAGTTTACAGGCCTCCAATAATCCGTAGAGCCGGCCGTGTTTACATATAGGCCGTAATGAGCGGTTGACGACGTTGCCCAGCACACACTCATTAAATAGGTCTTGCCCGGCAAGTCGTAAGTCACGTGGATATACGAAATTCTGAGCCCCCAATCTACAGATGAAACTGGTATACCATGCATGAGTTGTGTAGCTAGCTCGGCTTTCGCCATTATGTGTGGATTTGTTTCAATGCGGTTTTGGCTGGGGTCAATGGTGGCGACGTAGCTTCTCCAGATGTTGACAAGTCTCTCGTCTCCCGTGATGTTAAACCGGAGGGAGCCGGGTCTAAACATGTATTTATCGTACACCCACGTGGTTGAGTTGTGTAGCCATATCTCGGCCCATTTGTAGCCGCTTAGCTTTAAGGTGCCTATCTTAACGTAGGGGTAGTAGGAGCTCCCGCTGAGGGGAGTCAACGGCGGGTCGAATTCTAGCACTATGGGGACTAGGCTCGAGTTAAACCTAAACAGCGTAAGTCCACCTAGCGCCGAGAAGGTGGCGGCTGAGGATTTAAACGTCTGGCAAAGGCCGGAGTTCGCCGTTAGAGTCATGTATATTGTGCCGGCGAGGTATCCGCCGACATATATCCTTACCGTTTGGCTCGTCCTACCCGCGCAATTATATATTTCCAAATCGCCAATATATAAAGATGCGACATCCGCCGAGGCTCCTTGAGGAATTTTTCCAATGAAGAGAATACGGCTTGTCTGGTAGAGATAGGTTGAGTAGAAGTTATCCTCCACCAAGGCGCTGACGTAGCTAAACACCGTATGGCCCCACGTGGGGTCAGAGGGGCTGGGGCGTACGTACTCTACCATCACTGTCGGCTCGAAGAGTACTGCTACCTCCCATGGACCTGTGGACACGTCTACGCTGATAAATAAGTACTTAGATCGTAGCTGTGTAGGTATTTGGAATGTGTAGATGGAGCTAAAGTTTGTGGTGATGTAAGACGTTGTTGTGATGACGTATGTCTGGCTGGGGAGCGCTTGAGTGGGAAGGTCGCTGTAGTACAGCGTTAAACGCACGGAGGAGACGGGTGCGCCGCGTATCGCCACGTTAATGGCGGCGACGCCGCGGCCGACGTAGGCATAGGTCTGCGTGGTGTAGCTGTATGTTTCCGTCTGTGTGTTGAAGTCAGACGCGTAGGTAAACCTCACGGAGAAGCTCCCCCTCGTTGATACGGGGGGTGAATGAATCCTAAATACATATCTGCCGAAAGACGAGGCGGCGGTTGACGCCTCCGGCGGGACGCGCCACCTACCCTCGGCCGTTGTCGCCGTTTTATTATCTATGTTGTAGACCCCCGGCCGTATTTCGCGCCCTTTTAGAATTAGCTCGACGCGTGTCGGCGGGAGGCCGTCTCTCTCCGGGTCGTCTGTGTATAATATTTCGTAAGTCCTTCCGTTTATCTCCAACACCGCCTTTTTGCCTCTTTCCACCTTTCCAGCTCCTTTAGGTATGGCGAGATAGGGCCCAGAGAAGACGGGCACCGTTAGGTTAATAGGTTTCTTCGGGTTGTAGGTGCCCTCGGCCCAGACGGCGTCTTTCAACTCGAGGATATAGACTTTCGGAAGCGGCACAGGCGTGTTGTTCAAGACGACGTAGACATGTCTGGAATTTTGTCAACAGCCACGAGCAAGACGTCACCCAGCGAGACTCCCAGCGCCGCGGCGGACAGTGCCATTATTATTATCACAAGCAACGCCGCCCTCATGGCATCCCCAAAACCCATACTCTTTTTTTCCGTTCGGCAATTAGCCAAATACTAATTCGACAAATTACGCAAGTTGCTACGGGCCGCGGTCTGTTTTCTCGTGGATGGGCGGCGGATTTTTCGAATCAAATTCTGGGTAGAAACACTTAAAAATTCCAAATGTGTAGCCGTCTATGACTACCGAAGTAAAAGGCCCGTACCTGGGGATGAAAATACCGGAAGACCTGTGCTTCAAGACCGACGCTGGTGACAAGTGCTTCCGCGACTACAAGGGCAAGTGGCTGCTGTTGTTCAGCCACCCAGCCGACTTCACGCCGGTATGCACTACAGAGTTCGTGGCGTTCTCTAGGAAGTACGAGGAGTTCAAGAAGAGAGGCGTCGAGCTTCTGGGTCTCAGCGTGGACACCAACTTTAGCCACATTGAGTGGAAGAGACAGATCGAACAGGCCTTCGGAGTCAAGGTGCCTTTCCCCATAATCGCAGATGTAGATATGAAGGTGGCGTCGATTTTCAACGCCGTGCCGCCCGGGCAGAACCTAACGGTTAGAGTAGTGGCGTTGATAGACCCAGACCTAAGGCTTGCCTGGTTCGCCGCGTATCCCTACACCAACGGCAGAAACACAGACGAAATAATACGCATAATTGACGCCATTCAGTTCAGCTACATGTATGGCTACGCCACGCCGGCCGACTGGAAGCCCGGCGAGCCGGTCATCGTGCCGCCTCCGCCCACAGTTGAGACGGCTGAGAAGAGGCTTAAGGAACCCGACGTTGAGTGTAAGTACTGGTGGTTCTGCACCAAGAAGTACGAACTTGTGGTAAAGGCCTAAAACCAATCCACAAACTTTTTCCACACCACCTCCACGTATTTCATCCGCTTTCTGAACCTCCTGGGCGTCCACTTCTCAAGCTCTTGTAAGTCGTTGTAGGCGGCGTATGCAACTCTCCAGATCTTCATCGGCAGCGCCGCGTCTGCGTATATACAGCCGCCCGGGATTTTAGGAATGTACCGCTTCTCCACGGCCATCCCCAAATCCAGGTTGAAACGGTAGGCGAAGCGGTCGAAGAGGGCGAAGGTTGCGAGGAATCTGGCGATACGGTCTTCAAGCGAGAGCTTCACCACATCGTCAAACCATCTGTTTTGCCAAAGTGTGTAACTTCGTACGATCTCGCCCAGCTCTCTTGCAGTTATGTACATGATGAGAGAGGGTTGCCCCCTCCACATGCCGCCGTAATAAACTCTGTCAAAGGTTGCCGTGGCTGAATAATCCTCGATCTTAATCTTAGCAATGCCCACTACATCTACATATGAACGCATCTCCACATAGTCTTCCGTTTGGAGTATTTTAGCCGTACCAACCCCCGTTTACATCTATAAACGCGCCGTTTATATAGGAGGCGCTCTCGCTGACGAGGAAAGCGATAACCTCAGCCACCTCCTCAGGCCTGCCCACTCGCCTGAGGTAAACCATGTTACGGGCCCACTCCTCTATGTCGCCTGTCTGTGCCTTCTGGTGAAACGGCGTATCCACTAGGCCGGGGAGTACGGCGTTTACCCTGATCCCCCGCGGCCCCAGCTCCTTGGCCAGCGCCCTGGTTAGGCCGAGGAGGCCCGCCTTGGCCGCTGCGTATGCAAAAGCGCCCCGCCCCCCTCCTGTGTAGGCGGCGATGGAGCTCACATACACTATAGCTCCCCGCTCCATGAGGGGGACTAGGAGCTTCGTGACTATGTAGGCGCTTGTGAGGTTTAGGTCGATTATCTGCCGCCAGTACTCTAGGTCGGACTCCTCCAGGGTCCTCCGCTGGGGGAGCCCGCCGGCGTTGACCACCAGCGCCTCTATCTTCCCAAAGATCTTCTTCACCTCCTCGGCGAAGGCCTCCATGTCGCGCCAAGACGCGGCGTCTGCCCTATATGCAACGACCTTCACGCCGAGTGCGGCGGCATCGCGCACGACCTTCTCCGCCTCCTGCGCGTTTCTTAGGTATGTGAAGGCGACGTTATAGCCCCTCTTCGCCAAGGCCTTAACCGTGGCAGCGCCGATTCCCGTGGAGCCCCCCGTGACGACCGCGGCGGGCATGTATTTTTACGAGGTCTAAATATATGTGCTCGTCGCCGGGGTTGACCTCTCCGTGCGGAGGCCGTCTGCCGTGGCTGTGCTGGAGGGGTGTGAGGTTCTGTACTTGGCGCTCGCGGAGAGCGACGAAGATATAATCGCAACTGCGTTGCTCATGCGGCCCGTCGTAGTTGCTGTTGACGCCCCGCTTTCTTACCCGCCGGAGGGCCGGGGCCTGCGGGATGTGGAGAGGGAACTCCGCAGGCTGGGCTTCAAGCTTCTACCGCCGTTAATGGGCCCCATGAGGAGGCTGACAGATAGGGGGGTGGAGCTCAGCAACAGGCTGGGGGTGGAGGTGATAGAGATCCACCCGCTGACCAGCATGAAGGCCATGGGCATCACTAGGAGCTTCCTACTACGGCGTCTCGGCGTGGGTCACAGGGATTTGGTGGACGCTTTTGCGGCTGCTTTGACCGCCGTTGCGTACATAAGGGGCATGTATAGGAGGTTCGGGCCCTTCGTTTTGCCGACGGCTAGGGTGTGTGTCTAGCGGCGGAATCTAGCCATGGAAAGGGCCTCGACGCCCCCTTTTCCTAGGGCTAGGTCTGCGGCGAGTTTGCCCAACGCCGGCCCGTAGGTCCAGCCGAGGCGGCAGGCGCCGGTGACTATCGTGACGGAGCCTATCCTGTCTACCACGGGGAACCCGTCTGGGGTGCAGGGCCTGTAGCCGACCGCCATGTCGATAACCTCGAACTGGCCGAGCACCTCCCGGGCCCTCTGTAGCACCTTCTGCGCTGGGTCGTGGTCGTCGGTGCCGTCTAGGTCGAATCTGCCGGTGACCTTTGTCCACTTTGAAAGCGGGACGACCGCAATGCCTTTGGACATCTCGATGAACATCTTCTCTGCCTTGGCGTTGGTCCGGAAGCCGTAGCCCTTAAACGGAGCCACTGGCACGCCTAGTCTCCGAGCCCAATACCCCGTCGCCACTACAACGGCGTCGCCCTGCAATACGCCGCCTCCCTCCAGCCAGACCTCCCTGCCTGCCACCTCCTGCGTCCTCCTCTTCACAATCTGCACACCCTCTAGCTCTCTCAACATTCTCTCGATAAACAGGTCTGTTGCCAGCTTCGCCGCGTCGAGGTAAGCCAGCGCCTCCCTACCGCAACAGGTGCCGGCCTCAACCTTTGGGGAGAGGGGGTCCCTCCTCGCCTCCTCTACGGCTTTCCCCACGTCTATCCCGACCTCGTATAGAGGCTCCTCTGAGTAGTCGAAGTCGTTTTTCTCCTCGGCGAAGGCCCGGTATTGTCGCCGAGAGAAGTCGCCTAGGGCCTTTACGGCCTCCCACATCTCCTGCTGAGGCTCCCTCCCCCACACCTTCAGGTATGTGGCAATCCATTTCCAATCCAACGTCTTCACCCGCGCATCGCCGTGTATCATCATCGCTAGGTATTTCTTCGGATAGGACCTCACGTTGATTCTATTTATGATAAAACGGGTAAACTCCAGTATCCCCGCCGCCGCCCGGGACCAGTCCCCCACGTTGCCCTGCTCCACAATTACGACGTCTACGCCTTCGTGCTTCAGGTAAAAGGCTGTAAAAAGCCCAACGATCCCCCCGCCGACAACTATGATCCTCATTGGAAAAATGTTATATACAACGTATTTATCAATTGCCGTGAAGTCGGCGATACTATCTCTCGTAGCGCTGATAGTGGGAATAGTAGCGGGCTACCTGTTAGGCATATACGCCACGCCGCCGCAGGCCCCCCAGACCGCAACAACTCAGACAGCAGCCCCCAGCCAGTGCCCGGTCTCGGTGGACGTAATTAAGAAACGCGGCAAGCTCATCTTAGGTACAGACGCTACCTGGCCTCCTTGGGAGTGGGTAATGGGCGACAAGATCGTGGGCTGGGACATAGACATAGCCAGGGAGATCGCCAAGGCCCTGGGCGTGGAGCTGGAGATCCGCGACATGAGGTTCGCCGGCCTCCTCGAGGCGGTTAGGAAGGGCGATGTGGACATTGCGATAAGCGCGATTACGTGGACTAGCGAGAGGGAGAAGGTTCTGGAGTTCTCAATGCCGTATTACCTGGAGTCCATTGTGGTGGTGACCAAAGCAACGCGCACAGACATAAACAAGGTGGAGGATCTCTATGGCAGGACAGTGGGCGTGCAGATAGGCACGACACATGAGGAGTGGGCCGCCGAGAACTTGGAGAAGCCGAACAAGGCCAACGTGAGGCGCTACGACAAGGTGTATCCACACATGGTGGAGGTGCTGAGGAGGGGCGACGTCGATGCGATAATTCTGGACAGATCCATCGCAACGGCGCTCGTCAACAAGTTCCCCGACCTCAAGATAGCCTTTGAGCTCCCGGGCTCCGCCGGGTACATCTCTGTGGCGATGCCTAAATGTGCGCAGGACCTTAAACTCGTCGTAAACCAGGTGATTGAGAACTTGATGCAGACTGGGAAGCTGGACGAGATATTCCAGCGGAACTTCGATCTGTTTCTCCAGTCGTAAAATTTTAAATACAGCCCCCTTTTTCCCTTCGTGCCATCGACAAAACCCCCAAAGGAGAGGCCCTATGGGAAGAACAAGATAAGGTGTGTGAGATGTGGCACTAAGGAGGCTGTCATCAGGAAATACGGGCTTTATCTATGCAGGCGTTGCTTCCGTGAGGTGGCGCCCCAGCTGGGGTTCAGGAAGTACTATTGAGAGAAATGTTTTTAAAGCCTAGGGTTAGCGGGGGGCTATGGTGATGCTTGACTTGCTTTCTAACGCGTTGATCCAGATAAAAAACGCAGAGGCCATGGGTAAGAGGCAGGTGGTTATCTGGCCTGTAAATAAGCTGATCTACTATGTCTTGAGGGTGCTTCAGCGCTACGGTTACGTGGGCGAGGTGGAGTACGTCGACGACGGAAGAGGCGGCAAATACGTCGTCCAACTGCTGGGCAAGATAAACGACATAGGCCCCATCAGGCCTAGGTACCCCGTGAAGTACCGCGAGATAGTAGACTGGGAGCAGAAGTTCCTCCCGGCTAGGCAGATAGGTATTCTTGTGGTCTCCACCAGCCAAGGCGTTATGTCCCACATCGAGGCTAAGGAGAGGAAAATCGGCGGAGTTCTCCTGGCGTACGTCTACTAAATTTTAAATAGCCCACCTGTCTGAGGGTTTCCGTGTCTAGCTCCGTCTCTAGGCCTAGAAGGGAGCTTCCGCCGGCTTTGAGGAGACTGCTGAGGTTGAGGCTTCTGCTCAAGAGGAAGAAGCCGGATTTCGTGCGTATAGACCAGTGGCGGTATAGGAGGATTGAAGACAGCGGGTGGAGGAACCAGAGGACTCTCGACAACAAGATTAGGAGGAAGATGAAGGGTTGGCCCAAGCCGGTGGAGACCGGCTACAGGAAACCCGCGGCTGTCCGCGGTCTTCACCCCAGCGGCTTTGTGGAGGTTGTTGTGCATAATCCCGAGGAGCTGGGCAAGCTGGATCCGAAGGTCCATGCGGTTAGGATCGGGGGCACAGTCGGCGTTAAGAAGAGGCTGGAGATTGTGAAAAAGGCTAGAGAACTTGGCTTCTACGTGATAAACCCAGGCAAGAAGGTTGAAGAACTGTTGAAGAAAGAGTTAAATACCGCCTCCTCTGGGCAGTAGGTATGGCCGACGTGAAGCGGTTGGCGGCGGACATCTTAGGCGTTGGGGTAAGCAGGGTGAAGATCTCCCCAGAGGCGATCGACAGGCTTGACGAGGTTGTCACTAAAGACGACGTGAGGGCTTTGATAAACGAGGGGTTGATATGGGCTGAGCCGGAGAAGGGGGTTTCCCGGGGGCGTTGGCGCGTAAGACACAAGAAGAAGAAACAAGGCAGGAGGAGGGGTCCCGGCAGCCGCGAGGGCAGGAGGACAGATGAGGAGGAGGCGTGGAAGAACAAGGTCAGAGCCATGAGGAGATTCCTCAACACCTTGAAGAGGCAGGGCAAGCTGGAACCCGCCGTGTGGCGCCAGCTGTATAGAATGGTCAAGGGCAACTATTTCCGCGACCTCGGCCACTTGAAGACTTACATAAACGAGCACAAGTTGACAAAGGAACCTGTGAGGTAACATGGCGAGGGGGCCCAGATATAAGGTTCCGTTTAGGCGGAGGAGAGAGGGGCTGACCAACTACCGCAAGAGGCGCAGGTTGATCATATCTAGAAAGCCCAGGCTCGTGGTGAGGAAGACCAATAAACACGTTATCGCCCAGGTGGTCGCGGCTAGGCCGCAGGGAGACGTCACAATTGCCGGCGCCGACACCCGGGCGTTGGCTAAGTTCGGGTGGGAAGGCGATGAGAACAACACGGCGGCGGCGTATCTACTTGGGCTTATTGTGGGCTACAAGGCCAGAGCCCGCGGCGTGGAGGAGGCCGTGTTGGACATAGGTCTCCACAGGCCGGTCGCCGGCGCCAGGGTGTTTGCGGTGCTCAAGGGAGCGCTGGACGCCGGCCTAAAAATACCGCATGGAGAAGAGGTCTTACCAGACGACGACAGGATCAGGGGGACTCACGTGGCTGAGTACGCAAAGAAGCTCAAGGAGGAGAACCCGGAGCTCTACAAGGCGAGGTTCTCCCGCTACCTACAACGCGGCTTAGAGCCCGAGAAGTTGCCTGAGCACTTCGAAGAGGTGAAGAAGAAAATCGTGGAACACTACGAGAAGAAGCTGGCGAAGGCGGTTGCGCGTTAATTTTTTAAATCCCAGCGTCGTTCTCTTAAGAGTGCCGCTGGAGCGCCGCCGCTGGCGGCCCCGTGAGAGGCGGTTCCCCGGGTTGAAATTTTAAACACCACTATTACAAGGGAGACGGGCCCCGGTAGCTCAGCCCGGTCGGAGCGCCCGGTGGGATCTATCATAACAGTAAGCGGGCCGAAGTTCTCCGCTTCGAATACCCACATGGCCTCGGCCATGCCTAGGTCTAGCCAATACACGTCGACGACACGTTTAATGGCCTTCGCGGCCAAGACGCCGGCGCCTCCTGTAAAGATGGCGTAGGCCGCCACATGCCTCCTCATCGCCTCGGCGGTTCTCCTCCCCATGCCGCCCTTCCCCACCACCAGCTTAACCCCCAGCCTCTCGATCACCTCAGCCTCAAACGCCTCCATCCTAGCCGACGTGGTCGGGCCGGCGCTTATGACCTCCCACCCCCTCTCCGTCCTCCTGGCGACGGGGCCTACGTGGTATATAACGCCGCCTCTTAGGTCAACCGGAAGCTCCTCGCCGCGCTCTATGTACTCCAGCATCCTCTTATGCGCCGAGTCCCGCGCCGCCACCACAACGCCGCTTATATAAAGCGTGTCCCCAACCCGAAGCCTCGCCACATCCTCCGAAGAAAGAGGAGTTTTCAAGTGGTATATGGGCATGGCCTACTATGTATGTGTATTTTAAAATTTGACACACGGCTAGATACGCAGCTCTTTTAGGTCATGCGTGAGCAAGATATTTTAACATCCATCCACGAAGCCATATGCTTGAGCAGGTTATCCTCAAGGCCGCCAAGGAGGTCATCGCCCGCGCGGCGATAGGCCCCGCGTTTGACGTCGCAACTTCGCTCAAAAAGGCGCTTGAAGCGGAAGAAAACGAGCCGGCCAAGCTCCAGCTGGGCGCTATATTGAAAAACATCGAGCTCTCCACCTCCGAAAAAGCCGCTGTATGTCAAGATACTGGGTTTCCTAGCTACTATATAAAACTCGGCGACCGCTTCCCGCTGAGGAGCAAAATTTACGACATATTGACGCAGGCGGTCCGCGAAGTTACAAAGGAGCTCCCGCTCAGACCCAACACAGTCCATCCCTTCACCGAAAGGAACCTGGGCGACAACACCGGGGTAGGCGCGCCTTGGTTCGAGGTGGAGCTCTTCGACGGCGACTACTTGGAGTTCCACTACGTACCTAAGGGAGGCGGGACGGAGCTTCCCAGCAAAGCCTTCACCCTGCCGCCTGGCGTCGCCATGAAGGAGCTACCGCGCCTAGTTCTCGAGGCCGTGATAGACGCGGGGCCCATGCCCTGCCCGCCGGTTATAGTAGGCGTAGGCATAGGCCCCTCGGTAGACATCGCCGCGAAACTCGCCAAAAAGGCGGCGGCGCTCAGGCCCGTCGGGTCCAGACACCCAGAGCCAGAGATTGCAAAGATGGAGGAGGAGTTGCTTAAGGCCATCAACAAGCTCGGCGTGGGCGTACACGGAGTCGGGGGCAAGGTGACGGCGCTGGATGTACACATTGAATACGTCTACAGGCACCCAGCCACCTTCTCCATAGGCATAGTCTTCTCGTGTTGGGCAACCCGTAGGGCGGGGGCCAGAGTCTACCCAGACGGGAGGTACGAGATGATCTAGCCCTCGTATCTTTTCAACAGCCTTTCGACCGCGTATCTTACGGCGTCTGCGCGGCTTGGGAAAATCCCCTTCGTCACCAGCCTGTCTATTTTCCTCACTAGAGATCTGGGCAATGTCACAGTAGTTACCACTGCCTTTTCGTGTTCCACGTTTTAAAATTCAGTCTATATTTAACTTTGTGTGTGAAAAATCGCCGTTGCCCACGCCTGTGTTGGTGATCGTCGTAGAGGGCCACGGCGCCGTGGTGGGGTGGCCGCTGGTTATCCCGGGCGATCCGCCTCTC
>DAITPC010000030.1:17611-22471 GCA_036833835.1 Pyrobaculum sp. | reverse complement strand
GGCGGCGATACTGTGGTGTACTGGAAGGGAGTCGCCAGACAAGCCAAGAAGGATGACGCCGTCGTCAAGCTATTCGGCGCGTTGGATACAGCGGTGGCCTACGCCCACAAAGCCGCCAACCTCCTGCAGAGGCCGCAGGCGCGGATAATGCGCCTCATCGCCTTTTCGCTTATGGAGCTGGGGTTCTACCTAGCGACAGGGAGGGCGGAGTATCTCGACACCGCACACGCCCTCTACCGCAGGGCGTTTAAGCTGGTCTACGCCGCCGCGTCTGAGGAACCTCTTCGGAGCTGGGTAGCCTGCGCCTCTCCGGAGTGCTCCGCCGTGGATGAGGCGAGGGTCTGGATCAGGTGGACTGAGAGGCGCGTGGTGACGCTGGAGGAGGCCGCGGCCGCCAAACTCCTCAACCAACTATCCAACCTAGCCTTCGAGGTCATGAGGACGCTCCCCCACATAAAATACCGTCACAGAGACGTCAGATAAGTTTATAAGTGTTTGAGTAGTTATAGACGCCCTAGGCAACACCCCTGTAGGGGGGCGTATGAGCCTGGTGGGTTACCCCGGCCAAATCCCTAAAATTTTATATACCGAGTTTTGTTAAGAGGCTATGCCTAAGGAGCTCTTTTTGCTTGAGCTATGGAGGAAATACGGCGAGAAGGCTGAGGAGATCCGCGTAAAGAGGTATCCTGAGTATGTAAAGCTGAAAGCAAGGCTTGCCGGCTACCTCTACACGATAAAACTACCGCCTGACAAGGCAGAGCAAGTCATCGCCGAGCTCAAGTCGAAGAACATAAAGGTGGAGGAGGTTTAGTCCCAAAAATTTTTAAAGGTCTCCTTCTTAACCCCTCTCATGGAGTACATATACGGTGCCCTATTGCTACACTACGCAAAACAGGAGATAAACGAGGAAAACCTGGCGAGGGTGTTGCAAGCCGCCGGGATATCCCCAGACGAGGTTAGGATCAAGACCCTCGTCGCTGCGTTGAAGGAGGTAAATATCGAGGAGGCTATCAAGTCCGCCGCGTTTGCGCCTGTGGCCGCCGCCCCGGTAGCCGCGGCAACAGCGGCTCCTGCCGCAACAGCCACCGCGGCTAAGGCGGAGGAGAAGAAGGAGGAAGAGGAGAAGAAGGGGCCAAGCGAGGAGGAGATCGCGGGTTCGTTGGCCTCACTGTTTTAAGGACTTCAATAACTTGGACAAAATAGCATCTAGTTCTTTTATATCTTTGTAATATATCCTAAATATCTGGTTATTTAGTTTAAACTCTACGAACTTCCGTTCCTCGTTTACTTTGTAGTAATCGACCTCGACAGGTGTTTTAAGCCCTAAGGTCTTGTCAATAACCAGTCCCGTCTCGTAGACCTTGAGGTTTCTTACTATCCTTGGCATTGTCTGCGGCTTAAACGTGACCAGGGAAATCGCGGCGAAGAGTAGGAATATAGCAGTATAGCTTAGAAACCGCGCTAGGCCAGTCCCTATATAGGGACCAAGGGCCGACTCGGCGGCAGGCGGCAACGTAGGGAAGAGAAGCATGAAGAGAAGTAGGAAAATCGGCAGAGTCAGCAACGGCATGAAGGAGGCTCTTGCGAACTTCTTGTATTCATTAATCAGTTCCTTGTCTTTCTCAAGCAATTTGTTTACCTCCTTTTCGTCTACCTCTATGATGGGCTTTCCCTTTGATATTTCTTGCGCCGAGGCCATGCCTCGTCTATACGTGCGGAGGCCGAGGAAAATGCTAACGCCGAAAAACAGCATGAAGTAGAGGAGTATTGCGGTGAAGTATTCGCCTGGGAAGAACGTCAATATCGCGGCAAATCCCAGAGCCGACAAGATACTAATAAGGGCCCTTCTCATGACCCCCTCGCCGGGTTGGTTTATAAATTTAAACTACAGAGGGGGCGTGGTTAAAGTAACGGCGTTGTGTTCGGAACATCCTGGTGAGCTGGAGCCCAGCCACGGGTTTGGTATGTTGGTCAACGGGCATCTCCTCTTTGACAGTTGCGCTGAGGAGGCCGCGTCTAGGTTTGTGGCTAGGCGGCAGGTCCAGCCTGTTCTCGGCGTGGTAGGGGTTCTAAATTCCCATCACACCGGTGGCTTTGCTCTTTTTAAAATCCCTGTGATACAGCCTACTTCAGACATGATTTTGAGGGTGCGCGGCGTTGAGTATAGGGTGTTCAGCGAAAGCCGTGAGAATGTTCTCTATGTAGACGGCGTCGTGATTTCGCCATGTGGACTCTTCACGATTCCATATCACAAGCTGTCTCAGAGGGGGGTAAAGGCTAGGTGTGTGGTGGGCGGCCTCGGCGGGACCGCCCACAACCCTTACCTCCTTCCCCGGATACTTGCGGAGCTACGCCTCCTGGGTGTCAGATGTATAGTTGCGGTACACACAGCGCCGCAGTTAGTTAAGGAGCTGGAGAAGCGCTTCAACGTCTACAAGCTGGGGGCTGGGTCAACGCTGGAGCTTTAATATTAAAATACCAATCTTCTGAGGCCTGTGGACGCGTTGGTATTTCTGGCTAGCTGGTTCGTGTTGGTTGGGTTGGTCTACCTGTTGAATAAACAGGCGGTGAAGTACTTCGTCGCGATTTATTGGAAGAGCGAGAGGCTTGTTGTCTACGTCAAGAAGTTCGCCGAAAAGCTCAGCTTTATTCCACTTAAGGCCTATACGGTCGCGGCGTTGCTGGCGTTTCTGGCTCCTGTATTTCTGGCGATTCCGTTCATAAGGCCGGACGGCCAGGTTCAGTGGCTCCAAGGCTTTATCTACATGCTGGTAGGCGGCACTGTAAAAGCACTCAACATGTTGCTGGGCGGCGCCTCAGTGGGCGAGGCCGCCGCGCAGTCCGCCGGGGTCACACCCATAATCCCTGGCGTGACTCTGCCGTGGGACCAGTTGCCGTATTTGGCGGTCGCCGTGGTTGTGGCGGTGGTTCTACACGAGCTTATGCATGGCTACGCGGCGTTGAGATACGGCATCCCCATCAAGTCTGTGGGCGTTTTCTCGCTTCTATACGTCCTCAGCGGCGCCTTCGTAGAGCCTGACGAGGAGAGCTTCAAGAAGGCTAAGACGGAGGCTAAGGCCGCAGTATTGGCCAGCGGCGTGGCTGCAAACGTCGTGTTGGCTTTGGTCGCTATGGCGCTCGGCGTTGTGGGGGCATGGCTCGGGCTCCAAGGAGCCGTCTTCGGTGTGGAGGCATACGGCGTCAAGCCGGGAGACAGGGTGCTGGAGATACAGGGATGCGGGCTCCAGGAGAGAGTCTACACACCTGACGACTTTCTTACTAAGATCAACGTGCTAGCAGGCATGGGGCCTCTCCTGGGGATAAACAAAACCGTGGTATGCAGGCCCGGAGACAAGGTGGTTTTAGAAGTCGGCGGCTGGCTCAGCAGATATACGGTGGAGGTGGATTACGCCGAGTTCTCCACGCCGCCGAAAATCATGTGGCTTTACACGGACGGCTCTCTGTACCGCGGGGGCGTAAGGCCAGGAGACGTGGTGAAGAAAATAGAGGGGTGTGGCGTATCCACGGACATAGCTTCAAGCGGACAGCTTCTTTTGGCTCTGCGGGAGATAAGAGAGAAGTGCAGGCCGGGCGATGTCGTGAAGGTGATGGTTGACAGAAACGGCACGTATCTTGTTTTAGACATGACGTTGGTGGAGCACGGGGGAAGGATATACTTCGGCCTTGGGCCCGGCAGTCTGCCTCTGCTGGGCTACGACGAGGGGCCCATAAGGAGGGAACAGCTTTATAACACAGACTTCACGAAGTTGATGTTTTGGCTGATCGTGGTGAACTACGGCCTTGCGGTGCTCAACGCGTTGCCCATCTACCCGCTTGACGGAGGGCAACTACTCGCCGCAGTGGTGCAGAGAAGGTTCGGCGAGAAAAACGGCAAGGTCGTCATAGAAGTAGTCACCTGGGCGCTTGCGGCCATGTTGGTGTTCAACATAACGCTTGGGGTGCTGGGGGAGCAGTATAGGGTGCTTCAGTCGATAAGATGAGGTCCATGATTTACATAGCGGTTCTGGCGGCGGCCGTTGTGCTTGCGTCAGCTTTGTTGCCGGTTGAGTATTTTGTCTCCGACGCCGTTAGACCCCCGCCGAACAAGGTCTTGACGCCGGACGGGGTCAAAACCGTGGAGGGGACGCCCATGTGGCTCTACATGTGGAGAGCCGCTGTGGCTATAATGACGCTACTGTTTGCGGCGGTGGTGGCCACCTTCTTCGTGAAGCCAAACGCAAGGACCCGGTGGACTCTTGCCGCCTTGTCTATCGCCACGGCGGTGTTCCATTACCTTTCTCTTCTCTTTACCTCTTCTCCGCCGGGCTACGGCGTATTGGTATACCCATTGTTTTATGTCATCAACGTTAAGGGGGCTGAGCAGTGGTATCTAGACATAGGGCAAGTATTGATGTTATATGCCGTGTACAACATCTATCTAGCGGAGCGCGGGGAAAAAGGCGTTACTTTAAGAACTTCTCCTCAAGCGTCTTGACATATTCCACAGACTCCTTCACGGACACGAAGTGTTTCTTGACGTATTCCACGTCTCTGCTTTCAACTGTGGATTTGCCCCTTTCCTTAGCCGTTATGTATGCCGGCACCAGCAACTGTAGTGCGTATCTGAGGGAATGTTCTACGCCTATGGCGGTTAACAGCTTAAGCGCGTCGTCGCTTAGAGATATGTTCTGCTCATGCGCCTTTATCTGTATTATCTCTTTAATCTCCTCTGCGGTGTAAGGCCTTGTGCGGATTATTACGAGACGGTCAAGCAAATCCTGCGGAATTCCGTGTGGCGACTCTATATCTGTGCCTCTGATCTTCGCAATCCCTCTGTTGGTCGCCATGATTATTATAGGC
>DAITPC010000030.1:0-17511 GCA_036833835.1 Pyrobaculum sp. | reverse complement strand
CTAATCATCTTAACAACTATATAGGCCGCCTCCCTCGCCTCCACCTGGCCCACAAATCCGTCAGCTACGAATTCTACCTTTCCATCTCTCACGCCGAGTCCCTTTATGTGGCTGTGTGCGGCAAAGCGCTCAACTTGTGGTTTAACTTCTTCAATCTTCACTGCGGCCATATCCGCCTTTATAGTATCCCATTTAAAAACTTTATAAGCCGGACAAACCACATACACATGAAAACCAGGGAGGTGGCGTATTTACAGTTGCTGGCAATTCTTTATAATTCAGGCACCCCACGGGGGAGGAAGAATTTGGCCGAAGAGTTGAAAATCGGCGAAGGCATAGTGAGGACCCTGCTGGAAGGCGGCAGAGATCTAGGCCACGTCGCGGTGCTGAAAGGAGGTGTGAAGATAACCGACGCGGGGCAGATCTTCCTAAAAGAGGCTCTGGGCCTCTGCGGAATTAAGGACATATTTACGGTAGAGGAGGCAAGAAAGCTACTGTGCGGCAAGAGATGCGTCGCCCATATAATGGAAGAGTCTGTACGAGACGTGGTGGCTACGCGCGACAGCTTAGTCAGACTCGGCGCATGCGGCGCCTTGATAGTTGAACACAAAGGAGACACTTTTCTGCTCCCCCCTCTGGAAGACCCTCTTGAAAAATACAGCGCCCAGCTGGCCGAAACGCTGAAGAAGCACGTCAGTCACGACGCAACGATAGTCATTGCATGCGGCGAGACTTTTTCAGACGCGCTGGGGCTAATAGAACTTAAATGCCGCCAATCCCTTAGCCTATAAGTGATGATTAGAACCCGGCGGATGGGTGACAGACGGCATCCTATCTGAATTGGCTAATTAGTTTACTTGGGTAATCAAACATAACGAATAATTTAGGAATCTGGAACCTCATTCTATGAGTGAGCAGACTGTACAAATAAAGACTTCTGGTAAGGTGTTGCAGTCGCCGTGTGGATCAATTATCCACGGCTTGGAGGACGTCTTGATAAAAAACACCTCTATCAGCGACATAGATGGTGAAAAAGGCATCCTGTGGTATAGGGGATACAGAATAGAGGACTTGGCTAAGTACTCCACATACGAAGAAGTCTCGTACCTAATTCTATACGGCAAGCTCCCAAATGCGAAAGAGCTTGCTGAATTCACAGAGCGGCTGAAGACGCATAGAGACCTCCACCCAGCAACGGTAGAAGTAGTAAAGAGCCTAGGCAAGGCGCATCCCATGTTTGCCATTGAGGCCGCGGTGGCGGCTGAAGGCGCCTTCGATGAAGACAATTTAAAACTCGCAGAGGCGCTGAGAGTGGGGAGATATAAAGCTGAGGAGAAGGAACTCGCCTACAGAGTCGCCGAGAAGCTCGTGGCGAAAATGCCAACTATCGTCGCATATCACTACAGGTTCTCGCGCGGCCTAGACATCATCAAGCCCAGACGCGACTTGTCGCACGCCGCAAACTTCCTCTACATGATGTTCGGGAAGGAGCCGGATCCATTGGCCGCAAAGGGCATAGACCTCTACCTAATCCTCCACGCCGACCACGAGGTTCCAGCCAGCACGTTCACCGCACACGTCGTGGCGTCTACACTCAGCGATATGTACTCGGCGGTGGCCGCCGCCGTGACCGCGTTGAAGGGTCCCCTACACGGCGGAGCCAACGAAATGGCCGTTAGAAACTACCTAGAAATAGGCGACCCGTCAAAGGCAAAAGAACTGGTGGAGGCGGTCACCAAGCCCGGCGGCCCGAAGCTTATGGGAGTCGGCCACAGAGTATACAAGGCGTATGACCCCAGGGCTAAGATATTCAAGGAGTTCTCCCGGGACTACGTAAGTAAGTTTGGCGATCCAAAGAATCTGTTTGCTGTAGCCAGCGCCATAGAGCAGGAAATCCTTAGTCATCCATACTTCCAGCAGAGAAAGCTTTACCCCAACGTGGACTTCTGGTCAGGCATAGCGTTCTACTACATGGGCGTGCCTTACGAGTACTTCACGCCAATATTCGCGGTGTCGAGGGTGGTCGGCTGGGTTGCACACATCTTGGAGTACTGGGAGAACAACAGAATATTCAGACCACGTGCATGCTACATAGGTCCACACGACTTGCAATATATATTAATTGAACAAAGATAGATAAAAAATTATTCTATAATTTTTTCTCTCATCAAAAGCTCAAGAGTCTTAATGTTTTTCTCGATGATTGAACGAGCGACTTCAAGCTCCTCTTTGTAGGACCTCGGTATTCTCGCTACGCCTTGGGCAGAGGCGGCTGCCGCGACGGCCGCAGCCTCTCTTATATACACCTCCCACTCTGTCATGCGCGGGATTATGTATTCTTCATGTATGCCTTTCTCCCCTGCAAACTTCGCCACCTCCTCAGCCGCTACTAGCAACATCTCGTCGGTGATAGTGGTGGCGCGTACGTCTAGGGCGCCTCTGAAGACCGCTGGGAAGATCAGGGAGTTGTTCACCTGGTTGGAGAAGTCGCTTCTACCAGTTGCGACGATCTTTGCGCCTGCCTCCTTAGCCTCCCAAGGCCAGATCTCGGGAACCGGGTTCGCCAACGCGAAAACTATGGCGTCTTTGTTCATCTCCGCAACCCACTCCTTCTTGATCACGCCGGGGCCCGGCCTAGACGCCGCTATCACCACGTCAATGCCCTTCATCGCCTCCCGGATCCCGCCTTTGCGCCTCTCGGCGTTTGTCTCAATGGCGTATTTATACTTCCAGGGGTTTTCAATCATCATTTTGTCTATGTCGTCGCGCTCCGGGTGCAGTATGCCTTTGCTGTCTACTAGGATGAGGTTGCCGGGCTTAGCGCCGTATTTAATCAACACTTTCGCCGTATAGATGTTGGAGGCGCCCGCCCCTATCAGGGCTATGGTCACGTCGCTGATTTTCTTACCGACGAGTTTAAGGGCGTTTATTAGACCCGCAAGAGTCGCAGTCGCGGTGCCTTGCTGGTCGTCGTGCCACACAGGGATCCTCAGCTCCTCCCTCAGTTTTTCAAGCAGGTGAAAACACTTCGGCGATTCTATGTCTTCGAGGTTGACGCCGCCTAGCGCGGGCTCCAGCGCCTTGGCGACAAATATGAACTCTTCGGGCGTCTTTACTCTAATTGGGATGGGGATCGCATCGACGCCGCCCAAGTATTTGAAGATAAGCGCCTTGCCCTCCATAACTGGATACGCCGCTTCAGGTCCGATATTTCCAAGCCCGAGCACCCTGGTGCCGTCTGTTATAACAGCTATAAGATTCCACCGCGAGGTGAGTTCAAACGCCAGTTCTGGGTTTTTGTGTATGCGCCTAGACACCTCGGCGATACCCGGCGTGTAGTAGATGGCGAAGTCCTTCATTGATCTGACTGGAACCTTCGGAAATACCGAGATCTTGCCGCCGTATTTTTTGTGTATTTCGACCGAGAGCTGGTACCATTTTTCTGTCACGTAGCTAGTAAAGGATATATAATTAAATATTTCGAAAGACGTGGAAAAGAAAAATAGACGAACCATTATTAAGATTGAAATATATAGAAATAAAAGAAATTTAAATAAGAAATCTGTATTAATAAAAGCTAAAAAATATAGAAAAGCAGTTATGAAGAGCCTCCCTAAGAGTAAGGTAAAAATCTACATAAGTAGGCTTATGGCGTCAAAAGATGTTAAACGAGTGTCAATACTAGAAATTGTAGGCACAAGGATCAGAATCAACAGAGAGTTAACCGCCGCGGGTTGGTTATACTTCCCAACATACAAGTTGGCAATCGGCGTTGTGTTGCTGGGCAAAACTGGAGTAATAGCCAGCGCTAAGATACCAACGCACACAGCATATTTCATTCCAATTAATGTTCCGATCCTACAGTTGCTAGATGTAGATGTGAAAGATTTCTACTAATCAGCTTCTTCGGCCCGCTCACCTATCGCTCCGGAAACCTCTCAATCACCAGGACAGTATGTCTAGAGATTATTTAAATCAGTTCGGTGTCTTCCAACGCCCTTCTGGCGGCTTCTCTGCTTAGCCCGTCGCCAAGTATCGTGTATCGATCTGGGCGTATGGTGTGTGCGGTGACGAGGGCGTCGACCGCCACGTCGAGGTCTATGCCCGCCTGTCTAAGCGTGGTTGGCAACCCAACTGTCTCAGCAAGTTTTCTGATTCTGCGCCAGTTTATGCCGTGGAGATACGCCATGATTATCGTGCCCAGAGTCACCAACTCTCCATGTATCGCCTCGTTTTCCCCAATTCTGACTTCCACGGCGTGGGCGAAGAGGTGTTCAGAACCGCTACACGGGCGCGACGAACCTGCTATGCCCATGGCCACGCCGCATCCTATAAGAGCCTTAACGAGAACCCTGACGTCTTCTTCACGTACGAAGTTTTTTATTCTTGCGGAGTTTGTGGCCACTATCTTGTAGCTTGTGAGGGAGAGGTGTGCGGCGTATTCGCTGTATGGCTCACCCTTTAACCTGTGCGCAAGTTGCCAATCTCTCACCGCTATTATTTTACCCAACAAGTCGCCGATGCCCGCCTTCAACAAGCGGGAGGGCGCGCTTACGATCACGGAGGTGTCTGCAATAATAGCCAAGGGGGACGCCACGATCTTTCCGTACCTAGCCATTTTCCGAGTAAGCGTGTAGGAGACGTAGGGAGAGGCTATGCCGTCGTGGCTAGCAGAGGTGGGTATCACAATTAAAGGCTTCTTGTGGAGATAGGAGTACACCTTCGCCACATCTATAGGTCTCCCTCCGCCTATCCCAAGCACCAGCTCGAAGCCTGATTTGTCGTAATCAACCTCGTCGTAGTTCAAGAGCTCCACTGAGTACTCAGAGAGGAGGTCGGCGACAGTTTTGGCGTATTGTAGCGTCGCGGATCTTCCGGTAACTATTAAGATTCTCGTCGCCTTTAGAGATGCAACGACTTGTGGCGTTTTGGAGAGGGCGCCTGGCCCGAAAATTACGGTGCGTGGGATTTCAAAACTTTCAAGTTGCTTCACGGAAAACGCTCAGAAACTCCTTCTCGCCCACGGCGGTGGCGTCTTTTACAGTTATCACGTTTTCGTCACGCACCACTTGGCGGTTTACAAACCTTGCGCCGTTGTCTCTAAGAATTTTGACGAGCTCTGTAGTGGGGTATACGGTGGCCTCTCTGCCCTTCAGAAAACCCAGCTGAGCCAGGTGCCCCGGGACGGCTAGGGGCGCGACTAGAAGTTTCCCGCTCTTGAAAAACCGCTCCACCAAGGTGTTTAGCTTATCCACATCTATGTTTAAGTCCCATATCTTAAGCGGAGGCTTCTTCCTCAGGACGTAGTAATAAATCTTGTAGCCGCCGGCGAGTGCAAGCAGGTCGAATTTCTCCGCCAACTCCGTCACCTTGTCGCGCGGCATAGTCATGAGGTCCACGTCGTAGTTTATATTCACATCACGAGAACCTATCGCAGATCTTACGTCGTAACCTGCCTTGGCGAGGAAATTCTTAAGCACGGAGTACTCCTCTCTCTTAGCTACATCTATTACATATATCAGCGCATTAGGCATGCCCCCCTCAACAAGAGGTTATTTAAGACTTCTGCTGCCTTGCCTGAAGTAATAGGTTTATGATATATTCCGCGGCCATTTCAGCATGTTCAAAAGGTCTGCTTTCGGGCTTTCCTCTAAAGCTCAGGATGTGAACAGTACTCTCCCCTGCGTTGGCGGCGGCAAACGCGAAGTATCTGTTTGCCATTTGTTGCATATCTATTTCTTCTTCGGCCTCTATGTCTCTGAACCTATCGGGATCTTTCCTCCGTCTTTCGATAATGACCTTGGGGTCGTACTCAATCAGCAAGATCACGTCTGGCTTCAGCCTGGAAATCACCCTGTCTGGTAGCCCGGGGTAGTAGCCACCCATTATTTTAATCGAAGCATGTGTGTCTATGATCACATCGCCAGACAACGAGGCTATGTATTCAGCAGCCTCTTCCTGGATTTTTCTGTATTCGTCCACTGGGATTTTTTTCCTCATCTCATCTCTATGCTGGATCCCGAACTTCCGCTTCGCAATCTCCAGCATTACGTCACCATAGTTGACGATTTGGACATCGGGAAGCCTCTGCCTTACGAAATTCATAATTGTGGTCTTTCCGCTACCTGCAAGCGCGACAAGTACTATTTTCATAAGCTTTCTCACCTAACCTGTTTTAAAATATTTTTCATAATGATAAATTTCGAAGAAGGCGAAGGATCGCTTACGATAGCCCTCCCGACTATGATCACATCCACCGTCTTTCCGCCCTCTATTATTATCTTAATCTCGCGCTCTGTTATTCCGCCTGCGATGCCCACACCAACGCCTTCAGTCCTCAGCCTAGACGCCATTTCGAGAAGCTCCTCAAACCTAAGCCCCATCCTCTTCTGCACATCTACGCCGAGGTGGAAGATGAAGAGGTCCGGCACGACCCTCCGTTTGATCTCCCTGGCCCTCTCCAAGGCGTTGGGCAACCCGATGAGGTCTACGGCGGCTTTCAGCCCCAGCGCTCTTGCCTCTTTTACAAACTCCTCTATGGTCTCTATATTGGTGGCGCCGAACACGGTGCCCCAGTCTGCCCCGAACTCCCTCGCGAGACGCGCCTCAAGCGCCCCGACGTCCGCCGTCTTTAAGTCGGCGACGACCTCCGCAGTGGGGCATGCAGACTTGATTGCGCTGACGACCGGCAGACCGAACATCTTTATAAGCGGGGTCCCCGCCTCCACCAACTCAAGCCCCGCCTTGCACAGCTCTCTCGTCAACTCAACGGCACGTCTCAGATCGGTGAGATCCAGGGCCACTTGGATCTTCATAGCGTTGCCAATACTAATCATTTAAAGCTGTTAAGTTAAGTTGCGTCCATGACCTGCCGCAAGCCTGCGGAGTATAGATACGGCGAACATACGGCTGACGTCCTTATTCAGGCCTACGGATGCACGCTGGAGGAGGCCTTCATAAATGCGGCGATAGCGCTAGGCGACTTGACCTACTACACGCAAAGAGTTGAGCCAAGAGAGGCAAGGGAAGTCGTCGTGGAGTACGACGACTTGGAAGGCCTTTTGTTTAAGTGGATAGACGAGCTTCTCTACCTCTTCGACGCGGAGAAGTTCGCTATAAGCAGAAAGATACAATTGGCAATAAGGAGAGACGACGGATGCCGTATAAAGGCGACTCTTCATGGAGAACCCTACAGCCAGGAGAAACATGGGTTCACCGGCCTCATAGTTAAGGCAATGACGTTTCACATGATGGAGGTTAAACAAGTCGGCGACTACTGGCTTGTTCAATACGTCGTTGATATCTAACCCCCGCGTGTGGAAAAGTTTTTACACGCCCAGTATCTGGCCTACATGAGGCTGGAGGAGGTGGGTGAAGTCATTGCGCTTCAGACGCCGGTGCGTACAGTGAGGGAGGCGGCCCGCGCCGTGGGTCTCGGCGAGGACAAGATAGTCAAGACGATTGTCGTGAACTGCGGGGGCAAGTTTAGGGCGTACATCCTGCGCGGCACTAAGAGACTTGACGTCAAATCCCTCGGTTGTCGCCTCGCCACGCCTGAGGAGGTGTTGTTGGCAACGGGCTACCCGGTAGGCGGCGTGCCTCCGGTGTTGGACATCCCGGTGTTTATAGACGAGGAGCTTCTGGGCGAGGACTACGTCTACGGCGGAGGCGGCAATGACTACAGCCTTCTGAAGTTCAAGCCGCGCGACTTAGTTGAGAAGGGTCTTGCCAAGCCCGTCGCCTTGTGACCGCGTTTCATGACTTCTTGTGGGAGGCGGTTAGGCAACCGGCATTGATTATAAACTACGCAAGAGAGGTGGGCATATCTCTTCCCCAGCCGCCAGAAGATTTCTATAAACGCCTCGAATACGTGGCTAAGGCAGTTGTCCAGATTCTAGAGGCCGAGAGAGACGACGACGTATTTTGGAGGAGTCGATGCGTGGAGGCTAAGAGGTTTTACCTAGAAGCATCACAGGATCTTAAGGAGGCGGGGATAGAGATGGGGGAGTTCCGTCTCTGCTAGATCACCTCAATGTCCTCTTTCAACTGTTCTATGAGCCTCTTCTTCTCGCCGCCGACTAATCTGAGCAGGAATTTAAACATGTAGATTCGGGCGTTGCTGGTAAAAAGACTGTGTTCAAATTATGTGTAGGCTATTTTAAACACGCGCGTGAGTCGTTCATGGGCCTGGTCTCTGTGGGGACTGTAAACACTTGTCCCTTCTGCGGGTACATCTTAGAGCTGGTGGAAGACGCTTCTTCCGTCTGGTTTGGATGTAGGCGGTGCATGAGGTACGTCAAGAGAGATAAGAGAGAGATTGTAAAAAGGCATGTGGATTATAGAGAGAGGAGGTTTAACTGGAGCGGCATGATGGCCGAGCTGTATCAGCTCTACGTAAAGACCTAAGACTCGCCTAGCTTGTACTCTCTTCCGTGTCTCACGATTTTGATCTCTGTCTTAACGGGAACCTTGAACCCGGCACGTAGAAGTATTTCATACAGCTCATAGTCCATCAGCTCCTTGATAATGCCCTGCATATGTAGCTCAGCGATTTTGCGAAAGACGGCGAGTACGTAAGGTCTGTAGAGGGCTAAGGCGTTGTCGATAATCTCGGCGGCCTTCTCCCCCTTAGTTATGCTCCGCACCAGTTGCACAGCCTCCTCGTCTGTCAGCTGTTTTCTAGGCGGCGGCGTGGCCTCTTTTAACTTTGTCTTCACGAGCTCCAGCGCCTTACGCCGGAGAAGGGCATCGATGTCATCTGACATAGACGGAGATGTGTTTTGCTCTATTTAAGGTTTAGCCAAGCACAAGCTCCCCCACCACAGTGGGGATCAGGTGCCCAAGCCTAGTCAAGAGGTCTGGGCTCGCCTCAGCGACGTAGCCGCTGACGTCTCCTTCTATTTGTGCCGCTCTGTTCTGCAAAGCCCATCCGACCTCTGTAGCCGACGTCTTGCAGTTGAGCCCTAGGCGGTTGCACAAGCTCTTCGCGACTGAGAGCCCGTCGGTTAGAGTTACGCCGTCTCGGCTAATTAAAAATGTCGCAACTTTCAAGGTCTTGCCCTCTCTCACCACGTCGCCAACCTCAAAGAGCTTGACCTCCCTCCGTCTCACCGTCGAGGCGGCTGCAATCAGCTGAGCGACTATGGAGCAACGTACGGTATTGTAGAGCTCGGAGATTGGATTGGTCACGTACACTGCCTTACACACGCCCTCCACAGCTCTATCGGTTAAGACGTAATTGTTTATCTCCACAAACCCCATAGACGTAAGCGCTCTCCGCATCTCCTCCGCGAAAATCTCTGTCCTGTGTCGCCGACCGCCGGTCACCACCTTCGGAGTCTCTCTAGGCAGGCGGTTGTAGCCCATCATGACGGCGATGTCTTCCGCAACGTCGACCCACGTAAGAATGTTTATCCTAAAGGGGGGTACCACCACTTTACCGTCTCTGTAGCCAAGACGCGCCTTATTGACGAGCCTCTCGAACTCGGCCTGGCTTAACGAAACGCCGAGTAGTTCGCCCACAACCTTGGCGTCTACCTCTATCTCAGCGTATCTATGGGTGTAGGCGGTGCCTCCACGTACGATCTCCACCTCCTTACTGTCGCTTCGCTCCAGAAGGGCGTAGATGAGCACAGATAACATGCTGTGGACTGCGCGGGGGTCGGTGCCAGTTACATCAATCAAGACGTCCCTTGTCTCTTCGGTAATTTTACAACACTCCGAACCCAGCACGGGGATTATGACCATTATCTCGCCTGCGCCGTCTACCAACGCAGGCGGTCTCTCGCGATTTATTAGGTGTGAGTATCTGCGCCCCTGTTCCGTGAGTTCGTACATTTCGCGTATTTTCACGGGCCTGTCGAAACCCAGCGGGACGTACTCATCGTCTTGCGACACCCTAGTGTAAAATATCGGTGGCCTTATCTTCGAGACGTCGTAATACCCTATGGCGATTTTCCGCCTACCCCTACCATAAGTTTCATGCAGTTTTTCCTGTAGCTGGATAAGTTGCTTCACCGCCTCATCGTCAAGCCTTACGCCGCGGACCACGGCCATGGAGATATAGGGTCTCTCTTCTATGGTCTCGGCATTTAACTCCAGGGAGGACCACGTCGTTTTTATAGGAGGCAACCCGACCTCTACATCGGCCACGCCTTTTAACGTCCTGGCGAGACCCTCCGCGGAGAAGTGGTCCGGACGGTCATGAGTAACCTCAAGCTTAACCCGATCCCCCAACTCCTCCTCCACCTCACACTTCACGTGCTCTAAGAGCTTGACCAGCTCCTCGAATTTCACGTGGGTCAACCTCTCGAGGTCGTGCTTCGCAACTTCGATTACAGGCACGTCAGTGGAAAGTCAAATATTTTAAAGTGACATCACCAAACGGCACATGCGTCAGAAAGTAGAACAGTTTTTTAGAGAACTAGAGGAAAAGATAGACAGAGACGTAGAGGCCTTCACAGTGGAGTGGCGGCAATACGAGGCGCTTGCCCAGATACAGCTAAAGGAGGACCTCTACGTATTCGTGGTGTTCTCCTGGTCAGACGAGGACTGCACGATAGAGTTCATGATCGGCGACGAAAACGCGGTGATACAGCCTCGGCACCTAGACAAGCTAGACGCCGCAACCTCTATCGTGAAAGCGGCTTACGAGCTGGCGCGCCAGCGCTTTACCTGCCTACAGACTTCCTAATCCTTTCCCGCAGGACATTAAGCAGAGTCTCGTCGTCTTTCTCGTCTTTGGGGTATATGAAGACCTCCTCCTCCGGCGTCACAGCGCCGTTTCTCTCCACGAAATATATCAGACGCAGGGGGTAGTCGTAGCCGGCTTTTCTATATAGCATCCGCATTATCTTCGTTGCGAGGGACCACTCGGCCTTCGTCTTCCACTCCTCTTTCTTGAGTATGTGGCTCTTCAGCTCCACCAGCTCCTTCTTGCCGTCGGCGTACTTGACCACGAAATCCGCCTGCGCTGTTACTGTAACTCCATCGATTTGGAAGACGACAGGCGGCGCAGGCTCGACCTCCACGACCTTCTTGGCCCACGGCGTCAGCTTCATCAACTTCGCGAAGGCGCCTGTGTGCGGCTCGCCATAGTGCTCAATAAAGGTGCGGATCGCAACAACGGCATCCCTAGCCTTCAACAAAACAAGCACCGCCTTCTCAAAGGCTTTGCCGTAGCGCGAGCTCAAGGCATCGGGCTTCTCAAGTCTAACTATGTCGCTTATACGCACCTTCAGCCTCCTGGCGAAGTCCATATAAGCCCCGGGATCCGAATTTAAATATATTACTCACTAAACGTTTAGTGTATAACGTCACTGTCGACATCTTTTCCGGCGGAGGAGGCTTCGGGCTCGGGTTTGCCATGGCGGGGTTTAAAATAAGAGTAGCCGTGGAAATCGACAGAGACGCCGCCCGCACCTATAGCGCCAACCACGGGGAGACCGTAGTGCTTCAAGAAGACGTGAGGAATGTAGACTACACAGACTTGAGGAAATACGCGGGGGATATCCAAGTCGTCATCGGGAGTCCCCCCTGCGAGCCGTTCACCGCCGCTAATCCAAACAGGATGGAGGACCCGGCGGATAGGCTATATGTAGATCCAGTGGGTCAGCTTACCCTGGAGTTCGTGAGGCTGGTGGGAGAGCTGGGGCCTGAGGTTTTTGTTATGGAAAACGTGGCCGCGCTGGCGGAGGAGCCTCTGAGGACGTACCTAGAGAGGGAGTTTAGAAGGGTTGGCTACGAGGCCTACTTCAACATCCTACACGCGGAGGATTACGGTGTCCCCAGCAGACGCCGCCGCGTCTTTATCTCCAACATAGAAATCAAGCTGCCAAAGAACCGCCGCATCACTGTTAGGGAGGCGCTGGCGGACCTCCCCCCTCCAGACAGCGGCCACCTGCCCAACCACGAAACCGCAACCCTCAGCCCCAAGAAGCTTGAGAGGATATCTAGGCTGAGGCCTGGGGAGGCGTTGATGAGGTACAGAGGCGCCGGCGGGTTTTACGAAAACTACATAAGACTTACGTGGGACGACGTGGCGCCCACGGTGATGGGATCAAGACGATTTGTACACCCGGAGGAACACAGAGTTCTGACCGTGAGAGAACAAGCGCGCCTTATGGGGTATCCAGACCACTACGTCTTCTATGGCTCAAAGGACTCCCAATACAACCAGGTAGGCGAAAGCGTGCCGCCGCCTCTGGCGTACGCAATAGCGGTGGAGGTTAAAAAATATTTAGACAGACGTAAATAGGGCCGTGGCAAAAATACCCTGCCCCTACTGCGGCCGACTCGTCGACAGACTTATTGAAGGCATGTGCGAAGACTGCTATGTAGAGAGACATCCGCTCGTTACGTTGAAGGAAGAGAATGCACTAAGGTGTAAATACTGTGGCGCGTGGTTCTTAAGAGGGAAATGGATGAAGAGTAAAAATCCCACGGAGCTTTTTGTTAAGTTTCTGGCGGATAAGGGGTCCATAAATGGGGTTATTGAGAAGGTCGAGCTCGATGAGAGAGAAGAGGGCGCGGTCGCTCGCATCACCGTGAGGGGGTCGCCGCATCAGTTAATAGCGCCGAGGGTTATTACATACGAGGTGGCCGTAAAGTACATATACGACGTGTGTGCATCTTGTAGAGAGATGCTAAGCAGGAAAGAGGTTGCTTTGATTCAGATAAGATCTATCCCCAGAGCGTTGGACGATTTAACCAAGAAAAAGATTCTAAACATTATAGAACAAGAAATATTTAAGTTGAAAGATAAAAAAGTAGGGTTTATAAGTGATATTAAACAATTGAAAAACGGGTTTGATATCTACACAACTTCGGCAAACTTGGCGCGGCATCTAGCATATGTAATACATAATCAGCTCCCTAGCCATATAATTGAGACGGCGAAAGTTGCGGGATTTAAAAACGGCAGAAAAATCTACCACATGACCTACTCGGTGCGTGTTCTTACATATAAATCTGGAGACCTGATAAGAACCAGGGAGGGTGAGATGATGGTTATAAGTATTAATAATAAATTTATAAATTTACAAGATATAAATTCTAAAAAATATAAACAATTAACTATTTCTGAGTTGATTAATACTGACGCCGTATTTATTGAACAATGATATCTTACATGATATATAATTTTGAACTAGTCTCTATCAGTCTTTACTGTATTTAATCGTAGATTTCTACTTATTCTAATAAATATTATTATGTATTTTTCTCTTTCTTAGTTTTCTCAATATTTAAAAATATGTTAATCCATCTAGCTTATGTATCCAAGTATAGTAATAAGGCCGGCTACAAAAGAAGACCTTGACGCCGCTACTCAGCTGGTCATACGACTCAAGCGCCTAAACGCCGAGTTTGATCCTTTGCTTGACATTGCCCCAGACATCGAACAAGCAGCTAGGAAGTACCTTGAAGACGCAATATCTAGCCCCACGTCGATCCTTCTGGTGGCGGTGGATGGGACTAAAGTTGTGGGCTTGTTGAAGGGTGATGTTGAGGATAGAATATTTTACAGGCCTAGGTACGCGGGTGTGATAAGGGAGTTTTACATCCTACCGGAATATCGGCGGAAGGGTGTTGGGAAGAGGTTGATGATGGAGGGGGTGGAACAGTTGCGGAAGAAGGGTGCGGAGGTAATAATGGCGTGTTTCCCAGCCTTAAACGAGATAGCTATAAACTTCTACAAGAAGATGGGATTTAGGCCGGTGGAGTATCTATTTGCAAAAGAGGTTTAATTTAAAGTTTTTTATAATCTCAACAACTTTATCCGCAAATTCCTGCGTGCCTAGCACCTCTTTTACTCTTTGTTTCCGCTCCTCTTCGTCCATCTGCCTTGCCAGATCTCCGGTGAAGTAGCCCTCTCTATACGCCGCCTCCACTCCCTTTATTATTAAATTTGCCGCCTCCCTCCAGCCGAGGAATCTGAAGAGGAGCTCCAGGGCGAGTATCGTGGCTGTGGGGTTTACGTAGTTTTTGCCTCTGTATTTCGGCGCTGTGCCGTGTACAGGCTCGGCCATCATGCCCCAGTCTCCTACGTCGAGACCGGGCGCCACGCCAAGTCCTCCCACTAGCCCGGCGGCTTCGTCTGAGACATAATCCCCGTTTAAGTTCGGCGCCAGGATCACGTCGTACTCGCCTGTGCGGGTGAGTAGTTGCTGGAGCATGTTGTCGGCGATTCTGTCGTTGACGAGCACCTTGCCCTCCGGCACTTTGCCGCCGTGTTGCGCAAGTTCGTCTTCAAACACTACGTGGTCCCTAAACTCGTTTCTAGCCACCTCGAAGACCCACTCCTTGAAGGCGCCCTCCGTGTATTTCTGGATGTTGCCTTTATGCATTACAGTCACGACACGTCGTTTGTTCTCTACGGCGAATTTAAGCGCTAGGCGCGCAATTCTCTGGGTTCCGAATTTGCTTATAGGCTTTATCCCTATGCCTGCGTCGTCCCTTATGTTGACGCCGAACTCCCTCCTTAGGAACTCCCTTAGCTTCGCCGCCTCTGCGCTGTTATACGGCCACTCGATTCCGGCGTAGACATCCTCAGTGTTTTCTCTGAAGATAACTAGATCTACCATCTCCGGTCTCTTTAGGGGGGAGGGCAGGCCGGGGAGGTACTTCACAGGCCTGATGTTCGCGTAGAGGTCGAAGAGCTGGCGCAGGGTCACGTTGATACTTCTAAAGCCCCCGCCCACGGGGGTCTCCAGGGGGGCCTTGAGGAAGACCCTTATCTTCTTCAACATCTCTACGCTTTGGTCGGGGAGCCTGTTGCCGAACATCTTCTCGGCCTTCTCGCCCACCACCACCTCGTACCAGATCACCTTCCTAGACTTGCCGTATGCCTTCTCCACAGCGGCGTTTGCCACCTTTATCGCCGCGTATGCGACCTCGGGTCCGATGCCGTCGCCCTCAATGTAGCCGATCACGACTTTGTCAGGCACTTGATGCTGTCCAGGCCCTGTGTATTTGACGTAGTCGCCCTCCGGCGGGTCGACGTATTTCCCGGCGAATGGTACTAGGTTCGGAATGCCTTGTTTAATCTTTTCTACGTCTACCGACATAGCCGCTGTGAGGGTATAGTTTAATATGTCTTTTTAGACTGTACCATGATAAGAATTGAGACATTTAGCGAATACGATAGAGTCGTACTCCTTGGGGAGAGGAGAAACGCGTTTTCTCGTCAATTAATAGAGCGTCTCTCCGGAGTGGATTGCGACAAAAACCTAGTGATCACCAACGAGGGGCCGGTATTCTCCGCGGGTTTAGACCTGTCCGTTTTTCTACAGAGCAAAGACGCGGTGTTGGAATACCTATTCGGCGTGCACAGGTTCGTGAAGAGGTTTATCGGTTGCAGGGGCCGCGTCGTGGCTTACGTGTCGGGGGACGTGTATGGGTTCGGCGTGGAGTTTCTGTACTTCGTCGACTACGTCGTGGCGCAGAGGGAAAACATAAAATTCTCGTTGAGGGGGGTCAACTTCGGGGTGTTTCCGCCGTACACGGTCGCCATCGGAAGGCATCTCTTCAGCTACGGGCATCTGAGGGTTATGCTGAGCAGAGAGTTCGACGCCGAAGAGGCGTCTCATTTCGGCATCGTCTCGCAGATAGGGCAACTGGAGCTGGAAAAGCTTTTCAAACCTCCGCCGTATATGCTAGGTTTTGTTAGTCCAAGGCGTTGGCTAGGCGCCGCGGTGGACGACGCCATTCCGTATCTCTATAAGCTGGCTGAGATGGGCACCAGGGAGGAGACCAGGGATCGCATTAGGAAGTTCCTTGGCAGGTAGCGCGAAAACTAAAAAATCTATTGGCGGCTGTTTCTCGTGCCTGCTAATCTGCCTGCGGAGGCCAAGGCGGCTTGGCTGAAGGTCATGGAGGCGAAGACCCCCGAGGAGAAGATAAGAGCTATGGAGGAGTTCCTATCGTCAGTGCCTAAGCATAAGGGTACCGAGAAGCTTATTAGGCACATAAGGCGTAGGATGGCTGAGCTAAAGAGAGAGATGCAGGAGAGACGGGAGAAGGAGCGTAGTTTGCGCAGCGGCGGCGCCCGTCTCTACGTTGCAAAAGAAGGCGATTTACAAGTCGCCGTGGTTGGCCTCCCGAGTTCTGGGAAGACCTCGTTGTTGTGTTGCCTGACGAATACCACGCTGAGACCTGACGACATACCCTTCTCCACGGTGGAGCCTACGCCGTCTATGTTTGTGGAAGACGGTGTATATGTCCAGCTTGTGAAAACACCCAGCTTAGTCCTGGACCAGTCCAGCGACCTTAACAGCATTACGCTTGCCACGGTGAGAAACGCAGACGCCGTGGTCCTGGTGGTAGGCGGGAATACCGACGTAGCAACTGTGGAGAAGATATTCAACTTTTTCGAGGATGAGGGCGTATATCTATACCCGCCTAAGAACTATGTAAAGATTGAAAAGAAAGGACTCGGCGGGATTCAGGTGATGGGATCCGGGCATATATTGGGTGGTACTTTAAATGATGTCAAGAAGCTGTTGAATGAATATGGGATCTACCACGCCGTGGTGCGTATAAGCGGTTCGGTAACTCTAGATGAGGTAGAGGAGGCTCTCTACGTAGAGAGGCAGTACAAACCCACTGTGGTCGTCTTCTCTATGGGCGATGTATACATGCCTAGGGAGGAGGTGCTGGGGTTTTTGACGAGGCGCGATGTTATTTATTATATAACAGATCTGAAGGGATGTAAAATCGAGAAAAGGAAACTTTTAGAGGATCTTCTACGAATCACCGGAAGGATTAGGGTATTTACAAAACCGGTGCATTCAAAGATGTATATAGAGAAGCCTATTGTGATGAAGGCCGGATCCACAGTGGGGGATGTCGCGGCGCAAATACACTCGTCTCTGCTGGAGACCTTTAAATACGCCGTTGTGTGGAGGAGAGACCTATATCCGCAACGCCCCAAGCGCGTGGGGCGAGACTACGTTTTGTCCGATAATGACGTAGTGGAGATACACGCTTAGTTTTTAAGCCTAGCAGTTGTGATGTACGAATGTCTTGTGAAGAGGCCAAGAGAATACTAGAGAGACTGGACGAGTTAGAGATACTTCTCAACACAATTCTCGAAGAGGTGCGGGAGCTGAAAAAGACGAAGCCGCAGCCGAAAGAGGGCCCGAAGTCGTTCATTGAAGTGCTTAGAGACAGGAAGTTTATGCCGTTGACCGATATCAGGTCTAGACAGGCCCTGCGGCAGGCCATGGAAAGAGGGCTTGTCTTGGTGTTGCGCGACGAGGGGGCGAATAGGGAGGTTGTGGTGCTAAAAGAGGCGGTACGCCAACTCCTAGACAAGCTGCCCATGTCTGTCGAAGGTGCGGAGAAACTGCCCGAACGCGACTACGAGCTACTCCAGATACTAAACCGCCTGGGCTACGTTTTGCTCAAGGGCGGTCAATACATAAAAACTGATTTGGCGGAGGAGTTCTACATATGAGTGAGCTCTTCTGGTTTGAGAAGTATCGTCCTCGTTTGTTTGATGAGGTGGTGGAT
>DAITPC010000029.1:0-22845 GCA_036833835.1 Pyrobaculum sp. | reverse complement strand
ATGTTAATACCTTAGTCAACCGCCGTTTTTCTCCGCCCGGATCCACAACGCCGTGGGCGGTTTGGCTATGGACGTCCACATATGCGCGTGGGCCGTGTAGGCTTGTAGGTGCGATGTGGATCACGCGGAGAGGCCCCGCCGCCGTGATTATAAACGTCGCCTCCGGAGGCCGCCCGCCGCATCTCACGTAGCGATGGCTGGCCCGTAGGCGTGGGGGTTGACCCAGGCCGCCCCATCTAAAGAAGGTGAGGAGACCGACGTCCAGAGACACGTCAAGCCCATAGCCGAGGAGATGCAACCAGCCGCCGGCGTCTCTCCCGACGCCAAGGCGCCGCCGTCCTCCGACCCGTCTTACAACACGCCGTAACTGTGCAGAAACACGTGCGCCATCTCCCATCGTAGCATCGCTAAAGCCCCCTCTTGGCATCAACGTAGAAACCAACGCCAAGAACCACTGCAAACAACCCGCAGCCAAACCAAACACCCCCAAAACCCCCGGTGTGTGCAAGCCCGTCGACAGACGCCCCGTCCCAGAAGAGCTACGGCCGATCCGTTGACCCGCGGCAGAGACGCGCCGCGTCGGAAGAGCAAGAGAAACCCAGCAAACCCCACGCCAAGCCCTCAAAACCGCGGAACCACCCGCAGAATACACAATCGAAACTGCGCAATACCTCTCGAATCCGCCTCAACTGGCCACTTCATCTCCTCCAATGTCACCGCGGCCAAGGCACCGTCCACCGCCTCGACGAGATCTCCGCCGACTGCGTTTAGCGAGACTTCAAGCGTTCTCGGTCAAACCCCCCTACTTGTAAATATCTTCACCAGGTCAGTTCTAATCTTCTCCACATTAAAAAACTCGAGGGCGTGCCGCCTCAGTCTGGCTCCAACCTCCTTTATGCCGCTGGGCGAGTGAGAGGCAAGAAGCTTTACTCTCTCCGCAAGCCCCTCGGCGTCTCCCGGTTCAAAAAGGAAGACCTCCGCCGGCGTGCCCCCTATCACCTCACGCACGCCACCTACCTTGGCGGCAACTGGCACGGTGGCCGATAACACACTCTCTAACACAGCATAAGGCAACGGCTCCTCCCAAAGCGAGGGAAAGAGAAGACCCCACGCCCTTTGATAAAACCCGAAAAGCTCCTCGTAGTTCACCCTGCCTACTACCTTAACGCTGATGGTTCCGCTTTTCTCCATTTCCCTAAGCATCTGCAGACTCTCTGGGCCGTAGCTATTTGCAAACACAAACTCCGCCTCCACGCCGTATTCGGCCAGCCTCCTAACGGCGCGGAGCAAGAGGCGAAAACCCTTCACGTAGCTATCTCCACCCACGTAGAGAAAAGTGGGCATCTCGCCGAGCTCCTTCCTAGGCTCCTCGGCGACTAGCCGAGGAGGCGGCGGGTTGTAAACCACCTCGATCTTTTCTCTAAGCTCCGGCGCCAGCTCCGAGACGATCTCCGCGTGTCTTCTAGAGACGCAGATCACCCTATCCGCCTGTGATATCCACCTCCTCGCCAGCCTTGGAAGCCACCAGAGGGCGGCGGCGCCCATGCAGTGCTTAACGCTTTTTCTACACTCCAACGCTATGTCGTCAAGAGCGATCCCCCGCCGGTTGTAGGGAGCCAGGATCGTAGCAGTGTAAGACACCGGTGCATAACCGTGTAAATGGACCACTACTCTCTTGCCCAGCCTCTTGGCGCGGGGTATCACAGGAAACGCAAACCTCGGGACGTAGACAACGTCGCTATCACGAAGTAGCTTTTCAAACCTCTCCGATCTGGCGAGCCGCGACACGTTAAACCACAGTAGCGCCTTCTCTATCCTCGACTGTAGCGGCTCGTACAGGTACTGCACACCAGATAACCTTGCGACTTCTCTCGTGCCCGTCAGCACTGTTATGTCAAACTCGCGCCTTAGGACGTCAAGGATCAGGTGCGTCGCCAGTTCCCCACCGCCCCCCTCAGGCCAATACCTCTCAGAAATTACAAGCAATCGGAGTCCGCCCATTGTATATTTAAGAGAAACTATCGAATAAATGCTCGTAATCTACAACTCTCCGTAGTACATATTCCAACAACACCTGTATGAGGAGTAAGAACATCCACAAAGTGGTAATGTTTTTAGAGCATAGATGCGGTTAGGGTCCACTCGCAGGTGTCTATCCGCCGTAGCCCAACCGCCACCATAAGTGAATCGTATTCGTGTAGTAAAGATGAATAGCGCCGTAAGAGCCGTAGTCATAAAGCAAACGCCGCCTATGTATACACTCCTCGGTTGAGTATCTAAAAAACTTACGATGTAGTATAGTAATACATCTCATGAAAAACGTTAACCTCTTTACCGCCTTCGGCCGCATCTTGGCCAAAGCCAAAAATCCTACGTTACGACCATAAAGGAAGACGGAATCCAGATAAAATTTCGAAAGCAGATCTCGCAACAAAAAAACGCTATAAACAACAAGGACTAAAGACAGTAGACTCTACATTATTTCTCAAAAGAGACTTCACAACTTTATGTTGATGTAGAGACCACCACCTCGTCTGGGGGTTGTCATGGAGGCGGCAACTCCATCTAAGTAACTACCGCGACTGTCAGCTTCATAACGAGTTTACTACCTCTTTCACGTTTTTATATACTTTATCTATAGTAGTGCCATTGGCCCCATCTGCCGATGGCGGGCTCCCGTAACCAGCGCGGTATGGTGTGGCGAGTTTGGACGTGGTCTAATGCGTATACGGGCGTCCTCAATACCCCCACCACATAAAATCATAAACACATCTAATCGAAAATCAAACCCAAATCACCGAGTCCACTCCAATGCTTAAGCCTTCCAACAGAAGACAAATCACTGGACAAGGCACGCAGAGTACTGTGTGGACACTCCACTATGTCAATCTAACCCCAAGCCATATATAACTAGCTATGTCACGTCACCACATCGAAAACATCGAGGCGGCACACTCGGTAAGACTTGGTATCAACCTCCTATACGCCAAAAACTCCAGAAGTCTCTCTGCGCTTACCTCTGGCGGAACCCCCTCATTAACAAGAATCAAGTCAGGCGCCTCCGGCTCCTCATACGGATCATCAATACCGGTGAAATTCCTAATCTCGCCTGTAAGTGCCTTCTTATAAAGACCTTTAGGATCACGCCTAATAGCCTCCCTCAACGACACCTTTACATATACTTCAAAAAACGGCACCTCCTCTTCTACAATCCTCCTCACCTCCGCCCGCACGTCCTTATAGGGAGAAACAAAAGCCGCAAAAACAGCAACTCCGTTACGCGCCAACATACGCGCAATCCACGCCACCCGCAGAAGATGCCGCCGCCTATCCTCCCTGGAGAAGCCCACGTCCGTGTTTATAGTAGAGCGGACCCAATCCCCGTCAAGCACCTCAGCCCGCAGACCCCGCCCCTTCAGCCGCCCCGCCGCCAAAGAGGCGATGGTGGTCTTACCAGCGGCCGGAAGCCCCGTAAGCCAAACCACGAACCCCCTCCCACACGTCATAACACCCTCTCCAGAAACCCAGCCACGTCCAGCGCATGAAGGTCCCTACGCCTCACGTCCCCCCACGTAGCGGCGTAGAAGCCGTTGAAGCTGTGAAGCGAGTCGTCAGGCCCCCTATCGTTCCCCTCAAGCCACGGCGACTCATAACCCACCGTCTGCACCGGCCGCACACGCAGAGAATCGAAATACACCATGAGATCAGGCGCATCCCCCCGCACCGCCCTATAAAGCTCAGCAGGCTCAAAAACCGCGTTCCTGATGTAGCCCCACGGAGCCTTAAGCACAGAAAGCCTCCGCCTAAGCTCCCGCTTCACGTCCACAGCCTCCTCACCCACCGCGTTCACGAAAACCCGCGCGTAGTACCCACCCCACGCCACAGCCAAGCTCCGGTCCCAGTCCACCACGGCGTCGACGTCCTCCCCCCTAGACGGCTCCCTCCTAAACCGCAAAAACCCCCACTCAGCCAGCAGCTGATTAAGGGCCAGCACCCCCCGCTGGGCCTGATTCCCGTGGTCAGACACCACCAAAACCTCCACATCCCCCGGCAACTTCTTAAAGAGACGACCCGCCAACTCGTCCACAAGCCGGTAATAACGCGGAATCTTATCCTCATGCGGGTTCCCAGGGACATACTGCGGATGATCCACATCCCAAAACTTCTGATACAGATGATGCGCCCTGTCGGTGCCAATCTCGTGAAGCACAAAGACATCCCAACCCCGCTCAAGAAGGCGCTCAGCCGCCCCAAACCTAAGCTCCGTCATCTCCACAAGCGCCTTAAACGCCTCCTCCTTCCGGTCGGTGCGGTACTCCACATCGAAGACGTACCGGCCGATCTCCGACGCCAGCTCAGGCGGATAAGTCCACGGCCGGCCCTCCGGCGTCAAGAAATCGCTAATCCACAGCCCGTAGGGCCTCGGCGGGTACCCAGGCGGAAGGCCGATGACGATAGACCGAAGCCCCCGCCTCTCCCAAACGTAACGCTCCCGCAAGTCACGCGAAGTCACCACATACCCCCGCCGCGACGACCTGTCCAGATGCCTAAACCCGTAGATGCCAAGCTCCCCCGGGTCCCGCCCAGTAAACATGGAAGCCCAGGCAGGCACCGTGATAGGCGGGTCGACCGCCCGCATAACGCCCCACGACCCCCGAGACGCCACCTCCGCTATGTTAGGAAGATCATCCCTAAGCCGCTCAAACACCTCCACAGGCACCCCATCAAGAGCCAACACAAACACCCGACCCACGCCCCCCAAAACGACCAATATATAAACATTACCCCAATGCATAGACATTAAGCAAAAGATAAAAAAAGAAGAAACAACAAAACACATGCGCAGACACACCACCATCACCATACCCACAGAACTCTACCAAAAACTCCAAGAAATGATACGCGGCACAGGCTTCGCCTCCGTATCGGAATACGCCACCTACGTGCTGAGAGAAGTGGCGGCGCTCAAAAAAGGCAAAGACCCCCACCTCACCCCAGAAGACCTAGAACAGATACGCAAGAAGCTAGAAGCCCTAGGATACCTCTAGTTGCCTTAAGTGCGCAACATATATATATATACCGCAGAATAGCAGTTGCCATGCCTTGTGTCGACATCGATGACAAGCTGTACCGCCACCTACAAGAGACGGCCAAACACATGGGCACAACCCCCGAGAAGCTCCTCCACACGATACTAGAGGAGTGGCTAACCCCCTACACCCCCGAGGAGGAGCAGGAAGTCGTGAAACGGCTGAGAGAACTCGGCTACGAATGAACATAGCCCTCATAATAGTCGACACCCTCAGAGCAGACCACGCAGACCCCCTCTACCACGAGGCACAAAAACAAGGCTGGACCACCGCCAAAGCCATAGCCCCAGCCACCTGGACCCTCCCCAGCCACATCTCTATGATAACAGGCCTCTACCCAACTCAACACGGCGTAGACGAGCGGGCGCCTCCCAGCCAAGATGCCAAAAGGGCCCGCGTCGCCCTAAGAGCCACAGATCACGGAATCCTAGGGAAGCTGAGACAAGAAGGCTACCACATCTACATACTCACCGCAAACCCCTACCTCACCCCCCACTTCGGCTTCACCCTACACGACGAGCTACACTTCCTACGCAGGCGGGAAGCCACCACAAGGACATTCCACGCCCTCACACAAAACAAATGGAACCCCCTAAAAGCCGCCACGGCCCTCATAAGGCAGGGAGAAGCCAAAACCCTCATAGAAGCCGCCGCCAAATACATCACCATAAACATCGCCAAGCACTTCCCCCAGCTACACAGGCCAGCCCCGCCCTTCGACAAAGGCGCCACGGCAATAATGAAGAAGCTGGAAGAGATAGAACTAAAGAAGCCCTACCTCCTCATAATAAACCTCATGGAAGCCCACGCCCCCTACACCCGCCCCGAAGGCTGGGCCGAACTCAGCTACCTAGCCCCCCACATCTACAACGCCGTCATGTGCACCGGACAAGCCCCCAAATGGGCCATCAAAATATGGGCACTAGCCTACCCACAACACGCACGATACGCCGCCCAAGCCGCCCTCCAAATCGCCAAGAAGCTAGACGCCCACACAATCATCACCTCAGACCACGGCGAAGCCCTCGGGCCCGCGATATTCCACGGAATACCCCCAACCCCCGAACTCGCAGAGGTACCCCTCGTAACTACCACGCCGATTAAGACAGAGGGCGTTATATCACTCACCGAAATCCCCCAACTAATACTAAAAGCGACAAGAGGAGAAACCCCACGCCTCGGGCAAAAAATCGCTAAGACAGAATACTACGAAACACCTAAAAGACACCCCTGCGCAAAACACCGAAAAATAACCCTGTACTACACTTACAAGAATAAAAAATTACTACACATACGGGAGCACTAAAGCGGATACCCGAAATTTATCTCCGCCTCAACAAACAGGGGACAACCTCTATCCTTCTGACTCAGAACAGCCCTCTCCGGGGCTGGCCATTTCACGCCGATTGCAGGATCGTCCCATTTTATACATCTGTCCCGTTGCGGGTCGTACTCCTTAGTGACTAGGTAGAGGAAATACGTCTCCTCAAGCGCTTGGAATCCGTGGGCGAACCCAGGCGGAATCCAGAGAGCCTCGCCAGGCTTAAGCTCCACCCCAACCCACTTCCCGTACCACGGCGACCCCCGCCGTATGTCCACAGCCACGTCAAAGACGCGGCCCCTAACCACAAACACAAGCTTACCCTGCTCAGACGGCTTAAGCTGGTAATGAAGCCCCCTCACCACGTAAGGCCTAGAATAGGAGAGATTAACCTGCACGAAGTCAAAGGGAAGACCAGACGCAAGGTACTCAGTCCGCTTCCAGAGCTCTACGAAAAAGCCGCGCTCATCTTCAAAAAGGCGGTAGCGGAAGAGCACTACGTCTGGTATCTCCAACCGCTCAACTTCAACTAGAGGCATAATGCCTAAACCACTCCCCCTTAAATTTTTCAAGCGCAGTGGGTAGATCCCAGAAAGACGTCTTTAAAAGCCTTTTCGCAGATGTCACGTCGAGGCTGGAATCCCTCGGCCTCCTCGCCGCCCACCTCATGTCGGCCATATAGGCAGGCTTGATAAGAGTCTTAGGCAGGCGGAAAGCCTCAGCCACCGCCATTGCAAACTCCATCCGCGACAGCCGGGGACCAGCCACATGTAAGATCTGCGGCCTCTCCTCAAGCTCAAGAAACTCCACCACAGCCTCAGCCAGGAGACCTGCATATGTGGGGGAGTACCACTGATCCACAAGCGCAGACACCTCCTCGCCGCGGCTCAACCTCTCCACCACAGCCTCAGGAAAGCTCTTCTTGCCCCCAGCCACGCCGTAAACGCCGCTTGTCCTAACCACCCAGCCCCCACACGCCAGAGCCGCCTCTTCACCAAGAAGCTTAGTCAAGCCGTAGAAGTTGACAGGCCCGGGCAGATCCCCCTCCCGGTAAAGCCCCTTGTCGCCGGGGAAGACATAGTCGGTAGAGATGTACACCGTGGGGAGCCGTGAGGCGACGCGCCTAGTGGCCAACACGTTACTACGCCAGCAAGTTGCCCTATCCACCTCGCAGCCATCTACGTCAGTAACTGCCGCGGCGTGTACTGCCAAATCCGCCCGGGGGATTTCCATCTCGGCGAGATCCCCCATCACTACAAAGAGGCGAGGATGCCGCATCTCCACAATCCGTCTGTGAAAAATGGCCACCACGTCGAAACCCCTCTCCAGCAGAAGCGTCAACAACTTTCTCCCCAAAAAACCCGCCGCACCAGTGAGGAGGATCCTCACCACGGCTCATCCCGCAAGACGTACTCGTCTACAAGCGGCTCCCACCACCACCGGTTTGCCACATACCACTCCACAGTCCGCCTAAGACCTGTCTCCCACGGCGTCTCAGGCCTCCAGCCGAGCTCCGCAACTCTGTCGCCCCTCATGGCATACGCCCTGTCGCCCCCAGGCCTAGCCTTGCCAAACCTAACCTCGCCCCTGCCTAAGATCTTGACAACAGCTTCCACCACCTCTCTCACAGTGCGTGGGTTGCCCCCAGGCACGTTGTAGATCAAGTGCTTACCCTTTTCAATGATTAAGTCGAGGGCCTGGCAGAAATCCTCCACATAGAGGTAATCCCGCACGTCGCCGCCGTCGCCATATATCACAGCCGGCCTCCCCAGCAAAATCCTAGTTGCCGTCCGTGGGATGAGTTTCTCGGGGTGCTGAAACGGCCCATACATGTTAGACGGCCGCACGATCCTCGCCTCCACGCCATAGGACCTGACGTAGGACAAGATGAGGAGATCCCCAGAGGCCTTGCTCGCCGAGTACGGACTACTTGGCCTAAGCGGCGCCTCCTCCCCCGCTGGCGGCAGGCCGTGCAGATCGCCATATACCTCGTCCGTGGATATGTGGACAACCGACGTCTTCCTCCGCCTCGCCACCTCCATAAGGGCGAAGACGCCATATACGTTTGTTTTAACAAATCGTGCAGGCTCGTTGATTGATCTATCTACGTGTGACTCAGCGGCGAAATTAATGACGAGATCCGGCCTGTAGTCAGCCACCGCCTTGTCAAGAGAATCCTCGTCAGCCACGTCACCCCTTATGATAACCGCCTTGTCTCTAACATCTAGGAGGTTCTCCAGCCTGCCGGCATACGTGAAAAGGTCATAAACAACCACCTCGCGGCCCGCGGCAACCCAACGCCTCACGCAGTTGCTACCCACGAAGCCAGCCCCGCCAATCGCCAAGAGACGCATGGCGTCTCAAAGACACCAATTTAAAACTCTACCGTCGAGTAGTCCGAGACGTGGAGGCGGATGCTCCTCCCGCCGCCCGCAGCGACCCTGGCGTGTCGGCCCAGTATGGACTCCTCCAGCCTCTCCACACCCTCCACCACAGCCCCCTCCATCAAGATGCTGTACTCCACCGCGCTGTCTCTAACCACGGCCCTAGGCCCCACGCTGGTGTAGGGACCCACGAAGGAGTTCTCCACTACCGCACCCTCGCCAATAATCGCCGGCCCCCTAACTACGCTGTTTTTCACCACGGCGCCAGCCTCGACGATCACTCGGCCCTCCAGCCGGCTGTTCTCCACCACGCCCCTCACGTCCAGACGGGCGTATTCGTCGAGGAGGAGGGCGTTTGCGGCAAGGACGTCGTCTTTCTTTCCGATGTCAAGCCACCAGCCTTCGTGAACCGCGTAATCCACCCTCCTGCCCTCCCTCAGCATCAAGGCCAGGGCATCCGTTATCTCGTACTCCCCCCGCCAAGAAGGCTTAAGTTGCTTAATGAAGTCAAACACCACCGGTGTGAAGAAGTAAAGTCCCACCAACGCCAGGCGGGACGGCGGCTCCCTCGGCTTCTCCACAAAGCCAGCCAACCGCCCGTCTCCGTCGAAGACGGCTACGCCGAACCGCGTGGGGTCCTCCACCTCCTTGAGAACCACGAGGGCATCTGCCCGCGCCTCGGCGAGGCGGCGGAGATACGGCGCCACGCCGCCCCCAAGAAGGTTATCGCCGAGATACACCAGAAACGGCCCAGCGACGTGCCGCTCCGCCAGCGAAACCGCGTGGGCAAGACCAAGAGGCCTCTCCTGCAGAAGATAACCCACAGACAGCCCGAACTTGGAGCCATCGCCCACATACTCGGCAATCTGCTCCCTATTATGCAGACCCACGACGATAAACACCTCCCTCACCCCAGCCTCCGCAATCTGCGACAAGACCCACCCCAGCACCGGCTTATTGGCAAGCGGCACAAGATGCTTACTTACAGAAAGCGACGTCGGCCTCAGACGCGTGGCGTAGCCACCCGCGAGGACTATGGCTTGCATTATACTCCTCTATACACTTGCTTTTGTATTTTTCGGTGGCTTTATGCCAACAAACGGGTTTTGCAACAAGAAGTCCAAGAAACTAAAGAACTCAGACCGCACAAACTCCGCCTCGGGGTGCTCCAAAGTTACGAACTTCACAGCCTCGACAAGGCTCTTCAAGTAGTCCTCCCCAGAAAACAAAGAACCCGCGACACCCGCCCCCAGAAACTTCAACAAAGCAAAGAACTTAACCGGAAAAGGAGCATTCCTAAAGACGGGAACGAGCTCGGCTACAGAGACGTACTTAAACCACCGAGCAGACTTAAAAAGCCGACGCGGACCATAAGTAGCCGAACCCAGATGAAAACCGGCAACCACCGCCTTATGAAAAATCCTATACCCGCGCCTCCTCAGCCGCGCCCCAAGAAGCTTATCGTCAAAATACGCCTCGTACACATTAGAAAACGGCTCCCCCAACCTCCTAAGCGCATCAACAAGATAAATAGAAAACGCCCCACTTAAATACGACGGCTCATAATCCCGGGCGCAAGAAAACGGCCGACCCCGACACACAGGATAAGAAAGCCCAAACCTATCTACTACATGACCAGCATTATCCACAAGCCACGGCCTCAACAACTGCATGATCGTACCTTGAATACCAGCCAAACCTAAGGCATCCATCAAGTCGATAAGTCTATTAATAATATTTTTAACAATAATGAAATCATTATTCAGTAATACTAAGTATTTAATATTTTTATCAAGCTTATAAAAGATATAATTCACCGCACGAGCAAAACCTATATTTTGCGGCAAGCGCACAAAACGAAAAATAATATCATACACTTTTAAAACTTCTAGAATCGCAACGTCACTTCCATCATTACTACCATTATCAACAAAGTAAAAAATAAGATTGTTTTCATACCTTAATTGAGAAATTGTGAACTTCTCCAATTCTAAAATGTCAGAACTATTATAGTTTACAAAAACAACTCCTATCATAAGTTTTTGTATAAATTTTATAAGAATTGACAAATGTGCTATATATTATTATGGAAGAGCCCAGGTTGAGCACGTGGCAAAACAATTTGCACTTATTACGTCTATACGCAAATGCCATATTACGACCTTAAATATTTACAGATATTATAATTTGAGTATAATATTACAATGGAGCTATTGAAATTGTTAATTAGAAATTCTCTATATTTTTTATAAAAATCACCAGCTATATCCCAAACAAACCCATTATATCCGATTTTTATGTAATGCTCAACTGCACGCAAGACCCTCGGCGTTACAAGAACGGAAACATATACGTCTTTCCCATTAGCACACAAGTACTCCACGTATTTACGCTCTTGAAATGGTAGATTATTAATTAAGCTAATAATTTGATAATTAGTTAAATTGACGGACTTAAAATTATTATTAACTAAAGACTTTAAAATTTGATAAGAGGTATCTCTATTACGTGGGCTGTCATACCTCTCAAGCTCCAATCCCGTCATAACACGTCCATAAGCCAACACTGAGCCATGTAAATTAGCCACCAAAGCATATTCTGAAAACCAGTCCGATATAAAAAGTGAATGCCGAAAGTCTTTGTAGGTTTCTATGAGCCTTAACTCATCGGGTGACAGCAGTTGTTGTGTATAAGGCTTAAAGAAATAGATGGGATTAGTATAAAGAACTCTCATAATAAACATATAAAATATTCCAATTATTAAAATGAGAACAAGAATAAGAGACCAATTAGGACAAACACGGAATCTCCAACATAACATCAAGCCAAAAGAAAGGGCTAAAGGAAAGAATTTAAATAAACGATAAGAACCTGCAATTGGAACTAAATAAAGAATAAACAAAATAAAGAAAACTAGAAAAACATAATAGTAAATAGGATTAGCACTTATTAACTTATAATACTTATTTATAATAAATATATTCACTACAAAAAGAAGTCCAAACGAGAATGGATCCATAGATTGAAATGATAGTATCCGCTCAACCGTGACGGGGAACGCCATGCCATCGTACCAAAGTGACACCTTAAAAAGGCCAAAAAAGTTGGCTAGTAAAATAAGAAATACAACTAATAATGAAACAGTGATAAATAAGTTATGATTTATCTTAAGTGATGGAAGTATAAGTAATGAAAATATTGTAATCAAATAGAATATCGACTCCTCGGCATGAATTGTTAAAAATGTAAAAAATATAAGTAGAACCAAAAAGTAATTAGGTTTATTTTTTACAAAAAATAAACTAATAAAAGTAGAAATATAGATAAATGGATGAAAATATAACAAACCTGCTGTAGGATATCCAAGCATGTAATCAACCGGAGCAATACGTACAAGATATATTATGGCTAAAATAGTAAAAAGAGAAACGATGAATAAGTTTATGGTGGGAAGTTCATTTTTTCTATCAGAAATATATTTAATAATTTCAAAAAACAACAAAATAAATAATAAAAATTGTATTGTACTTGATTTAAATGAGTGATAGACTGTATCAGCGTATAGACACGCCGTAGGCGATAGACAGCCTTGAAAGGAAAATGTGAGTACTAAAAGCAATATTACAGCATAATAAATAGAAATGTTATTTTTCATAAAGTTTATAAATAGATATGTCATCCATCCAATCAATACAATTTTTAATGATAAAATATAAACATATATGTCCATTGCTGATAAATTATTTGTAAATAACAATCCTGTGTAGAATGATAGTTCTCCTAGTCTCACTGCAAAGCTGTAGTAATTATCGTAGTAGATTCGTAATAGTGGCTGTATGATAGAAATCGGGGCGTCAAAGTTTAAACCAAAGGTTATTCCGTATGTGATTATGTGATAGAATAATGCTGGCATTAATCCGATGGGGACTAAATATATGGTTGAAACATCTATTGTTATTTTTTCGTTCTTTATTATTTTCCAGTTTATTAATACGGTCAATCCGTAAGCTAGAGAAATAACGTACCTTAGGTCAATTGGTATATAAAATATATTAGATAACAGGATTAATGTGCTGAATATTACGACAATTGTAAATATGCCAAATAACATCATTAAGGCCTTGCTGCTAGACGGCGTTAATTTCCGTAACCAAGTCCCGAGTGTTAAGAGTACTGTAATCGTGATTAAGGGAGCTGTTGCTACGCTGAATGGTTTAGGAAGTGCATTGATTGTTGAAAGAAACATCAACGTTGTTGCTAATATTAAAATATACTTATAAGGAATCTCCATAATTTTATACATATTGCCTTATATAATCTATAAGACTACAATGTATATTGTATACATAGTTATTCAATTTAAACGTTCCTGAGTATCTTAGGGCCTTTTTTGCGTTTCGTACTGCGTATATTGCATATATTAAAAATTTCTTATCACGACGAAGTAACGACAATATAAGTCCTGTGATAAATGTATATATTATCGCATTTATCCGTGCTTTTTTATTGTTATAAAGATATGAGATTAAGTAATGGTTTCTTCTGGATAAGTAGTATGCCATTGGTTTTACACCCGTTGTACCTCGTTTATGGCGTATAGTGATGTGGTCTGTATAGACTACTATCTTGTTTAATACATACGTTCTAAGTCCGATTTCTATGTCATCGTAGTACATATATAGTAGGGGATTTAAAACATACTTTTTAACAAGTTCTTTTTTGACGGCAAAGAAAGCTCCAGGTGGATATGGGATAATTTTAACTCCTATACGTCGATACGTAGCTAGGGATTGCTTGTAGCACAGGTCATAACCCAAGAAGTAGCTGGATAAACAGCTTCCGCATCCATCTAGGGTGTCACCGTTATACGACAGCTTGAGTGGGGCGCAAATTCCGACTTTGTCGTGTTGAAGACATCTCAGTATGATCTTGTCCCAACATCGTGTTTCCATAAGAACGTCCTCGTTAGAAATTACCAAATATTTACCCCGGGCGTATTTCAAACCTGTGTTAACTGCATTGACGTAACCAGCGTTACGATTAAGTCTTATGATATTAATATTTTCAATAGAGTTTTTTCTGATATAATCTTCAATTAGTTCTATCGAATTATCTGTTGAACCATTATCGACAATTATTATTTCATACTGTTCATCACATGAGTTTATTATTAAGCTTTCAATGTATTTTACTAAAAGATTACCACTGTTATAATTAGAAACTATTATTGAAATTTTTGGTTCTGGTTTTAAAGACATACGTCTAACTCTTGGAATGTCAAATCGCCTGGCTTTACTATGCCCATGATGGTGTAGAGATTATCTTTTGCTATTGGCATCTTTATACGAGTACATTTAAATCTAGGAATTTTTATACCTTTAATGAAACCATTAAGGTAAGATTTAGTATTGTATATGTTTCGTAATATATCTCTAAATAAATATATAATATTGTTCGTGTTTTTAAAGGATGATAGCTGAAAGCCTCGGACTACGCCTAGTAAATAGCTTCTTTTCGGTTTTGTCACGATGATGTCTGCTTTTCCATAGGAGAGAGAAACGTAATGAGTCGCAATTTGTATCGGTTGTGCTCCGACTTTTAAGTTGTTTTTCCATGCAATAGTTCCTAGTATTGTATCATCTATATAGGGATAGAGCAATTTTAGGATGTTTATACTATGGTCGTTTATGATTGTTTTTATAGCTTCTCTTTTTATGAGGAAGAGCGCTCCGTCTGGGTATGAGACCGGGAAAGCTGTGTCAGTGTTGCATTTATCTCGGGTGCTGGAGTAGCATATCCCAATTGAATAGCCTGATTGCGTAATTGCTCCGCCTAAGCTATAGATTTTTCCGTTTGGTTGCATTAATAAGCCGTTGATGAGCGCATAATCGATCTTTCTAGCTGTGTCTATAAATTCAGTAAATTTTTTATTAAGTAGTATGTCATCATTTGCTATTATGATGTTTTCATACTTAGAATTAAATGATAAGAATTTTAATATGAGGTAAAGTGAACCTGGATAATGGATGTTTATTGAGGTCTTGTAAATCATCGCTTGTTTTAGATTTTTCAGAAGTCTGGTGGAGTAATGGGATGTGCTGTTATCGATGATCAGAATGTCCATATCGTGCTCTCTTATTAATTTATAATTTGTCTTGATAAAATTGAATGTATCATTCTCATACGGATTATAAGTGATTATACAATATAACATTGTCATTTGTTGTTTTTTGTATAGCTAAAGAAGAAGGCGCTGGTTATGATTTGAAGTCCTATTGTTGTCATTGCTAGAGCTAGTGCGTTTTCTCCGCGTAGTGGTAGCTGTCGGTAGCCGCTTTCTATCCAGTGTATGACAAGTGTGATGAGGTATGCCACACCTGTAAGGATTAATAGTGTGCCGATTGCAATTGCCTTGGGTGGTGTGAGCTTTGATATCATCTGGGTTATTGGATGTGGCTGTAGTTTTAGCCTTTTGGCTAGTGTGAGGTCTGCTATGGCGCCAAGGAGGAGTAAGTTGTAGCCGATTATGGTGGCCATTCCGCCTGTTATTGAGGTATGGACGCCGGGGCTGTAGCCTATTTTGGCGTTTACGAGGGCTATTGTCATGAGTGCTATGCCGAGGGTGATTAGTGCGAGGCCTGGGTATAGGTAGAGGTGTTTGGGGGTGTATGTGAGTATGTATTCGACGTGGCGCCAGCCATCTCTGAAGCTTTTTAGCTTAGAGGTGGCGCCTTCTGCTCGTGGGTAGTAGGTGATGGGGATTTCGGCTATTCTGAGGCCGGCGTGGCGGGCCTTTATGAGCATGTCTGTGGCGAATTCCATGCCTGTAGCCTCTAGACTTAATCTTTCCAGGGCTTGTCTAGTAAAAACTCGAAAACCGCATTGAGAGTCTGAGACGCCTACCTTATAGAACTTGTTTAGCAGCCATGTGATGAGCGGATTCCCTATGTAGCGGTGGTGCCAGGGCATAGCGCCTTTAAGGATCTTTCCTTTGAGTCTAGTACATATAACAATGTCTGCTTTGTTTTCTAGTAGTGGCTGGAGGAGTTTGGGGAGTTCACGCATATCATACGTATCGTCGGCGTCTGCCATTACAATTATATCTCCGCGGACGTAGCGGAATGCGTAGAGGTAGGCGTAGCCGTAGCCTTTGCGGTCTGGCGTGACGACGATGGCGCCCATAGACCTAGCAATTTCTGGCGTTCTATCTGTCGAATTATCAGCAACAATTATCTCATAACTAAGACCCATGGCCTCTAGAGCCTCTTTTGCCTTTTGAATTACTCGGCCAATGGTCTTCTCCTCGTTAAGAGATGGAATTACCACACTCACCTTAGGCTTAATGTCCGCGCCTTCGTTCGATTGTGACTCTTGGCCGCGGAATCTCATCTCTTCAATGGTGGAGTCATGTCGTATTTTGCGGTAGGGTCGTCTCTTTGCAACGTGCGACCATGAGCGCTCTGGCGGCGGGGGTGAACCTGTGCCAAACCCCTTTGCGCATGGCGCGGCTTTTAAGCGCAGTAAGCGACACGAGCGAAGGCACAAACCCCGCCGCCAGAAGCATAAAGCGTAATTAATAGAGATTTTTTAAGTCTTACTCGTTTTATTTAGCCTCATCTTGGCTTGTGAGAAGATCTCGTGGCCGCGGCAGAGACGGTCTATTCTAAACCTTGATCTTTTCGTCGTTGTGGGTAAGAAATGTGTTGCTAGGTGATGACGGCATGAGGGACTGTGTCTCAGTCCATTTTGCATCTTCTTGATGTATTGGACGTGGCAGAGGTTGGCTGATGGCAACGTGGTGTTCTTCGCGCCGTGCCGATGGAGGCGGCTTGTTACTGGTCGCTGTGGGCGTATAGTGTCGTGTTGTGCCATTTTGCGAGTGGTTTTCCCGGCGGCGGACCCGCGGCGTGGGTGCAGGGCATGTGCCACTGGCGGGGGTCGGGGGTTGTGTATACGTAGTACTGGGCTTTTCCCCATGTGCACGATACGGGTTCTACGTTTAGGTCTGGTCTTTGGGTTTTTGCAATGGGGAGGAGCCAGAGGTCTAGTTGCCACATTACCTGGACTGTGGCGTTTGGCGGGATGAGCGCCAGCGCTTGTGTGTATGCTTGGAGCTTGTCGGGTGTTAGGCGTTGCACCGGTGCGAATAGGCCGTCGAGGTGTCCGGTTGCCCATGCCCAGCCAGCCGCGGCTGGCCCGGCGAGGTAAACGGCGAGTGTCAACGCGGCGGCGCGTCTGTGGCCGGTCTCCAGCAGGCCTGCTGCTGCGGCTACGGGCATCATAAGGGCGGCTATTCTCATGAGTCTCTCGCCGTAGAGGGGGGCGGTTAGGGCGGCGGCCAGCACTGTCAGCGAGGCGAGGGCCAGAGGGGCGGCGTGTTTCGCCTTTACGGCAATGTACGCGGCGGTTGCGGCGAGGATCGGCGCCGAGGGTCCGTAGAAGGCGTATATAAGCCCCCATAGGGGATCCCAGGGGATTGGTGGCGGCTGGGCGAAGGCTGATTGCGCCAGTTGTGCCACAGTAGTTATTCTGTCGTGTAGTAGGGCGACGCCTGCCGTGGCTAGTAACGCAATGGCTATCTTGGGTCGTTTTCCGCCGTATATGGCGTAGGCGAGGGCTAGGGCGGCTGCGTATGCGACGCCGAGGTAGTTTATGAAGATTACGGGGGCTAAGCTTAGTAGCGCCGCGGTGGGGTGTCCTTTGGCGTAGAGCATGAGGGAGAGGGGTATCACGATGAGTAACACGGTTTTGTCTGCCAGTTGTCCGTCTATTATGCCGGCGAGGGTTCTTACAGAGCCTATCACAGCCGCGGCTCCGATTAATGTTGCCGGCTTTGAGCCTGTGAGTTGTGCCGTGTATGCGCCGTAGAAGACGGCGCCGGCGGCTATCAGCAGAGCGCCGTATATTGCGTATAACCTGCCGAGGGCTAGGGGATCGGTGACGAGGAAGCCGAGGAGGTGTATGAGGGAGGGGTATCCCCCGTGGGTGGTGAAGATCGTCGTGGGGTTTTCTCTGGCCTCCAGGGCGAAGTAGACGTGGATGGGGTAGTCGTCGCCTAGGGGCATCCATGCCAGGTTTTGGGCGAGGTGTTTTACGTAGAGGGCGAGGTAAGGTATTAATATCACAGCCAGGGCGGCGTATATGGCGCGTGGCTGGGTGATCTCTTTGGCGACTGCTTTGGTCTTCATCTCAGCGGCTTTTCTCGCCGTGTTTCCGCCGCCTGTGGACCTGCTGGAGAGGGCGCGTTCTGGGGTGTATACGGCGTATTTTCCGTGGGGTCTCGTCTCTGCGGATGGTAGCCATGCCTATGCCGAGGTGGGCGGGTACAGGCTGGCGGCTAATCTGTGGCGGGTGGCAGTCTGCGACCCCTCCGGCATGTGCGCCAGGGAAGAGGTGAACCTCATATCGCTTTACCTCCGCTTGAGGGCATCTGGCGCTCTCTCTATAGAGGGCAGGGGTCCTTGTTACGACGTGGTGCTGAGGGAGCTTAGGGCGGCTGGCCACGTCTTTTCCTTCTCGGGGTGGGTGTGTCTAGCCGCAGATGGGTCGCCCGCATCGGTTGACGGGGTTTTGGTAATAGATGGGCATAGGTTTGAGCTTTCTGGTGGCCCTATCCGCGTGGAGAGGGGGTTTCTCTTTGATCGGTATCTTGAGGTTCACGGCGGGTGATGAGGTCTGCGAGTAGCGCGAGGACGGCGCCTGCGAGGCCGTAGTAGGCCCAGTTGGCAAGTTTGTTGGCAGTGTTTTGATCCCCGACGGCTAAGAAGTATGCGGCTGTTCCCAGTAGAACGGTGAAGGCTATGATGAGGCCGTGGGCGACTTTCTCGAGGAGGGTTGGCGGCGGTTCTTGGGGCTGCGTGGCTGGAGGTGGCGGCGCTGGTGGCGGTAGCGGGGGTAGGCAGTCTGTCGGCGGCGTGTGCGTCCTGGCGGCGCGGGCCACTGCAGCTTGTAGCCTTATGATGGCTGTGGCCAGGGGGAGCAACGCCGCCGAGACGCCTCCCAGAAGTATTAAAATGAGGGCTAGGGTTCCGAGCAGGTAATGGGGCACGCCTCCGTAGAAGAACCTGTAGGCTACCCACCCCGTCAGGGCTATCCCCGGGGCGAGCATCAACGTCCCGAGGAGGGTGAGGGGGAGTGTGGGGTTTAGGCGGTATGCAAGCGTCGTCATCTTGAGGGCTATCGACACGCCGTGCCAGGGCTTCAGCTTCTTCTTGCCGATGCGTCTTCTGTATGTTATCGGCACCTCGGCCACGCGGGCTCCGTTCGCCAGGGCCTTGGCGAGTATGTCCACCTCTATGTCGAAGTGGTGGGCTTCTAGCGCCACGTTACGCAACACTTCCGTCCTCGCGGCATACATGCCTGTGAGGGGGTCACTTACGTCTGCGCCGAAGAGGAGACGGAAGAGCCAGCTCAGCGCCTTGTTGCCTAGTCTGTACAGTGCAGGCATCTCCCCGCGCCTTGCGCCGAGGACGAGGTCGTAGAAGCGTAGTAGAGCCGCGAGCTTGTCCAGCTCCGCCGGGGGGTAGGTGTAGTCTGCGTCTATAAACGCAACGTAGGGGGTGTCGACGTGGAGGAGGGCGGACCTGACGGCCATGCCCTTGCCTCTTCCCTCCTGTATGACTACGGGGACGCCGAGCTCCTTCGCCTTTTCTATGGTCCCGTCTGTGGAGCCGCCGTCTACCACAAGTATCCTTTGGTATCCAGCCTCGCGGAGCTCCTGGACCACCTTGGGGAGGGCCTCGGCCTCGTTGAGTGTGGGGAGGACGACGGTTATGCAGTCTTTTTTAGCCATATGCCTCTCTGTAGGCGCGTTCTATAGGCCCCTCCACCGCCTCGCCCTTGGCGAAGGCCTCTGCGTATTTCAAGGCCCATTCCCAGCTGAGACCGAAGTTGTAAACCTGCAAAGTATAGGGTATAAACGCGGCGGCCGTCAGCATAAGGCGGAGGCGGGGGCTGGGCTTGGCGAAGGGGAGGACGATGATGAAGTGGCGGTAGACAAATCCTGCGAATTCCTCCGGCGCCCGCGCCGCCAGCGCCGCGCCGGCGATGCCCAGCCATGCCACGATTTGTGTCCTCCCCGCGGTCAGCGCCGACGCCACGAGGACTGCCGCTTCCACGCCTGTTTTGACAAGCCACGTGGGGGTTCTCTGGAAAATAATTAAAAGTTGGAGTGGGTCTGCGCCGGGTATTCTCGAGACTAAGTCAAACAGCACCCAGGAGTGTGGCGTTGCGAAGACGAGGGGTGCCAGCAGTAGAACCCACCTCGCCCCGTGGAGGGCGGCGAGCAGTGCGGCGAGGACTCCGCCGTATATATGAAATCCTGTGGCCAAAGCCACAGCCGCGGCTACGTAGACATGTCTCCTCTTGGCGGCGTAGTAAGCAGCCGTCCACGCGAGGGGGATGGAGAGGGGGGCTTGGCCGAACCAGAGGGGCTCCGTTGACAGGAGGGGCCAGAGGATTGCTTGCCTCCCAACAACGTCTGCCAGCGCCCTTGCGGCCAGCGCGGAAGCGCCAGCAACGAAGAGCGTTCCCTCCACTGCGAGCTGTAGCGGCGGCTCCGCCGGGAGGTAGGTGAGGGGGGCGTAGGTCTTCCAGATCTGATTTACCCCGGCGGCGTACCACAACGCCTCGTAGTACGGCATAGGCCGGCCGAGGGCGTAGGGCAGGAGGAGGAATTTGGCAAAAGTTATTGCTAGGGCGTATGTTGTGAGTTTGTCCGCCGCGATTCCCCTTGCATATGCCAGGAGGGTCGCGGCCGCGGCTACACCAAGCGGTGGCGAGACTCCGTATGCGATATATAGGAGGTAGGTGGCTAAGACGCCGACGGCTGGTCCCCGCTTCTTGGCCGCGGCGAGGCCTCCAAGGAGGGCGAGGAATATCACCTTCCGAGTACGGTCTTTGCCAGGGCGAGGTACTCATGTGTCTTGAAGATCCCGGAGAGGTGTATCACTGCGACGGAGGCTAAAATTGCGGCCGCCGTCCCGGCGGGCCCTGTGTAGAGGGCTAGGGGCCCGAGCACTGCCACTGCGGCAAGAGACACCAAGAAAGGCCTCTTGGGTAGGTCTCTCAGATATAGGAGAAAGGGCGGGAGTAGGCCGGCGGACAGCGCCAGTCCGGGGCCTGTAACCCCGTAGCCAGCGAGGAGGGCTGTGGAGGTGGCGACTGAGATGGTGCTCAGAAGGCCGAGGACCGCCAAGGAGGCCCACCTCTTCTCTACGTTGTACCGGGCCGTGGCCAGCGCCACCGCGGTGATTAAAACCACGGATGGGGTGGCGGCGAGGAGGGCGGGGTAGTCGGCGGCGTATTGCCTCCCGAGGAGTGTCATGAGGGTTGGGGAGAGGCCTGCGGCGGCTACGGCGATGGGGGTGTTCAACGCGGTGGCTATCCGTGCGCCTTTCTCGACGAGCGACACACCTTTCTCCACCATAACCGGCACGCTGGCGGTGGCCATTGCCGTTGATATCGTGGCGAGGGCCATGGTTGCTGTGGCTACTAGGTAGAGGAGTCCTGCTTGCTCTACGTTGCCCGTCGCGGCGACCACCACGACGCCTAGGGATGTGGCCAGTGATATTGAGAAGTTGTTCATGTAGTTGCTTACACCCGCGGCGAGGAAGGTGCGCCAGTCGCTGGGTTTGGAGAGGCCGACTTTCCGCACCGCGTAGCCGACTGCAAAGGTGGCAAAGATGGCGGTGGAGGAGGCGAAGGCGGCGGCCGGCGGGAGTGCGGCGAGGAGTCCCACTTTGGCGGCTGAGGCCAGGGCGGCCGCGACGAAGTAGGCCTTGGCGGCGTCTACTGCAATTAAGGCGCCTGTCGCGACGTGGCCTACTAGTGTCGCCAAGGCGATTAGGGGGGCCCACTGCATCCCGAGTTTATACAACACGGCGGCGGCCGATGCCCCTAAGAGGAGCGAGGCGAGGAGGGCCGTGGCGAGGGCCTTGCCGCGTTCGCTCTTGACGAAGCGGAGGGTGTATTGGGCTAGGCCGAGGTTTAAGAGGGCGGCAGCGGTGTTGGCGGCGCCCACTTCGTAGGCGGTAGAGCCCAGCCCCCATTTGCCCGCCAGAGCCGCGGCGGCTACCCAGAAGACCACGCCGGACACCGTAAGGGACATGCTGGCCGCGGTGATCCACACGGCGCCTCTAATCGCCTTCTCAAGGCCTGCTGACATATAGCCGGAGGAGCCTCGGGAGGACCTCCTCCCAGCTCGGCACAGAGGCGTATTTTATCTCCACAAGCCTGTCTCTAAATGGGACGTAGCGGGCTGACAAAGCCTCGGCTATCTCCGGCGTGGTGATTGTGGGGACGCCCATGGCGAGGGCCTCCGCGGCGAAAATGCTAAAGGCCTCCTGTCTGCTGGGATTCACCGCATATCTGGCGCCGGCTATTAGGCGCAAGTACTCGGCGCGTGGTTGCGGCTCTAAAAACTCAGCGGCGACGCCGCGGCGCCTGGCGTATCGCCTCAGCTCCTCTAGGTGGGGGCCTTTCCCCACCACGACCAGGCGTAATCCTAGCTCGCCCGCCAAGTCCACCGCCAGCCTGAGGCGTTTGTATTTTTCCACCCTCCCCGCGTAGATCGTGTAGCCGCTGTCAGCCCCCCGCCACCTGTGGGCGAACACGTCCTCCTCTACCCCGTTGGGGATCGTCACCACCTTACCCCGCGCGGCAGGGTAGTGCTGCTCTATCAGCCTAGCCTCTCTGGGGCTTACGGCATGCACCACGTCAGCTTCCTCTACAAGCCTCGCCACGTATCTCCTCCAAAGGGTCCACAGGAGATTTCTCACCGTGCTGTGCCCCGCGCCGTGGTAATGCGGCGTGAAGACAAGCCTTGTAGCGTCCACCGCCAGGCCTGCCCACACGGAAAACACGGCGTGTGCGTTGTGGATGTGCACCACGTGTGCCCCCTCGGCTAGTTGCCGCAGCGTCTCTCTCAGGTGTGCTCTCCTCTTGGGTACATGGTATGCGCCAGCCGGTGCCCAGGTCGGCCACCTCACCACCTGGACGCCGTTTATCTCCTCTTCAGCCGGCCTCTCGGCGCCGGGGTCACCGGCAAGCA
>DAITPC010000028.1:0-24764 GCA_036833835.1 Pyrobaculum sp. | reverse complement strand
AAGGATGCGGGCCTCTCGAGCCCGTGACCCGGGTTCAAATCCCGGCCGGGGCACCTTCCTACTTTCTACAAGCTCAAGGAGGTCGTAGGAGGGGGACTGGCCGTGTGGATTCTTCTTGTTTTTATTTAATTACATCTTTAATATTTTATGTAAAGTATATTGGCGATCGAAAGATTTATATATATGTGTATATCTAATATACGAGCCCGGTGGGTGAGACAGGGTTTGTGACTTTAACGGGTTGCGGTTTCCCGAGCTAGGCTGTGAGGGGCCGACGACGCGTGTAACGCGGATGGGCGTGCGGAGGAGGCTAGACAGTTAAGAAGAGGCCCCTCGAAGCCCGCCGGGCTTTTCTCTTGTGGTTTTTCCAGAATTGTACCCCTGAATATTTAAATAGGGGGACGTATTTTCTATTTATGGTGGAGGCGTTTGTGTTCATAAACACGGAGATCGGCGCCGAAGACGAGGTGATGGATGCGTTGATTAAAATTCCCGAGGTTAAGGAGGCGTTGATCGTTTACGGGCCTTACGACCTGGTTGTGCGGATTTCGACTGACACCGCCGAGAACTTGAGGAAGTTGATCAGCGAGAAGATTAGGAAGATGCCGAAGATCAAAAGCACAACGACTCTAATAATCGCGAAGTCGATAGTAAAGTAGTTACTGGGCCGCCGCCTCTTCGGTTTTCTTTCCTTTTTCTAGTTCTTTAGCTCCCAGCGGGATGGCGGGAGGCCCAGCGTACCCCTCCGGGTACACCACCACCGCGTTTATCTGCACGATGGAGTCGGAAATCGTGTTGCCTCTCATGAGCTTCTTCCTCCTCATGCCTCTCTTGGGGGGTCTGTAGCCGGGGGGGCCCTCTGCTAATACATACCTCTTGACGGGTCCGGGGACCCCGGGGTGCATGGGCGCTCCCTCGACGCCGCTTCCGCCAGTGATTTTGACTTTGGCGCCTTTGGGCAACTCGATGAAGTCCTTCAGCGCTGTGCCGTCTATCTCGTCGCCTATTTTGAGGCCGACGAAGCGCTGGGCCAGCGGGTCCTTTATCTCAAACTGCCTCGCCTTCCCGGACATTGGGTCTGAGAGCACCAGCTTAAAGGTGGGCATGTGGCGCGTGGGAGGCTTGGTTTAAAAACGTTTCTTTCTCCTCCCCCGTGGAGTTTGTTATACCCATCTGTCAGCCTTGGGGTGGGTTTCAAGAAGCCACTGTCATAATTAGGGAGGATGGCGTCTTGGCTGTTGGTAAAACGGCGGAGGGGTTCGACGAGAGGTCCATTGCGGTAGAAGAGGTCGTGGATTTGGTTGTGCCGTATATGGAGCTGTACGACTGGCTGGGGTTTGAGGTTGGGAGGATCTTGGGCCTCGGGTACAGCCGCACTGCGGGGGACCTCTTTGACTGGCTGAGAAGCCACGTGGCGTTTATAGACGAGGCAAGCGCCAAGTGGGGGAGGGTCGTCGACGGCGTGGGCCCCTTCTCTGTGCGGCGTCTCCTCAGAAGGGTGTATATGCCCTACAGCGGCCACGCCTTGACTTTGACATATGTGGCCTACCCATTTCCAGACGCCGTGGTGGCGGCTGAGAACAGGGGGAAGACCATGGCGATTGGTAGCGTCGTGGTGGAGTGGGGTGGCGTGAAGGTGGCTTCGGCTGGCATCCGGACGCTGGCCGGCGCCTTCCTGCTGGCGCAAGCTGCGCCGGAGCTGACGCCTGAGCTGAAAGAGTTGAGAAAAACATTGGAGGAGTTTGTGGCGCGGTTTCTCTCTATCTCGGCGTGTCGGTGACGTCGAAAGCTAGCTCGCCCCACTCCTTCGTCTTGGCCTTGATGTCTATCTTGTGCGCGCCTGGGGAGAGCGTGATGCCCTCCAGTAACACAGTTACCTCGTCTCGTACGTTGAACTTCTGGCCCGCAGACGCCAGCTCGGAGACTCCTCTTTTCTGTCCTCCGGCTACTACGAAGACCTTCTCCGGCGGCACCCTCTGCCCGTCTACCGCGATTTCGAGGCCTACCACTGTGGCGGGGGCTAGCGAGTTTTTGAGTTTGAAGGCGGCGCCTTCGGGCGTGTTTGTCAAGCTTCCTTGTACGTAGAGTTGACGTAGGACTGCAGGTGGTAGCATGTGCAAAATTTACGAGCTACTAATATAGTTCACCTTAGCCAAAAATATAAATGAAATACGGATATACATGCTTCCACTAAACAAACTGGAGACGCTTAAACAAGGTGGCTACCAGGTGGCGGTGAAGGGACGCGAGGTGGAGATAGAGTTCACGACGCCCACCTTGGGAGACGCCGCGTCGCATCCCGAGCTGGGCGGAGAGAGGCGGCGTTTTGTGGCGAAAGGGTTCGTGGAGGGCGATGTGGTGAGATTGACAGAGGCATATGTGGAGGATCAAACAGGCGGGAGAAACAAGGTGAGCCTCAGCTACCTGGAGCTGTGGATTGAGTACATAAACAGCCTCTGAATTTCAAAAAACTTATAATGCCAGGTGTCGGTTAATTTCCCCGGAGTGGGGGCAGATGAGCGGCGGACACTTAAGGCGGCCCCGCCGCGATTCACAACATTTGTTTGTTGGATTTTCGCAGGTAAACGCGTTCTCGGTCCCGTAGCTGGTATCACCGGTGATCTACGCGGTTGTGAGCGGCTTCGCAAGTTCCATTATCTTCTGGTAGTGGTCCTTGGCCTTCACCGCCGCGCTCGCCAGCAGAACTCCCTTCGTGCCCAGCCTCAACGCAGCCTCTACGTCTTCTCCGGACTCTATGCCAGCTCCCGTGATCACGGCCACGTCTGGGAAGTGGGTGGAGACGAGGCGCACCGTCTCCACGACTGTCTCCGGCTTGTGCTTCGACACGGCCCTGCCGGTACCTATCAGCTCCGGCGGCTCCACCGCCACGGCGTGTGGGCCCAGCGCAGCGGCGGCTAGGCTTGTCTTGGGGTCCGGGGCGCACGTCACCACGTCTAGGCCAACCGCCTTCGCCCTAGCCACGAGCTTGGCTAGGTCGTTGAGCCTTAGGGGGGCCTCGCTGTGGTTTAGGATTACGCCCGAGGCGCCGGCGGCTTTGACGTTGTCCACGGCCACGTGGGAGGTGTATGCGCCGGGTGTCTCCACGTCGGCTCCCTGGGCGTAGACCGGGATCTCCACCGACTGCGCCACCAGCGCCAGCTCGAGGTGGTTAGGCGCCACCGCTATGTTGACGCCGAGTTCTCTCGCCACCTTTTCGGCGGCTTTCGCCACCTCCACGGCCCTGCGCCCCGCCGCTTCGCCGTAGGCCTTGAAGTTTATCACCAGGATTGGTAGCTTCATGACAAACAGTTAGCCAGGTATTAAAAGGAAGTGTGTTGAGCCTGGTGCACCTAGGTCAACTTAACCCCTCTTGAGGGCGAGCAACGCCAAGGCCGCCACCACCAGCAGATAGATAAACAGCGGGACGTGCTCCGCGGCGAGTCTGCCGAACCCCTCAACGGGCGACCACAACGTGCGGGATACCCTGCCGGCGTTGAAGGCCGCGACTAGGAGAAGTGCGGCGTAGACGCCGCGGCCCGGCCTCCGCATCACCAGCCATGCAAATGTCCCGTAAACCACGGCCAGCAACACGTTTTCAGCCACTAGGAGAGGGGGGAGACCCACAAAATTTATGCCAAGGTACCCCACCGCGAGCAACAGGAGGAGTGCGGCTAGGATCTTTTCCATGGGGGAGGGAGATGTGGTAAAATTTAAGTTTTTTGTAGAAGTTTCCTCAGCACGTAAGGCAAGATGCCGCCGTGTTTGATGTACTCCACCTCCGCCCAGGTGTATACGGCGAGTTTTGCCTTAACCTCGTCGACGCGCCCGTCTTTCTTGTGTATTCTAATTGTCACCTCCTTCCCAGGCGCCAAGCCGTCTGAAAGCCCCACTATGTCGAAGGTCTCCGACCCGTCTAGGTTGAGGCTGTCGACAGTGACGCCGGGTGGTAGCTGGATTGGTATTATGCCGACCATGGTGAGGTTCGACCTGTGTATCCTCTCGAAGCTCTCGGCGATCACCGCCCTGACGCCGAGGAGCTTCGGCCCCTTGGCGGCCCAGTCGCGGCTGGAGCCAGCGCCGTAGTTCTTGCCGGCCAGCACAATCACGGGGGTGCCCTCCTTCTTGTAGGCCTCGGCGGCCTCGTAGACCGTCATTACCTTGCCCTCGGGGAACTTTATGGTGAGTCCGCCGTCTAGATCCCCGATTTTGTTCTTGTACCCCTTGCTTGAGAAGGTACCGCGCACCATCACTTGCCAGTTGCCCCGCCTGGCGCCGAAGGTGTTGAACTCCGAGGGCTTCACGCCCAGCGACAGCAGATACTGCCCGGCGGGGTTGTCCTTGGTTATGTTGCCCGCGGGCGATATGTGGTCTGTAGTTATGCTGTCTCCAAGTATAAGCAGAGGCCTGGCGCCCACCATGTTGCCTATCTTCACCTCGCCCTCAAACAGCGGCGACGGCTGTATATAGGTATCGTCTAGTCTCCAGGGGTACAGCAGACCGGTGGGCGCCTCCAGGGCTTGCCACTCGGGCACAAGCTCGCCAACTTTGCTATACTTCTCTATGTAGATCTTGGGGTCTACCAGCTCCTCCACTACCCGGTTGACCTCCTCCGGCTTCGGCCAGAGGTCTTTGAGATATACCGGCTTGCCGTCTTGCGTATATGCTATGGGCTCCTCCTCTAGGTTTTTTGTGACGGTCCCAGCCAGGGCGTAGGCCACTACAAGCGGCGGCGATGCCAGATAGGCAGCGCGCACGTCTGGGTGCACCCTCGCCTCAAAGTTTCTGTTGCCTGAGAGCACCGCGGCGGCGAGTATGTCGTGTTCCTTAATCGCCTTGGCGACGGGCTCGGGCAGAGGCCCGGAGTTGCCTATACAGGTGGTGCAGCCAAACGCCGCTACGTGGAAGCCCAGCTCGTCGAGGTACTTCTGCAAGCCGCTTCTTTCAAGTATCTCGGCGACCGCCCTGGAGCCTGGGGCGAAGCTCGTCTTGACGTAGGGAGGCGGCCTTATCCCTAGCTCGACGGCCCTCTTGGCGAGCAACGCGGCTGCGACGAGGAGGTACGGGTTGCTGGTGTTTGTGCAGCTGGTGATGGCCGCGATGACCACGTCTCCGTCTCCAAACTGCGTCTTTCTCCCTTCGATCTCTATCTCGACGACTTTTCTGGCCGTCCGCTTCTTCCTCTCCTGGAGGAAGCTGTGGAAGCTCTTCGGCGTCTCCGCCGGCGTCCTCCTCTGCCAGGGCAGGGTGGGGCCGGCCACGTTGCGCTCCACTGCGGAGAGGTCGAATTCGACGACTTGGCTGTACTCAGCCCCCTCGACCCCGCCGAAGACTCCTTGTAGCTCGTAGTACCTCCTCACCAACGCGATGAGGTCCTCCGGCCTGCCGGTAGCCCTGAGGTACGACAGGGTGTTTTCGTCCACGGGGAAGAGACCGGTGGTTGAGCCGTACTCAGGCGCCATGTTGGCTATGGTGGCGCGGTCCGGCACAGACAGCTTCCTGACCCCCTCGCCGAAGAACTCGACGAAGGCGTCAACAACGTTTATCTTGCGGAGGAACTCCGTGATGGCCAGGACTATGTCTGTAGCTGTGACGCCGGGTCTTGGCTCGCCGTAGAGATGGACGCCGACTACCCTCGGCACTTTTATGGTGATGGGCTCGCCTAGCATGGCGGCCTCCGCCTCCACGCCGCCGACGCCCCAGCCCACCACGCCGAGGCCGTTTATCATTGTCGTGTGGCTGTCCATGCCGACGAGAGTTTCGAAGAACGCCAAGTCGCCGTCGGTCATCACAACCTTCGCCAAGTACTCGAGGTTCACCTGGTGTATAATTCCCGTCCCGGGCGGAAACACGGTGAGGTTTTTAAACGCCTGCTGAGCCCACTTGAGGAAGCGGTACCTTTCCCTGTTTCTCTGGATTTCTAACTCTAGGTTCCTCCTAAGCGCCTCCGGCGATGCCCAGAAGTCGATCTGCACCGAGTGGTCTATAATCAGATCCACCGGGACCTGCGGGTTTATGATTGAGGGGTCCTTCCCCATCTTGACTGCGATATCCCGCATGGTAGCCAGATCCACCACAGCCGGGACGCCGGTGTAGTCTTGCATTAAGACTCTGGAGATCTTTATGGCAACCTCCCCCTCAGGCGCCTTGGGGTTCCACCTCGCCAACCTCTCCAGGTGGTCCCTGGTTATGTCCCGCCTGTCGAGGTTCCGCATAACGTTCTCAAGCAACACCCTGATGGAGTATGGGAGCTTACCAACGTCGTATCCCTCCTTTTCCAGCGCCTTTAGACTGTAGAAACGGTACGTCTTGTTGCCTATCGCTAATCTCTCTACTTGCATCAACGCGGCAACGATTAAAATTAAAATAGTTTTTTGATGGTGAGGCCGACATCACTTCTACAACTGCCTAAACCCGCCCGCGTTGTACCTTACCACGGCCTCCCTCACGGCCCTAGCGCTACCCGTCGCAATTACCGAGGCGTTGTCTAGCTGAAAACTCGTGCCGCAGTATGGGCACTGATGCCTCCTCGCGTCGGCCCTGGCGCCGCTTGCCTTTCCGCACTTGGGGCACACGACGGCTACGTACCGCATCAATACCTTGTGTAGAGGATACGTTTTAGCTTTTTCAAAGCCTCTCCCAAGTCGTAAGACGCGCAGCGGTACCGCGCAAGCCTCAGCTCCACGCCGCCTCGGGGCTCGGGGCCGTGTCTAGCCTCAGTCACGAAGAGCAAGCCTCTGTACTTCACAACTGCGTAGTCCCTCCGCAGGGTGATCCTCCCAAACGCCTTGACGGAGGGGATATATATTGCTACATACTCAGACGGCGGAAAAACAGGCGCGATAGGCTCGACGCAGACGTCCACCCTCTTTACTGGCACGTCGTAGGCCAGCGGCGGCGGCTCGGGGTGAGACACGGGGGCGCAGATGGAGACATCTGCTGGAAGATGGGCCCCCCGCCACTCCACAAGGAGCATCCCAAGACTTGGCAGCTTCGCCTCAGTACACATGACGGCCCCCCAATCACTTTCCAGCAAAGTCTTCACTTCTTGACGAGCCTCAGCCAGCCAGCTTCTGATGGAGGTCGGCGCGCGGAGGTCAAACCGGTACTTGACCCGCCTCTGAAGAAGGCCCTGCACATACGCCCGCCTCACCGGCGTTTTGCGGCTCAATATTTATAAAATCGAGCTTTCGGGGGGCTATGCCGATTTGGTACTACCGGGAAGAGGAAGAGTGGGAAGAGGAGGAGGAGCTCTGGGAGGAGTTCGAGGAGGAGTGGGAGGAGGAAGAGGAGTGGTAAACTTTTTCAAAAGTCTACCATTTTATCTCTTTATATTTTTCCAGGGGTTTTCCAATATTTTAACAAGTAGGGTATGTGCAGGTACAAAGCTGTAGTATAAGGGTTGTTGGGGGTTAAGTTTTTAAACTGCGAAAATACGCATAACCCATGGCGGGGGGCGTGGGGGGTGGCAGGACAGTAGTCGGGAGACACGTCTACGGCAACCTATACGGGTGCGACCCGGAGGTGTTGAGAGACGAGGCGGCGTTGATAACCATCGTTAAGGAGGCCGTGAAGGTGGCCAACGCCATATTGCTCTCCATAGGGTCCTACAGGTTCGGCCCAGAGGGCGGCCTCACGGTGTTTGCCGTGGTGGCGGAGAGCCACATCTCCATCCACACATGGCCCGAGCACGGCTTCGCCACGGTTGATGTATATACCTGCGGCGACCACACCGACCCCAAGGCGGCTTTCGATTACATAGTCTCCACGCTTAGGCCTAAGAAGGTGGAGGCTTTCTTCGGCGACAGATCGATGTATGGTGAGTAGATTTTTAAATTAATATTTTTCAAGTCACATGGTTACATACTTTAAACAAGCATACCTAGAAATTGCTACTTTTATACTCCGTGCCCTAGATACTATAAAACTTGAGGAAATAGAGAACTTTGCCAAGACTATAGAAGAGATATATCGAGCGAATAAGAAGATCTTAGTCGTTGGCGTTGGGAGGAGCGGGCTCGTGGGCCGCGCCTTCGCCATGAGGCTTAGGCACCTAGGCGCCAGGTCATACGTAGTCGGCGAAACCATAACGCCCTCCGTAGAGGAGGGAGACCTGCTGGTGGCCATCTCGGGGAGCGGCTCTACGCAGGTAGTAATCGCAGCTACGGAGGCCGCCAAGAGGATGAAGGCCAAGGTTGCCGCCATCACGACCTACTACGACTCGCCGCTGGGCCGTCTTGCGGACCTCGTGGTTTTCGTGCCAGGCAGGACGAAGCTCGCGTCTATGAACGACTACTTCTCCCGCCAGATACTGGGGATCCACGAGCCGCTCTCGCCGTTGGGTACGCTTTTTGAAGACACGGCCATGGTGGTTCTAGACGCCGTAATTGCAGAGCTTATGAAGCGGCTTGGCAAAAACGAGAGCGAGCTAGCCAAACGGCATGCCAACATAGAGGTGCCATAGTCAGTCTTGTCACCACCGCTCATACATCGCCACACACCTGCCCTCATCAGCAGGTCTCTCGACGTCTTTATTTATTACTTTATCTCCCCCTCAGTGTGGGGAAGTCGTCGTCATCGCGTTCCTTCAACGCCTCTTGATACCTGGGGTCGCTGAGGAGCTCCCTCAACGCCTGCTTTATCAGGTGGCTCCTGCTCTTGAAGAGCCCCCTCTCGACGAGTTTGTCGATCCTCAACATAACCTCGGTGGGCAGCCTGATGGCGACACGCTCAAGAGACACCTTACTCCTCCTCCGAGGCACGTCACAGACTCGATGGAAGGCTTTATGCATAACGTAGGTTTTAATATTGGAATAAACTAGAGCCCGTGCAGTACCTCCATCCTTACAAAGCCCTTACCTCTGACAGAACCTGCGTAAGGTATGTAAAGAGCCTCCTTCTGCAACAGCTGGGAGGAGGCCCCTCCGTATTCAGCACGGGAGACGAGAAGATCCTGGCGCTTTCAGGCTTCTACCCAGAGGACTGGCCCGCCGTGAACTTCCTCACGTTGATGCTGTATCGGTGGAAAAGAGGCGAGCTGGATCTGCCGCCAGTCGCCGCGGCGCCGGTGGTTAACGAGAGGGCGTTCACCGACTCCCCATACGGCAGAAAAGGCGTTGACGTGTATTTCGACTTCCTCGAGCTCAAGACGCTGGAGGCGCGGGAGATCACAGCCTTCTACCACAAGACGAGGCCTAATGTGGTGGCGGTGTTTATGGGCGGACGCGAGTTCGAGGTTGCAGCCACCACAGACCTCGCGGCGCAGACCTTGGCTGTACGTAAGGTAACCCCCTCGCCGCATACGCCGGAGGGCGCCGCCACGTTGAAGTACAGCCACGCGCTTGTGATTAAGATTCCGCCGTCGCCCAGGGAGTTCATGCCTTTGACGAGACAGGTTGCCGACATTTTAAGAACCGCGGCTTCTCTGCCGCCGCAAGAAAGGAAGGCGATCAAGGTGGAGAAGAAGAACGTCTACTTGTTGCATGGGGGCATGGAGGTGGAAGACGGAGTTGTGTTGGACAACGACGTCTACATGTATGTATGATGAGGGTATTTGTCGGCATCACCGGCGCCTCGGGGGTTGTCTACGGCATTAAAGTTCTGGAGCTTCTACGCAGAGCAGGCGTTGAGATACATCTCTCTATCTCAAAGACGGCGGAGAGGGTGATTAAGCTGGAAACAGATTACGACGTCCAGTACGTGAAGTCGCTTGCGGACTATGTGTGGGACGAGGACAACATGGCGGCGCCGCCCGCCTCGGGGAGCTTCGGGATAGACGCCGTGGCGGTGGTGCCTTGCTCCACGAAGACCCTCGCCGCCATAGCCAACGGCCTCACCGTGAATCTAATCGTCAGGGTTGCCGAGGTGGGCCTCAAGGAGCGGAAGAGAGTGGTGCTGGTAATTAGGGAAAGCCCACTCTCCCTGGTCCACATAAGAAATATGGAGTTGGCTACGCTTGCAGGCGCCGTGGTGATGCCTGCCGCGCCCGGTTTCTACACAAGGCCCAAGACAATCGACGACCTGGTTACGGCGTTTGCAGGACGCGTCCTCGACGCACTTGGGATAAAACACAACTTCACCCCCCGGTGGGGCGCCCGTTAGGAGGCCTCATTGCCGTTTAGGATGGCCCTGAGGAGCTTGGCGAGGTGAGGTGCGTTTGTATCTAGCACTTTCATCGCCGTGTAGACGTCGTCGTCGGGTCTCACCCCGTAGCGCATGAGAGACGCCGAGCACATCCCTCACGCTCTTCATTAAGAGGTCCAAAGCGGTTTATTAACTAGTTACCGTTATACCCCCCTTACATACAGCAAATATAATTGATGAATCAACGGCGCTACCACCGGGACTGCTACAGTGAGAATTACGCCGTTGGCGAAGGCGTAGAGGGCGAAGGAGGAGCCGTACAGCGCCGTGTAGAGAGGCAACGTGTTGTCCATCGTCGTGGCGCCGCCCACCGCCAACACGCCGACCTTGCTGAACCTCCTAGCCAACACAGGTCCCAAAAGGAAGGTGAACTGCTCCCTGAGGAAATTCACAAGAAGACCGTAGGCGCCGCCCACCGCGTCGCCAGCGCTGGCGAGGTAGGGGCCTGTGAAGCTGTACCAGCCCATGCCTAAGGCCACCGCAGGCGTGATGTGGAAAGCCAGCGCGAAGAGAGGCCCCACCACGCCGGCTCCGAGGAAGGCCACGGCCGGTGCGAACAGTACAGACCTCTCTAGTCTGACCTCGACGTGTGCCATGTCGGCGCCGGCGATGAAGAGGAGGAACAACAACAGAGGATCTATCGCAGAGGCGTAGTTAAACTCCGCCGACGCCCCCACGGCCAGGCCCGCCGCCAGCGCCGCCGCGACGTAGAGCGAAATAACCGGCCTCCGGGCCGCGCCGACAGCCTCCGGCTTATTCAAGAAGGAGCCTAGAACAGCTGTGGCGAAGACGAGGGCTAGGGAGTAGAGTATAGACACCGCCAGAAACACGCCGATGTTCCTAAGCACCACCGTAGCCGCGTTGGCGGCCACGAAAAACACCAACACGACGACCACCGCAGTGAACAAAAACCCAGGCGGTCTCCTTCTCAAGGCCCTACCCACGCCGTAGCCCAACACAATAGGCACCACGTATTTAGCGAAGGACAACGCCTGCTGAACCAGCCCGTCGAGCACTCCGTGGAGATGTCTCCTTTATTTAGCTCTTCAGCCCCTTAAAAACCTGTATATTATTACGTGAGCGGTCCCGGAGAGAGTTCACTAAAACTTTCAGTAAACAGGGAAAAACGGCTTCTAAAAATGGGGAAAAGGATATACACGGAAATTCCGCTTGAAGAACTGAAAGTATTCATAGTTGCCTTCCAGCCCAGGTGCGACATGTGCGGCGCCAAGATCACATACGCCAAACTGGGCTACGCCAGGTTCGGCAAACGCCCCGAGCTGATACTTTGCACAGAATGTTTAAAAGACTACGCAGAGTACCTAGAGAGCGGTGAAGCAGGCCGCCGCTACTGACAATGATGACTAAAGAGCCTCGACAACTCTCCTAAAGACTTGGAGAAATTTCTGGCGGAGATCCACCACTTCGTGTCTGCCCACCACGTTGGAGATGACCAGCACGCAACCGGTCCTGAAGCCCCTCAGCCACCCAAGCGCCATTGCGGTGGCACATTCCATCTCCACCGCAAGCGCACCCCTGCGGCGCCAGAACTCGACGAAGGCTGGATCCTCCGCGTAGAAGGCGTCGCTAGACACCACGTAGCCCACCGGCGCCTTCAGCGCCTCGGCCAGCTTCACGGTGAGGAGGGGATCAGCCGCCAGCGGGGGGCTGTGGCCGGGGAAATACGCGCCCAAGACGCCTCCGCTTGGCGCGGCGGCGGCAGCGGCTACCAACACCTCGCCTACTCTGAGATCCCCGAAAGAGCCGGCGGTGCCGATGCGCACAAAGGTCTCCATGCCGAGCATCTTCAATTCCTCCAGCGCTATCGCGGCCGAGGGCCCGCCGATGCCGTGCGCCACCACAGAAACACGCTTGCCCCCCACACGTCCAGTGTAGACGGGGTATCTGTTTTCGTTCACCAGCCTGGCGTCCTCCATAAGCGTGGCAAAGAGCCTCGCCCTAGCGGGATCTCCCACTCCTATGACAATCGGCGAAACATCCTCCCGTCCGGCCCAAATGTGGTAAGGCATAACACTGTAGAGCTCGGGGTATATAACAAAATAGATAAAAAAGAAATGCTGGAAAGTTGCCATGGAACTGGAGACTTTAACCAAGGCCCTGGGCGTCTCAGGCTTTGAAGATGATGTCCGCCAGAAGATCCTATCAGCCGCACCCGGCGCGGAAGTTGACGAGTTCGGCAATGTGATTCTGCGCGGGAGGTCTAAGGTGGCTTTTGTAGCCCACATGGATGAGGTTGGGCTCCTCGTCACGTCTATAGAGGAGGACGGGAGGCTTAAGTTTAGGAAGGTCGGCGGCGTGGACGACAGAATACTCCCCGGGAGCTCAGTGGTGCTCTACGGCGACGGGTTCAGGGTTGAGGGGGTCATAGGCATAGCGCCTCCCCACTTCCAACAACAGCAACAGCAGCAAGTGTCCTGGCAAGACCTGTACATAGATGTGGGCGCCACGAGCCGAAGCGAGGTGGAGGCTTTAGGCATAACCCCCATGACGCCTGCGGCGTTCTCCAAGAGATACGCAGAGATGGGCAAGTTCGTCTCCGCCACAGCGCTCGACGACCGCGCCGGTTGCTGGGCGCTAGTTGAGGCGTATAGGAAAGGCGCTTCTGCCACGTATGTCTGGACCGTCCAGGAGGAGGTGGGTCTTCTCGGCGCCCGCGCCCTCGCCAAAAGCTTGGAGGGGAAGTACGTAATAGTGGTTGACACAACGGCGTGTTGCCACCCCAACTTCACGGGAAACGTAAAGCCGGGGCAGGGCCCCATTCTCCGTGTGTTTGACAACTACGGCGCCTACAACAACAAACTCGCGAAGAAAGTGCTTGAGGTGGCGAAGAAGCGTGGAATACCGATCCAAATAGGCGGCGGGGGAGGCGGGACAGACGCCGCCGCGTTCTTCGTATCGGGAATACCCTCAGTGGCCATAGGCATACTCACGAAATACTCACACTCGCCAGTCGAGATGGCCCATAAAGAAGACCTAAAAAACACAGTAGAACTAATCACGGCGCTTGCAGAAGAGCTGAGCCACTAAGCCGAGTGACTAACAAACTTTCTTAAAAAGTCTAAGTAAAAAAATATCCAGTCTTTCACTGGTTCATGCGCCGGTGGGTTATCTACCTCGGGGTGGCGCTGGGGGTGCTAACTGTAGTATACGCGGTCTACTGGCCTCACTACCAGACGCCCCTGGGCCTGGCGACGGTGGTTAGGGAGGTAGGCCCCAACAAGTACCAGCTGACTTTCGAGCCCTACTACGGGCGGTACGAGCCGAGTAACAGGCCTGCCATAATTATCATACTGCCCTCGGCGAGGGAGTTGGGAAAGCCTCCGATGAGGAGCATACAGCTGTCGGCGGTGGGGCCTAGGCTGGGCGAGGTGCAGATAGACGACGCGGAGGTGAGAGGCAACGTGGTGATTGTGAGACTAGACGGCAGGTTCGGCCTTGTGCTAGACGACTGGCTCAGCTTTCTGGGAAACGCCACCGGCACCGAGCCGTCGATACACATAAATCTGTGGTATGGCGACGAGTACCTCGGCTTCGCCGCCGTCAACTACAACCCCCACAAACTCGCCGGTAGAAACGTCACATACGTCGTAAAGGCCCAAGTTATAACTGCGGAAAAACCAGTGAAGACAAAACCAAGAGACAACGCCGGGCATCGCTTCTCTAGATTCGGCCTAGACTGCGTATATGAATGGCGTCACAACACCACAGTCATAGACACAGAGAAAGACCTCGGCGGGAGGATACCCCTCTTCCTCATATACAACCAATACCAATACTCGGGGGAAATAGAGCTGGGCTTGGATATTACTACAGTTGACAGGCTTCATGTATCCGTCGGCGTAGCGCTGGGCTACCAGATCGGGCCTGTCGACATCACGTTGAGAGATCTTTTAACTCTGCCCTTCGATATCAAAGACAACATCATCGCCATCAAAGCGGCACCTAGTGTTTTGCCGGAGGAGGCATATTGGTTTGGGGTGATGGGCAGGCTTACAATCGACCGTTATGACGAGTGGTATGTGTGCCGTGACGGCGGCAGAGTAGTTTCGGCGAGCCGCACGGGGAATGTAAAGTTTGCGACTAAGATCCACTACCTGAGGAAGGGCTCTACAGGTAGAACCCTAGCCTTTGCGGAGAGGCTGAGTAGCTCCCAGCTGTCTACAATCCTAGAGCTCCGCAACTACTACAAGTTGCTGGGGACGCTGAGGGCCGACGTGTCTACTCTACAGTCTCCTAAGCGCTTAGATCTCGGCGAGTGGATGGTTAAGCAACTATATACCCAATGCTCTGAAGGCGTGTCGGTTGGTGGGCCAGTAGGTGCTATCGTTTGGATTGGTGTCGGTGTCCTTAAGGGATTAACCTTTGCAAAGCAAAACTCCTACCTAGCGGCAATACCTCTGTCAGTTTCGGCGGACTTCGTCAACCAGCAGGGTGTTGAGTTCAAGGCTGTGTATGAAAACGTAGGCGCTAGGTACAATAGGGGGTACGACGTCGTGGAGTATATTGATGTTTACGCCATCTCGTCGAGGGTTAGGATTTCAGATTCATGTCAAGTCGACTTGCCGCTGGGCTTTGTGATAAGTCGCTGACGTCAAAATCCGGTTTTTTGTCCTATCCCGGTTTTAGTCTCAGCGTTGTGGTAGTATAACTCTGTCGTAGCCGCCAAACTCCCGGTTTAGAGATCGTGTTATATTGGTGTGGGGGTCTCTTTACCTGTTTTCGTATATTGTTCTTTTTCTTGTGTATTCTTCTGTCTTGCCCACTACCCGGGCTGGTACTCCGGCGACTACGGCGCCGGGGGGTACGTCTTTGGCGACTACGGCGCCTGCGGCGACTACGGCGTCTTCGCCTATTTCGATTCCGGCGATTAGGGTGGCGTTTGCGCCTATGACCGCCCTCTTCCTTATGACCACCGGGGCCAGCCGCCTGCTTGGTGGGTATTTGTCGTTGGTTATGACGGCGTTTGGGCCGATGAAGACGTCTTCTTCGATCACCGTGCCGTTGGGTATGTAGACCATGGACTGTATCCAAGCCCTGTCGCCTATCTTCACGTCCCGTTCGATTACGGCCTGCGTGCCGATCCTCACGTTGCGCCCTATCCTCGTCAGCTCTCTGACCAGCACGTTGTGGCCGAACTCAGTCCCGTCGCCGACTTCTACGTCTTCATATATCACAACGCCGCTTCTTATGATCACAGACTCGCCTATCCTAGCGCCGTTGCTCACGTCGTCTAGCGAGGAGAAGACCTGAAGTATCTTGGCTCGGCTTGGGTATCCCACCACCGCGGCGTCTACGTAGCTGTTTCTCCCTATCACCGTGGGGCCGTATATGTAGGCGTCAGGGGAGACGTATTTCGCCGAGATTTTTGCTTTAGGCGAGACGAAGCCCATGGCGTGTTTGAAACACCTCTATTTGTACTTGCCGCGCGAGGCCTCCTGTCCGGTCGCCGGGGGTGTGTACTTCACATGGTGGCGTCTTCCGACGTGTATTTTTAGCTGATGATGTTTTAGCGGATGTCTTGGTTGAGATATGTACGTCTTGACTCGGAGGTTTCCATCTCTGCCTCTGGAGAGAGGTTGCATAGAGCTTGCAGGTGGCGTGCTTATGTTTTCTGAAAGATGCCAAGGCCGATATCTCGTGGCTAGACGTGGCGTATATCCATCTTCCAAGCCCGTGAAGGCGGTGGAGGAGGTTTACATCGCCGAGGGCCCGCCGCTCCGCGTGGATCTGGTCGCTGGAAAGGCTGAGGAGGGCCTAGGTCTATTTCAGAACTTTGTAAAGGCGGGGCTTTGGCGGGAGCTGGCGTCTTCCTTCTACGCCGCGGTGTCTTTCTACGCCGCGAGATGTCACTACTGCACAGCGGCAATGGATGTGGCGTTGAAGAAGCCGGTGGCGTTTGAAAACATCATAGCGGAGGGCGGACCTTCGCGTGGTGTGGAAGTGTCTGCGGAGGGGAGACGTGGCGTGTATCATATAGAGGTGGTGTCTATTCCAGGCCATTCGCAACGTTTTAAGGAGGTTGTTATCGAGATTTTTCACGTTGCAGATGTGATAAAAGCGGTGAAGTTTGGCGTCGTTGCGGAACTCCCGCTTACGCTTTACCTAGGTCAATCCAGTAGCCACGGCGGCTTTATGAAGTTCAGTTCGCAACCCTCCCTTAGCAGGTTTTACGAAGGCCCGCCTCTTGTAAGTACACGACTGCTGATAAATCTCGGCAATCTTTCAACATAGGATTTTGGCTTATAGACGGCGGCTGTGCGCGGTTTCTCAACGTGGTGTTGCTAGGCGGATCCTGTATTAAACCTTTTTAAGTTGTGTTGTTGTGGATATGTGTCTGACGAGTTCGGTTATCCGGATTACGTGGTGGAGATCCTCGGCGAGTTGAGAGAGTTGAGGCGGGAGGTGGCGAGGTTGCAGAAAGAGGTGGCGGAGCTGTCTAAGAAGCTTGCAGAGCCGCAGACGCGGATGACAGACGCAGAGGTTGTCCTCGCCAATCTCCGAGAGGCTGTGGAGAAGCTAAACGCCGCGGCGGCCGCGGTGGTGGAGAACGCCAGCTTGATGCGGGCGAGGGCCGTTGAGGACAGGCAGAGGAGGGATGAGACCTGTCTAGCGGTTTTGGAGAGGCTTATGGCTCTTCAGGAGGCGCTAGACAAGTTTTTGCGTTAAATAAATATACCGAGGCGTACTAAGCACTGTGTTTAGACGCGAGGACGCTGGCAAGAGGGTGGATGAGGTCTTGGCCAAGATCTCCGCGGACGTATCCGCAGTCTCTTCCAGGATCGAGGAGGTTAGAAACGAGGTCATAGCCGAGGTTAAGGCCAACTCGCTAGATGTCAAGAAGTCGGTGGAGGGCCTCGCCTCCCTGCTCAGCAGAATCTCCAAGGACCTGGTAGAGGGCACTACGCAGCTCAACAGAGTCATAGCGCAGCTTAAAGCGTCCTCGGAGAAGCTGGCGGAGCTCTCCGCGGTGGCCGAGAGGCTTTCCGCCTCGGCGAAGGCGGTGACAGACGCCACTAACCACTTCATCTCTGTGGCTGAGAAGCTGGACGCCGTGGCGGGCAGGGTTGAGGGACTCGCCGAGCAGCTAAACGTCATCAAGACTCAGAGCGAGCAGATCAGGTCGGTCGCGTCGGCCATGCTGGAGCTTATGAAGGACTTCGGCGCAAAGATGCAGGAATACGAGGCAAAAATCAGGCAGTTCGCCTACAAGGAGGCGGAGCTCAGGACCCGAGAGGAGGCGTTGAGGAGGAGGGAGGGCGAGGTCGCCCTCATGTTGGAAAACGTGAGGAAGGTGGCCGAGCTCTCCGACCCTGCCAAGTCCGCCTTTGAGGAAACTAGGAAGTCTCTGGCGCTTCTGGCGGCGCGGAGCCAAGAGCTCGCCCAGAAGGAGGAGGAGCTGAGGAGGCTCAGGGAGGAGCTCCTACGCAAGGAGTTCGACCTAAAGAAGATGGACCAGGAGCTGGCCGTGAAGCAACGTCAGTTGGCTGAGCAGGAGGAACGCGCCAAGGCCCTCCTGGCGCAGGCGGCCGAGGTGGAGAAGAGGCTGGCGGAGCTGGCGCAGAAAGAGAAGGAGCTGGCCGAGGTACAGGCGGCGGTTGAAAAGAAGAGGCAGGAGCTTGAGGAGCTGGTGGCTAAATACAAGGTGTTTGAAGCCGCGGTGGCAAAGAAGGAGGAGGAGCTGAGGAGGCTAGAGGAGGCGGTGAGGGCGAAGGAGACGGAGCTCCTGGACAACCTAGGCAGATTCGCCAAAAGGCTTATCGAGGAGGAGCAGCGGCTAAACGAGTGGGAGAGACGGCTTCTGGAACAAGAGCGTGAAACGCTGGCGTTCTACCGCAGTTTGCTACTGAGGGAGGCCATGCTGAGCCAGCTGAAGGCGCAGCTCGAGGAGTGTAGAAGCAAGCTAGGGAAGATAGGGGAATAAAGCTTTCAGAAAAGAGTAGCCGAGCACCCCCGCCGAAATTACAAATGACAGTATCAGCAGGGCTTGAAGCGTCCTCAGCTCGGTTCTTTCTCTCTCATCTGAGGCTATGTCCAGAGCCGCCGAGACGTCTGTCAGCGCGAATCTAAACATCACGACGGCGATTACGAGGAAGACGAGGTCCAGGGCGGCCGCCAGCATCCGTTCAGCCCCAATCAGAAGCAACCCCAGTGTCAAGACGCCTATTAGGTAGGGGATGGCGTAGAGGGTCCACTTCACGGCGGTAGTATCGTAGCTCTATTTAAGAGTTCCCGATTCAACCGCTGGTTATTTAACCTCCGACGGTCCTAGCTACATGTTAGGTCTTCTATTTCTGCTGATCAACGCCACCATGGTGGTGGTGCCCATAACTTCAATCCCCTTTGTCTACACGGCGCCGCTTGGGGGATGCGCCAACTTCTCAGCATATGTAGATCCCCTATCCCCCTGGGGCATAGCGTCGGCATATGCCGTGAGGAGCGACGGCTCGTTGACGCAACCGACGCTGGATAGGTACCCAACGCCTAAGTACATAAGGGGTTACGTATGTGGAGACTTCGTCTCGATAAAGGTAGACAGGTGGAGGAGCGTGGGCCCCACCGTGCCGGTCACGGTGAAGGGCGAGGACTCGGCGTATCTCTACCTCGGCGTGCCGTTTGAGATCAACGGGACTGCCCTCGTGAAGGTGAGGTCGTTCACACGGCCCGCTGTGACTGGGCGGTTTGTCTACAGAGTGTCTTCCGCCGCGTCGTTTGGGGTCTACTCCGAGGAGTACGTCGTCTACGGTGGGGCGCAGATATCTGCATACGGCATAGTAAACGTAACATATATCGACCTCTCCGGCGAGAGGCCCGACTACTACGTCTATATACCGACCAGAGGGGTGAGGGTGGAGGGGGTTAAGCCCTGGAGCCCCGACTTCCACCTGATGTTTGCGCCGAACCAGACGGAAGTGGTGGGGAGGCCCCGCGTGGTTGTGGAGCAGATATCTGTGCCCGTGGTGGGCGAATGTGCGGGAAGCGCCACAGTGGTGAACCCGCTGGAGAGACCGTTGAGGGTCTACGTGAAGCTGGAGACGGGCGAGGAGTACGCCCTCTCGTTCTACTACTTGCCGGGCAACATAACCACCTGGAGGTTCCGCGGCGCAACCGCCAAGACGGTGGACGGCCAGAGCCTCCCGGTATACGCGGTGTCTACAGACGACGGGTCGCAGGCGGGCATGTGCGTGGTGGAAGGCGCCACCTACTACGTCTATGTGAAGACCGACGAGGCTCTGTATAAATACCCCGCCCAAGTCGCGGGCGGCGTTGTCGAGGCATATACGGACCTGGTGAAGCCCAGGGTGGTCGTCTCCTCGGGGTTCAACGCCACTGTTGAGCCCGAGGTGGCTAAGATAGGCTCCAACGTCACCGTGAGGATCTACTACAACGGCACCTTGGTGGCCGAGCTTAGGAAGAAGGCGTCCCCCATGTTGCAGATAAACACCACGGCGTTCTTCCGCGAGGTGAGGGTGGTGGACGCCCTGGGCACCCCGCTTCCGGACTTCACTATATATGTGGGAGGTCTCAAGTTCCGCGGAGCCGGCGGGGTTGCCCGAGTTATTCCAATAGACGAAAGAGCCGCCGTCGAGATAAACGGCGTGAGGTACTTGGTGCAACTCCGGCCGGAGGTGACGATCCCCACGCTGACTAGGGAGAGTTTCCTCAAGATCGCGGCTGCTGCAGCCACGGTCGGCACAGCAGTTGCGTTTGGGCTGAAGAGAAGAGAAAAACCCAGAAGGGAAAAAGAGGAGAGAGACCTCGTCGAGGTCTAGGTTTTTAACCCCCTCCACATATCTCCTCGTGATGACGGGATTCTACCTGAGCGATGATCGAGCCTTCGAATACTGAGCCCTTCGCTTAATTTCTAGGCGGTCATCTGCCTTAGCTTCTCCTCTTTATTTGAGGCGTCTATGAGCGAAACTTTTTAAAGGAAGTAGGTGTTGCTTTCCGATGTACCTTCAGGCAACGGGCTTCGACCCAATGTGGTATCTAGTAACGATGTTAATTTGGTTCGCGTTAATCTTCATGTTGCAAGATCTGCAGATGTGGCGCTACCTGAGCCAGGTAAGCGGCTTCCTCTCCTACCTAGGCCAGCTCCTCAACGCCGCGTCTGCCAACGTGCTTTCTGCGCTTGAGAAGGCCAAGAGGCGGGATATAGCGAAGCCCGAGCTAGAGGCTACGCTTAAGAAGATGGTGGATTTCGCCGTGATAGAGCCGACGGCGTTGGACCCCAACGGGATTGTGCCGAAGTATAAACACATACTGAACACCTACGTGGAGACGTATGAGCACGAGATACGCAAGATTGTGGACGACGGGATCACCGTGAAGAACCTGGCCACAGCCGTGGAGGCGCTTAGATACATGAACTTCATCTACAAGGTGGTTGACCACTACTACAAGACGGCCAAAAAGTATAAGGCCTTCTACCTGGTGATACAGCTCACAATGCTACTACCTCTTCTGAAGGAGCTCACAGACACGGTAAACGAGGCGGTCAACTCCTTCATCAAGGGGGTTCCCATCGGCGACAGCGCCGGCCCTCTCGTGGCTTACAACGTGTTAAGCCAGTGCCGGGCGCCCACGTATCACTCCGCCGTTAAGGACACTGTAGTCGCCGAGTGCGACTATGAGGGGAGGAGGCTGTATGTCATCAAGGCGGAGGGCCCCGGGAGCACCGTGGGGAGGCTGGACGAGGCTGTGGAGTATGTGTTCAACAAGCTGAACGCCAAGCCCAAGTACATAATTACGGTGGATGCCGCCTTGCGGCTTGAGGGCGAGAAGACGGGGGAGGTGGCCGAGGGCATCGGCGTGGCCATGGGCGGCGTCGGCGTCGAGAAGTTCAACATTGAGAGCTACGCCACGAAATACGGCGTACCCCTCTACGCTTTCCTCATAAAGATGAGGCAAGCCGAGGCCTTAACCACCATGACCAGCGAGATCTACGCCGCGGTGCAACACACCACCAAAAGGGTGCTGGAGTTCATAACCGCCAATGTGCAACCCGGCGAATCCGTCCTCCTAATAGGTGTCGGCAATACGGTAGGCGTGGCCCAGCCCTACGCCGCCGCTTAGGAACAGATTATCCCGATTTCAACACGCCCTGATTATGTTGAGCACCAAGCCGGTTAACGCCTTACTAGTGCAAGAGCCCATTGACATCTCCCTCTAATACATCAGCGCTGTGCGCAGCCACGTGTTGCGCCATGGAAGGTCTTCCCATCCTGCCGGTTGACATTCGCCACCTTACGTAGGTGTATCTGCGTAGTCGAAATTCAACGGCTCTTTGACTTCAATAGTTGGCTTCTTCTGAGGGCGCCGGCGGAGACGGTCGGCGTCGCCATACGTGGCGGTAAACACGCCGTGTGTAGACGAGGATGTGAAGACGACGTAAGGCCACCTCTATTTTTAGGCTGTTACGCCTAGGGCTCTTATGTATATTGAGCACGGGCCATCTGAGGGGAAAGGCAAACAACATCTTTTTAAAAACCGGGGTTGTGCGGAACCGTGAGAATTAGGGCCCCGTTTCTCCGGTTGGTTCTGCGCAACGCGTATATGGAGCTTGAGCTTGAGGACGTCGTTGTGTTTGCGGAGGCCAGGAGGAAGGGGCTTTACGCAGAGATATATATGGGAGACGTGGGGTATATATACGAAAGGGGCAGTTGGCACGCCTACGACAGCGAGGGGAGGCCCAAGTCCATAACTCCCCAGGAGGCTCAGAGGCTTAGAAGGCTGTCGAGAAAGCTGGCCACCTTGCCTAGGTACCACGTGTTGGAGCAACTCATAAAGGCGCTTTCCGCCGTGGAGGCGGAGGCGAGGGCGTAGTATGCCCGTATTACATGGGAACCACCTTTATTAACGCAGGAGATCCTTGAATCCATGCCGAGGAGTAAGAATCAGGACAAGATGTCGCTGATCTCCGTCCACGTGCCGAAGAAGATGTTGGAAGAGCTTGACGAGCTCGTGAGACGCGGCATATTCCCCAACAGAAGCGAAGCCATAAGAGCCGCGTTGCGCGACCTCCTGTATAAAGAGGTTTTTAAGGCTAAGCCTGCAAGAGAGGAGGAGAAGGAGGAGGAGCTTCCCATTTCTCTAGTGAAGGGGCGATAAATTCTAGAACCGAAAATTTCCGTCCCAGCCCACACGCCCGTTTTACATATTAACTGGGTCTTTCCTAATGTCGTGATCCTCGTGCCGCCCTTGGCCTACGAGATTCTGAAACGCGCACAGGAACTGCGGCCTCTCGACGACATTGCGCGGGAGCTCGGCCACCAGCCCGAGAGCTTGATGAGATACATCGAGGAGGGCAGGGCAAAAGGGCTTTTCCACGTGGAGAGGAGAACCGTAGAAAGGTACGAACTTACTGAGGAAGGACGGCGCAGAGCCGCCGAGGGCCTCCCCGAGTACAAGCTTTTGAAGAGCGCGATGTGTGTCGGGGAGGTATGCGTGGTGGATCTCGCCCAGCCCGAGGCCGACATAGCTCTAGCCAACTTGGCGAAGCTGGGGGTCAGGCCCAAGGGCCGCGTCTTGGAGCTTGACGGGGAAACCTACAGAAAACTACTTGCGGCTGTGGAGGAGAAGCAACGGTTTCTCCAGAACCTAGACGTAGCGCCGCAGGAGATGCTACAGGAGTTCCTCAGGCGGAGACTGGTGCGGAAGGTGGAACGGACCCTTATCTACGTGAAGGCCGCCGTGTCGCCCGCCGAGGTTCAGCCCGCCGAGGTCAAGACGGCCATCACCAGCGAGGACATCGCCACGGGCAGATGGCGGAGCTACCTCCTGAAGCCCTTCGACCTGTCTGTGGAACCGCCGGAGTATCCAGCTCCGGTGCCCCACTTCTTCAACGAGTTTCTCGACTACGTCAGGGAGGTGATGGTGGGGCTCGGCTTCGAGGAGGTGAGGGGGCCCATACTGGAGGTGGAGTTCTGGAACTTCGACGCCCTCTTCCAAGCCCAGGACCACCCAGCCAGGGAGGTACACGACACCTTCTACGTGCAGTGGGACGGCTCTCTGGAGAGGCCGCCTGAGGAGCTCATGGAAGCGGTGAGCCGCGTCCACGAGGAGAAGTGGGGCTACAGGTGGGACCCCAAGAAGGCGTTGAACCCAGTCCTCAGGTCGCAGACCACCGCCACGACGATCAGGGCGCTGGCGGAGAGGGGAGACGGCGAATACAAAGTCTTCACAATCGGGAGGGTCTTCCGCCCCGAGAAGCTGGACCCAAAACACAGCATGGAGTTCCACCAGCTAGACGGAATAGTGGTGGGCCCCGGCCTGACTTTTAAACACCTGCTCGGCCAGCTGGAGCAGATCGCCAAGGCCCTAGGCATGGTCAAGGTCAAGTTCAGACCCGCCTACTTCCCCTTCACCTCTCCTTCGGTCGAGGTATATGCGGAACACCCCAAGTTGGGCTGGGTGGAGTTCGGAGGCGCCGGCATCTTCAGGCCGGAGGTAACTGACCCCCTTGGCGTGAAGAGAAGCAGGGTGCTCGCCTGGGGCTGGGGACTGGACAGGGTTGCCATGATCCTGCTGGGAATCGAAGACATCCGACAGCTCTTTACAAAAGACCCAGACAAGCTGAAGGAGTACTACAGCAGATGGGTAAGATACAGAAGGACGACAGGTTCCACAGGAAAAAAATATACATACTAGGCAATTATCAAGCGACTTATTTATGGCAACCAAAACCTTATATAGCTAATGAATCTGTAGATCTATGAAGACAGGTTTAATAGTAGGGATGGTGGTACTGCTGGTAGTGCTCGCCGCCTTGGCGCTACTCCTCACACAACCGCTGACGCATACCTTAACTCCAACAACTTCGCCCACCTCAACTCCTACCACCACTCCCCAGCCAACTCCCACGGCGCCAAGGACGAAGTATAGGGTTATAATCTTCACCGGCGGTACTGGCGGGGTTTACTTCCCTGTTGGTTTAAAGCTTGCTGAGATGTTGAGTAAATACGCGGGTGATGTGCTCGCCGCTGAGGCAAGGACAAGCGGCGCCTCTGTGGCTAACGTCAATGCGTTGGCGCAGGGCGACGCCAATGTAGCCTTTGTTCAAAACGACATAGCCTACTACGCCTACAATGGTCTCTATATGTTTGACAAAAACAAAGTGGACCTGAGGGGGGTTATCTCTCTATACCCAGAGACCGTGCAGGTAGTTATCCTCGCCGACAGTCCCATAAGGAGTATATATGACCTAGCCGGTAAAAAGGTGGCAGTGGGAGCCACAGGCTCCGGCACGGCCATAAACGCGGAGCAGATACTGAAAGCCGCGGGCGTCTGGGATAAGGTAGAGAAGGTATACGCCTCCTTTGCAGATGCCGCCAACTTGCTTAAACTTAGGCAGATAGACGCCGCCTTTGTAACCGCCGGGTATCCCACTGCAGCCATTGTTGAGCTTTCCACAACTACGCCTGTGCGGCTAGTTTCCGTGCCTGACGAGGTATACAACAAGCTACTAGGCGAAGGATACAAATTCTATGTACGCATCGTCGTGCCTAGGGGCACGTACAACGGAATGGACAGCGATGTCAAGACGGTTGCCGTGATGGCGATGATTGTAGCCAGGCCGGATGTGCCAGACGATGTGATATACACGG
>DAITPC010000027.1:0-24818 GCA_036833835.1 Pyrobaculum sp. | reverse complement strand
AGGCCCGTGTACCAGCTGGCGCATCCGCCGGAGGTGGTGCAGGGCGGCTTGAGGTTATGGGAGTGTGGGTTGTGGCGTGTAGCGTTTGAGGATGGTGGGTATTGTCTTGCGTAGGTATTCTGTAAACTCTGGCTGTTCTGCCAGAGGTGGGAGGAGTTTGGCTTTGCATCTTCTGTACCGTTCCTCGATTTTGTTGTAGATGTAGCCGCGGGTTAAGAGGACTGGTGCCGCGGTCTCGACGCAGGGCGCCTGGTCTATGTTGGGGTCGCCGTAGAGGAGGGCGATGGGCAGGTCTGTGGCTTTTATTTCGCCTGTCTCGTCGGGGCCGTGGAAGATGTAGAGCTCTGCGTTTAGGCTTCGTAGGTACTCGACGAAGCCCGGCCATCTGATGAGCGGCGGCGACTTGACTGTGGCGACTTTAAGCGCCTTGCGGTAGTCTTCGCCGTTTGTGATGAACATGGGTATGCCGAGGCCTCCTTGGAATTTAGGCTCGGCCTCCATGAAGGCGTATCCTGCGCCTACCGCCTCCGCCAGCGCCTTCGCCTGCTCGTTGTGAAGCTGGTCTCGGGAGCCGTGGAATATCAGCACTACGGCTTGTAGATGCATGCCGGGTCCTCTGCCAGCGGGTCTTTGAAGTAGGCGTAGGCCCTGGCCCGGGAGCCGCCGCATATGTCTCTGTATCTGCAGAGGCCGCATCTTCCGCCGAATTCTCCGCTACGCATCTTTAGGAGGAGGGGGTGTTTCCTGTATATCTCGACGAGGCTTTGCCTCCTCACGTTGCCCAGCGGGTGTGGGAGGAAGCCGCTTGGGGTTACAGTGCCGTCGTGGGCTACGAAGATGATGCCGAAGCCGTCGCGGGTGGGGACTATGGTGGGGTCGACGCCTCTGGTGGGGTTTCCCAGGTATTTCCTGAGCCTTTCTGTCAGGTCGCGGTAGAGGAGGTGGTCGTAGGACTTGCCTTCTAGCCTCTCCAGCTTGGCTCTTCTGTAGAAGGGCGCCTCCACTGTCCTGACCTGGAAGCCGTATGTGGAGACGTCTACGAGGAATTGGACGGCGGCCTCGTACTCCTCCGGGGTGACGTCTAGCTCCTCTCTGGCTCTGCCTGTCACTATGAGGAAGAACACCTCCCAAACCCTTACCCCGAGGTCGCGGAGGAGTTTAGCCACTTCGGGCAGCTCCGGCAGCGATTTGCGCCACACCACCGTGTTGACCTGAACCGGCACCCCCATCTCCACCGCCGTCTTTATGGCGTTGACGGTGTCGTGGAAGCTACCGGGCACACCTCTGAGCTCGTCGTGTGTCTCGGGCCTGGCGCCGTCTAGGCTGATGGAGATGGACTTCACGCCGTGTGTCTTTATCTCCTTTAGCGTCTCCTCTGTCAAATTAGGCGAGACCGCGGGCGCCAGGGAGACCGGCACGCCGAGCGCGTTTGCGTAATCCACCAGCTCGAATAGGTCGGCCCTCATGAGGGGGTCTCCGCCTGTTATGACGAGGAGAGGCTTGGGGTCTCCAAACTCGGCGACTTGCTCTATGAGGCGTTTCCCCTCTGTGGTCGTCAGCTCGCCGGGTAGCGGCTTGAAGATGGCGTCTGCCCTGCAGTGTCTGCATGCGAGGGGGCAGGCCTTGGTGGACTCCCAAAAGACGATGAGGGGGGCCTCGTGGAACCTGGCGATTAGCTCCTTAACGCCTTTCACAACAATCGCCACGTTTGCGTTATATATCTCTTCCTCCCATGGCCTCTGAGACGCTGATGTTCGATATGTCCAGCGGCTGTCTGCGTGGTGGTTAAAGGGACATAAATTCGGGCTTGTCGTAGTCTGGTGGCTGCCAGGCTTGGAAGCCTAGGTACGACAAGACTTCGTCTCTCATGAAGTCTCTAATGGAGAGGACACCCGCGAGTTTTCCCTCTTTGTTGACCACTAGCAGATGCCGTATCTTCCTCTGCCTCATTTTAATCACCGCGTCGTACACGTCTGTGTCGGGCGTCACGGCGACCAGCTCCCTCTGCGCTATCTGTAGCGCCGGCGTATCGAGAGAGGCGCCGGAGGCCAAGGCTTTTATTACGTCGCGTTCTGAAAGCACCGCAAGCGGCCGCCCGTCGCTGTCGACGATAGGCAACAGCCCCACGTTGTGCTCGGCCATGAGCTTCACCGCGTCTCGAATCGAGGCGTTTGCCGGTAGGGAGATCAACTTTCTTCGGAGCAGGCTGGCGACTTCCATAAAATTCTTTCTGCTCGTCTTAATAAGTTTTAAGTGATTCTCTTTTCAGCTCTTTGAAAGATTGTTCTAAGGCGGCTAGCGTCTGCTCCACCACGTCTGGGGTGTGTGCGGCTGAGGTGAAGTTGACTTCGTACTGCGAGGGGGTGAGGTACACGCCGTGTTTGATGGCGATTTCGTGTAGCTTTAGGTAGAGCTTCTCGTTGCTTTCTCTGACGTCTTGCGGCGTCTTTACATCGCCTTTTTTGAAGTAGAGCTGGAACATAGACGCCAACTGTTTAACAACCACCTCAAAGCCGGCGCGGCTGGCTATGTCTTCTAGCCCTTTGGCGATCTTTTCAGCCGCTTGGTTAGCCACGCGGTAGGGCTCTCCGGTTTCTAGCTCTGTAATTACGGCGAGGCCCGCGGCTGTTGAGACCGGGTGTGCGTTGAAGGTGCCCGCGTTGTAGACGGGGCCGCTGGGCGTCACTAAGTCCATCACGTCGGCGCGGCCGCCGAAGATGCCTATGGGGAAGCCGCCGCCTACCACCTTGCCCAACGTGGTGAGGTCCGGCTTGACGCCGAAGTATCCCTGCGCGCCTGAGAGCCCCACTCTGAAGCCGGTAATTACCTCGTCGAATATGAGGAGGGCTCCCACCTTCTCAGTCTCCTCTCTAAGCGTCTTGATGAACTCCCTGTCTGGAATTATGAGGCCGTAGTTGCCGGCAATGGGCTCCGCTATGACTGCGGCCAAGCGGTCCCCCGTCTCTCTCACCGCCTTTATAAAGGCGTCAACGTCGTTATACGGCACCACCGCGGTGAGTTTGACGACGTCTTGCGGTATTCCGGCGCTGGTGGGGACGCCCCAGGTGGCGGCGCCAGACCCGGCTTTGACCAGGACGTAGTCGTGGGAGCCGTGGAAGTTGCCGTCGAACTTAATGACGACGTCGCGTCTTGTGTAGCCCCGGGCCAGCCTTATGGCGTTCATGGTGGCCTCGGTGCCGCTGTTGACTATGCGCATCTTCTCCACGGAGGGGACGTGTGCCCGTATCTTCTCGGCGTATGTCACCTCCTCCTCTGTCAAAAGGGCGTAGATCCACCCCCTCTCCAGTTGTTCCTCCACGGCTCTCTTGACCTTGGGGTGGGCGTGGCCTAGGATTACGGCGCCGAAGGCCATGCAGTAATCGATGAGATTGCCCCGGTCGGTGTATAGGTACGGCCCCGAGGCGCCTCTGGCCACCAGGGGGGCGGGGAGGTGCTTGAGTGCCCGCGCTGGCGAGTTGACGCCGCCGGGAAACAGCCGTTTCGCCTTTTCGAAGATCATGGGGGGTGAGAACTCATATATTTATTACAAATTCCTCCTGTGGGCCGCGTCTACATAGTAGGTGCCGGGCCGGGGGATCCCGAGCTCATCACAGTGAGGGGCCTTAGGCTTCTCGAGTCTGCCGACGTGGTGTTACACGACAGGCTTGTGCCGGCTGAGCTTCTGAGACGGGTTAAGCCAGGCGCGCTTGTGATCGACGTGGGGAAGAGGCCTGGGGGCGTCGGGCCGAGCCAGGAGGAGATCAACGAGTTGTTATTGGGCTACGCCCAGCGGTACGACCTCGTGGTCCGGCTTCACGGCGGCGACCCCCTTGTCTTCGGAAGGGGCTTCGAAGAATGCGAGTACCTGGTCTCGCGGGGCGTCCTCTGCGAGTTCGTGCCGGGGGTGACCAGCGGCTTGGCGGCGCCGGCTAAGTACTTCATTCCGCCGGTAGTGAGGGGCACCGCCAGCTCTGTGGCTTTAGTAACGGGGAGGGAGGACCCCAGGAAGGGGGTGAGGCAGGTGGAGTTCAGGAAGCTGGCAGGCGCTGTGGATACTATAATTATCTACATGGGCGCCTCGGCGGCTGGAGAGATAGCCAGGGAGCTCATGGAGGGCGGCCTCCCGGGGGATATGCCTGTGGCTGTGGTGAAATCTGCATATTTCAGCGACGAGGAGTTCTTCGTAACGACTCTTGCCAACTTATCCTCGGTGCCTAGCCCAAGCATAATTGTGGTGGGCAAGGCGGTGGAGCGGGGGATGAGGCTATGGGAGGCGGCGCGGAGGTTGTCGTTGTGAGAATTAAGGAGGGGCCCTGCCCCAGGGGCGCCCTCTGCGTATCAGTAGGCAGGGTTGTGCCGCGGCGAGACGTGGCGGTGCCCGACGGCGACTACCTGGTGGTGATGAGCCCGGCTGTTGCGCAGGCGGTCGACGTGAGAGAGGTGGCGAGACGGTTCAGGTGCGTCATATGCGTGGGCCCCGCGACTGCGGCTGCTGTTGGTAGTTGCGTGGTGCCCCGCGAGTATACCAGCTACGGCGTAGCCCAGCTACTCAAGGCGCTGGCGCCGGGGAGGGTGGTGGTGCTCCGCTCAAGCGCCGGCAACGACGTGTTGAGGAGCCTGATCCCAGACGTGGTGGAGGTTCCCGTCTACGACGTTGAAATCGACGAGGCGAAGCTCCGCGAAGCCGCGCGTATCATCGCAGGCGCCCGCGCCGCCGTCCTCACCAGCTCAGCCGTGGCCGAGGCCGTGGCGAGGTTTGTGGATCTCTCGCACAAGCTCGTGGTGGCTATAGGCGCCGTCACGGCGAAAAAGCTGGCAGAGCTGGGGGTGCCCCACGTAGTTGCTGAGGAGACCACCATAGAAAGCGCTGTGGGGACAGCTTGGAGAGAGCTGGAAAAAAGCGGGAGGTTAAACTAGATCCCTATTAGTTGGCGGACTGCAGATACTAGTTGATCCAAGATGTTATTAGTCGAGTTCTTGAAGCCTAATATCTGGTTCACCGCGCCCTGAACTACGCCGGTAACAGTGAGGGCAAACGCGCTAATAAGCGCCACTGCCACAAGCAACAGAAGTACCTCCTCCACGAGCACCGCGCCTCTCACGTAATATTCACCGCAATATAAACTGCTTAAGGGCGGGTTCTGGGGCAGGCAACTTTATAACTAGGCGGTAGGGGGGAGCCATGCGCATCCCTCTTTGGGTCGAGGCGTCTCGTCTCAAGGTTTTGGTATTTGGCGGCGGCGCGGTGGGGACCCGGAGGGCTAAACATTTCCACTCGGCGGGGGCCAAGGTGAGGGTGGCGGCTCGGGAGGTGTCGCCGGAGCTTGAGGCGCTGGGCGTTGAGATCAAGCGCGTGGATCTGCGCGTGTATGACCCCACGCAGGACATCCAGTGGGCCGACATAGTGGTGATAGCCGTCAGCGATGTGGAGCTGGCTGAGAGGCTGTATAAGCTCGCGGAGGGCATGGGGAAGCTGGTAAACGACGCCACAGACGCCTTCCGCACCCACGTGGTGGTGCCCTATGAGCGGGAGGTCGCAAGCCTGAGGATTGCGGTGACTAGCGAAGGCGCGGCGGGGACGCCGGCGAGGCTCTCCCTAGACGTAATCGAGGAGTGCGTCATGAGAAGCTGGATACCGGCCTTCTACGAGGTATACAGCGTGTTAAAGAAGGAGGCTAAGGCAAGGATCCCGGACGCCAAACAGAGGCTCCGTTTCTACCAGCAGCTGGCCGAAGACGAGGTCTTCATGTCTCTCGTCAAGAGCGGGGACAAAGAGAAGGCGCTTGCGAGAGGGCGAGAACTCCTTGCCGGCGTCTACAAAGAGCTTAATAGAGAGACGTAGTGACGACTTGGTGAGGATAAGAACCCGGCCTGAGAGGTGAGGAGGGTATCCTGCGCCGAAGCCCACCTCCCCTCTGAACTTAAGAAAGCTTGTGGCCGTTGGTTGGTGTGGACGAGCTGAGGCGGCAGTGGTTGCGGCGGCTGGGATCGCTGAGAAGGTTTCCGAGACACTCAAGAAGGTCTACACGCATCCTGGCGAGGTCCTCCAGAACGCCTCCGTGGAGGAGACGCCAGACGTGTCGGAGAAGTTTATTCAGACCGTCCAAGAGAAGACCGAGCAGATGCGGACATAGAGGTTATATAGAGGGAAGGCGCCCGACGACGTATTGAGGAGAGTACTAGACGCCTTCTTGTAGGCAGTTCTAGATGCCTTCACCTCCGGGTCTAGGGACCGGAAGTGGGGTCAGCAGGTGGGCAACTCCACGGAGAGGCCCCGGCAGTAGAGCTGATAAAGCCGGGTGGTTTTTCTGCATGTGATGAGCCGCCAGTGGTGGCCTATAGATGCGGAGCTCACCCTTTGCTGATGTTTACGTCCCGTGACGTTATCTCCATAGTTCGAATAGTAGCTTCTTAAGCGCCAGGTGTTTGTCGAAGTTCCCAGTCTTTATCCACCGCCCGCAGGCCCTATACGGCGAGAGGACGTAAAGACCGTGGCGGCAGACCACCTCCTCCACGGCGGTGTAGTACGGCTTGGAGGCGACGAGGATTACGGTGGAGCTCCTTGCCAGCCTCTCCACGCCCTCCACAACGCCGGTCCGCCGCGCCCACATCTTTATTTCGTCGGGCGGCAAGCCGCTGAGGGTCTCGTCGTAGGGCTCCAAGACTTGGTCCTCTCGGACCAGCCCATATTTCGCTGATATTATGTAGAGCGACACAGGCACGCCAAGCGCCCTAACATCGTCCACGACCTTCACCACGCGCCTAACCGAGGGGCCCCTGTACAGTTGCCTAGCGGGGGCCGCCACGCCGAGCTTCTCGCCCGTGCAGTTGGTGACGACGGAAAACACGGCCAAAGCTTTATAGAAGGTTAAAACAGTTCCCCATGGACGTGATGACGGCGTTGGTGCTCGGCGTTGTGCAGGGCGTAGCTGAGTGGCTCCCCATAAGTAGCAAGACCCAGATAATGCTGGCCTCACAGGCCCTGCTGGGGGTATCTCCGCAGTTTGCCTACTCACTCGGCCTCTTTCTGGAGGCAGCCTCGGTCTTGGCGGCGTTGATCTACTTCAAGCGGGTGTATCTCAAGATCGTGAGAGGTCTCCTCGGCGACGCGGAGGGGAGGAGGTGGCTGACCTACGTTGTGGTGACCACCGCAGTTACGGCGCTGGCGGGGATCCCGCTGTATTACGCGGCGAAGAGGTGGCTCCTCGTCGGCGTGGGAGCCGGGTGGCTCATGGCAGCGCTGGGGGTTGCCGTCATCCTCAACGCAGTTTTGCTCCAAAGGGCGAGGACGGCCGCGGGGCTCAAGTCCTTCGGCGACATGACGCCGGGCCACATGGCGTTGGTGGGGCTGGCCCAAGCGTTGTCTGTCCTCCCCGGCCTCAGCAGGTCGGGCATGACCACCACAACCCTCCTCCTGCTTGGCTACAGACCCGACGAAGCCTTCAAGGCGTCTTTCGTGCTGGTCCCCGTGGCGGGGCTCGGCGCCGCGGCGCTGGCCTACCACTCCGAGGGCGCCGCCGTGGCTACCCCGGAGGCGTTGGCCGCCTTCGCCATAGGCGTCGTGGTGAGCCTGGTCACGATAAGAGCTTTGCTGGAGTTTGCAAAAAGCAGACGCGTGCTCTTGGTCAACTTTGCGGTGGGGACGCTGGCGATCGCCGGCGGTCTTTTAAGGGTTTTTGTTGGTTAGCGCCGCGACGTATCTCCTCGCCCCGTAAATAAGCAGGGCCTCCAGCGGGATTTGCAGCCATTTCACGAGGATCTGACCCCATATGATTTCCAGCTCCGGCCCGAAGGCCAGCGATATAAAAACCGCTGTGTCCACCACCTGAGCCACCACCGAGGAGCTGTAAGCCCTTAGCAAAACATGTAGCCGGGGCCACCTGGTGACTATGTACACGTCCACGGTGGAGGAGAGGATGTACGCCGTAAGAGAGGCGAGGGCTATTCTCGCCGACGGCGCGATGACGCTGTCTACAACGGCGGCTCTCTCGGCGAACCAAGCGGGGGGCGGGAGGGTGGAGGCGCCCCACGCCGCAAACGCCACAGCAGCTTGGAAGAAGAAGCCCAGCCTCACGGCGCGGAGGGCGAACCGCCTCCCGAAGTATATCGCCATGGCGTCTAGCACAGCAACGTTTGTCATGAAGATGACTGTGCCCGCCGGCGCGACGCCAACTCCGTAGTCCACGAGCTTGTTCGCAATGAACTGGGCGGCGGTTAAGGTGCCGAAGAAGAGACCCACGAGGACGGCGTCTACCCTCTCCCTCCACAGCCGCAGGAGCAGTAGGTAGAAAAGGTAGAGGACCACCCCGTATACCCAGGCCATAAACAGGGCGAGCACGGCGTCTAGACAAATCGCGTTTAAAAATATAAAGCAGGCATTTGTCGAATCCGTGGACTTCTTAGCCGCCGTCAAGAGGTCCGTGGAGTTGCGCCTAGCCACGGAGCCTCAGCCGCCCGCCCGCACGGCGCCGCTTGTGGACTTCGTAAAGGCGCTTGGCGACTTCGGGATAATCGCCGAGTACAAACGGGCCTCCCCCCGCGGCGTCGTGCGGCTCGACCTCCCGCCGTGGGCCTACTTCGCGGAGCTCCACAGCTACGCCTCCGCGTTCTCCGTCTTGACGGAGCCGTTTTGGTTCCTCGGCGACTACCGCTTCATACCCATAGCCAAGGCCTTCAGGCCCGTGCTTATGAAAGACTTCGTGATAGAGAGGAGGCAGGTGGAGGCGGCGTACGGCTACGGGGCGGACGCGGTGTTGATAATATACAGGCTCGTGGGGAGGGAAAGCGCCATGGAGCTGGCGGAGTACGCCCAGAGGCTCGGCCTCACGCCCGTCGTCGAGGTGGACAACCTGCAGGACGCCAGGGAGGTGGCCACCTGGGGCGCCCGGGTCGTCATCGGCATAAACGCGAGAGATCTCCGCACGTTGGAGGTGAACCTCCAGAAAGCCTTCGAGATAGCCAAGGCGCTGAGGGGAGACGTGGAGTTCATAATTGAAAGCGGGATTTCGAAGCCAGAAGAGGCCGAGAAGGCCTGCCTCCTCTACGCCCGGGGGATCCTCGTGGGGACCGCCCTCATGAAAAACCCCCAGCTGGCCAAGGAGCTGAGGACAACCGCAGAGAGGTGCCTCGCGAGGCGTTGATGGACAAGCTGCGAGCCGCCCTAACCTCGCTCCTCGCAGGCCTGGCGGTGACCACGCTCAAGCTACTGGCCTGGACCCAGAGCTTCTCCGTGGCCGTCTTAGCCGACGCCGTGCACTCGGCCGTCGACCTCCTCGCCGTCACCATAACGTACTTCGCCGTTAAGGCCAGCTTGAAGCCGCCGGACGAGGAGCACCCCTACGGCCACCACAAGGCGGAGGCCCTCGGCGGCCTCGGCGGATCACTGGCGGTGATGACGTCAGCCGCCTTCATAGCCTACGAGGCAGCGATGAAGCTGGTCCGCTGGGAGCCCTACACGCCGACTTTGATAGGTATAGCCATCATAGCCCTGGCGATAATTATAGATTTCAACAGAGTTTTGGTGCTCCGCCGCTTCAAGGGGATCTCCAGGGCGCTGGAGGCAGATGCCCTCCACTTCGCCACAGACCTTGCCTCCTCCTCGGCAATATTGGCTATGCTCGTAGTCGGCACGCTGGGGTCTATATACGCCCCGGAGATATTTATGCGGTGGGGCCCCGCGCTGGACGTCGCGCTTGCCGCCGCGATAACTGTATATTTCGTGAGGCTGAGCCTAAACCTCCTTAAGTCCTCTGTGCTGGAGCTGTTAGACTACGCGCCGCCTGACGTGGTCGAGAAGACGAGGAGAAGGGTCCAGGCGGTGGCGGGCGTCCGCTCCGTGAAGGTCGTGAAGGTCAGGAAGTCCGGGGGCATATACCACGCAGAAGTGACAATAACCGTGGACGAGAACCTCACCATAAAGGAGGCGCACGAGATCGCCGACAAGGTGGAGAAATCCGTTAAAGAGGAGCTGGGCGGCGACGTGTCTGTCCACGTAGAGCCCTGCAAAACCAGCCAGAAATCCCCTGAGTCGCCCCTCTCAACTAAGTCATCTTAGCGCGCTCAGCGATATGACTACGTAACCTAACGGACTGAGATAAACAGTGACCAATTTTTAAACCGGAAAGATACTGAATTGTGTCAGTTGAGTGGCTCTCTAAACTTCGTGAAATCGTTGTGGACAGCCTTAGGAAGTCGTGGCTCCCCTTCCCGGTAAAGGAAGACCTGTGTGAAAGCTGGAAGAAAGGCCTCCAGAGCGGCCCTAGCACAGCAGTTCTATACACCTCTTGCATGTACCACATAGCCCCAGCCATAGAAAAAGCTGTGGAAAGCCTGGAAAAGTTCGGGGTTACGAGAGGCGGCATAATGACGCGGCTAGCCTCCGTAGGGACGAGGGCGTTGGGCGGATTCCTCCTGAGGCCAGACGAGGCGGAGGTGAAAAGGGCCGACGCCGTGGTGAGGAGGATCTACAAACTCCTAAGGGAGGCTGGGGTGGAGTTTACCCTGCTGGACAGGGAAATATACTCAGGGGCCCTCCTCTACGAGCTTGGCTTCGTCGAAGACTTCGCCGAATATGCAAGGCGCGTCGCCGAGTACTTCCGGACACACGGCGTGGAGAGAATAATCACCGTGGATCCCCATACTCATTACGTGTTGGAGGAGGTGTATCCCAAGTACGTGGAGGGGTTCGACCTTGAGGTGGTCAGCTACCTCGACCTCATAAGGCCGGACGGCGTCTTCATCAAGGGGTTCACAATCCACGACTCTTGTCTATATGGCAGGTTTTTGGGGAGGTATGACAAGGTTAGACAGCTTCTGGCGGCTGGCAAGCCTGTGGAGGACCCGTACATCACGGGGAGAGAAACGGCCGGGTGCTGTGGAGGACCTGTGGAATCGCTCTTCCCAAAGGTGTCACGTAAGGTGGCCGAGCTGAGGGTGGGGGAGTTATCTAAGCTGTCGGACAAGGTGGTGGTGCAGTGCCCAATCTGCTACGTGAATCTGAAGAGGGCGTCGGGCGGGCGGCTTGAGCTTTACCACCTGCCCGAGGTGTTATGATTAGGGAGCTCTCCGCAAGAGGCCTTGAGGACTTTATCGCCGAGGCGTCTAAGTGTCAGTTCTGCGGCTTCTGCGAATACGCGTGTCCCACGTATAGGGCCATGCGGATGCGGCACTTCGGCCCCCGGGGCCGCGTCAACATAATAAAAAATTTCGACGGCGACCTCTCGAGCGAGGCCTACGCCGGGGTCATGACCTGTCTGACATGTGGCGCCTGCGACCCCCAGTGCCCCGCCGGGATAAGAATAACCGAGCTCATAAGAGCGTTTAAGGCCTACCTCATTTCGCGGTATGTCCGTCGTTGAAGAGCTGAGGAGGCGTCTAGGGGAGGAGAAGGTTATTACGGAGCCCGACATATTGCGCATATACGCCAGGGACCCCGCCTCGGTAGAGTACGAGCTTCCGCTGGCTGTGATGTATGTGGAGTCTAGAGAAGACGTTGTGGAGACGGTGAAACTGGCTGTGGAGAAGAAGTTTTACATCACGCCGGTGTTCCACTCCACGTCGCTTTCTGGCAACGCGGCAGTGACAACCCGGAGGACGGTGGTTGTCTCGTTCGAACGCATGAACAAGATCTTGGAGGTGTCTGAGGCGGACTGGCTTGCCGTGGTTCAGCCCGGCATAAAAATAGACGAGTTCAACCTGGAGCTCATGCGCCACGGCCTGCAGTGGCCCGTGGACCCCGCCTCATCTAAGACGGCGTCGGTGGGCGGCTCTATAATCAACGGAGCCGGCGGCATGCGAGGCGCCAGGTACGGCCCCGCCTCACATTGGGTGCTGGCGTTGGAGGCGGTGATCGGGACTGGGGAGGTGATCAAGGTGGGGTGCCGGACGGTGAAGTGTAGGGAGGGGTACGACCTGCTCCGCCTATTTGTCGGTAGCGAGGGGACCCTCGGCCTTATAACCGAAGCCACCGTGAGGCTGGCCCCCTTGCCTGAGGCGTTCGTAGGAGTGGTTGCTGAATTCGACGACGTACAGCCGTTGGCGCGGGCGGTGGTGGAGGCCAGGCGGAGGAGGCTGTGGCTTCTCGTGGCCGAGTTCATGGACGATGTGGGGTCTGAGTTGGTGGGTCTGCCGCGGAGATACACCCTGTGGATCGGCATAGACGTGACAAGCGGCGCGGAGGAGGCGGCGCTCGCCCGCCTGAGACAAGTGGCGGAGGCGGCGGGCGGCAGAATCTCCGCGGAGGCCCGAGACTGGGGCATTTTCTTCAAGCTACTCGCCCCGCGGCGCAACCTGTATCCGGCTCCGGTGAAAAGAGCCGTGGAGCAATACGGCGGCGACGCCATGATATGGATGGGCGACGTGGCAGCACCTGTCTCTAAACTGCCGGAGGCCCTTGCAGAGATGAAGAGGCTGGCGGATAGCTACAGAGTGCCCACCATCTTCGGTGGGCACGTCGGCGATGGCAACATACACCCGGTGCTGTGGTTCTCACGCAGAGACGCCGAGGCTAGGAGGAGGGCGGCTGAGCTCTACATGAAATTCGGCGAGGTTGCCCTCAAATACGGCGGCACCATCAGCGCGGAGCACGGAATAGGGAAACACAAGAAAGAAATGCTGAAGATGGCGCTGGAGGCCAAGGGCTCCGCCGCGGCCCTCCGCATATACAGAGAGATAAAACGCATATTTGACCCGCATGGCATCTTCAACCCTGGCAAAATCATTGAGTAACGCTTAAAAAATTCTCATAATCTTCAATGCATGTTGGAAATTAACCCAAGGGTTTTGAATGGGTTTTCCGATTTATTTGGCGAGAAGTTTGTAAATGGGCGGAGGGTGGTGGTGGAACAACTCTTAGAGGAGATGACGAGGGTTTTTCGAGACGAGATAGATAGAGTGGTTAGGGCCAGGAGGGAGTGGCTTGAGGACAGAAGGCCGGCGGGGGAAAAGGCGGCGTTTCCGCGGTGGGACGACAAGTTCGTAGACGCAGACGGCAACGTCAAGACATTTAGAGAGATCGTACAGGGCCTCATCGATAACTTCTTGGGCAGAGACACGCCGCTTAGGTGGGGGCTCAACTGGAACACGCCGGTGCCGGACCACTTGCATCCGCTGAAGAACCCGGGCCTGGAGATAACGGGACCGTGGCACCCCATGAGCAGAGCTATCCACCAGATAAACGCCGACGTTGCCTCCATGATGGAAGACGAGGAAGACGCCAGCCCCGCATGGTTCGCGCCGTGGGGCTCCGGAAGAGCCGTGGCGGCTGTGTGGGAGGCGCGGAGGGTCGTGAAGCGGGTGCTTCGGGGCGAGGTGCCGGACCCATATTACGAGGGGGGCAAAGCCTACAGGATAAAGAAGGAGAGGGCCAAGTGGCCCACGTTGATACACAGGGTGCCCGGCCTCCACATACTCGACTTCGACATCAGGATAGACGGGAAGCCTATACCTGCCATAATAACGTCTATGGTGATATACACCGTAAACAACTACGACGAGTTGAAAAAGGCCGGCTCCGGCGTTTACTTCTACGTCCCGAAGGTGCAGACCCCCGACGAGGCTCTCGTGATAGAGAAGATGCTTAGGTTCCTCGAGGACAGGCTTGGGCTCAGGAGGGGCGAGCTGAAGATAGCCATGCTCTACGAGGAAGCCAGGGCCGGGCTCTACCTGCCTGTTATCTTCTGGATCTGGCGGGAGAGGCTGGTCAAGAGCAACAACGGGAGGTGGGACTACCTGGGCTCCCTCATAGAGATGTGGAAAGACGAGGCCGTCTACCCAGACCCCCAGAACATCACCATGACGCATCCCATAATGATGGCGTATCAGAGGTACAACGCCTTGATGTGTCTCATGGCGGGTCTCGGGAAAAACGGCGGACTCAACGTTGCGCCTGTCGGCGGCATGGCCGCCGTGATGCTGTATAGGCCAGATGACCCCTACCAGCGCCACCGGTACAACGCCAGAGCCCTCAGGGCCATCTGGCTGGACAAGCTGAGGGAGAGGCTGATAGGTCTCATATTTGTGACGCAGGAGCCCGTGAAGAAGGTTACTCTGAGAGATGTGCTAGAGGGGAGGGTCAAGGGGCGGCTTTTCGACCTCTTCCGCCAGAGCTGGGTGGCGTCGCCGGAGGAGTCCTACGTCAAGGCCGGCAACGAGCCCCTAAGGGCAAGCCTGGAGGAGCTTCAGAGCCTGATCCACAGGCAGGTTAAATACGTGGAGGTCGACGACGTTAAGATACCCGCCGTAGACAGCGGCTTGACCGAGCAAGAGAGACAGCTCTTCCAGCGCCTCGGCCTCATCGACGAGGAGGGCAACATCACCCCCTGGGTCATAAGGCCGGACATGTTGGACACGCCGGAGAAGCTGTTCAGCAACCCAGAGCTGTGGGGCGGGAGAGACCTGTGGTCCGCCCTCTACGAGCCGCCGAAGGGCGACATAACACCTGAGCACATCCAACACGCTTTCTACATGGCCGCCAACTACGGCTTCCAGCTACTCAACGGCAACCTCGCCGCTGCCATAGACGACTACGAGCTAGGGCAGAGGTTCATGAACGACCTAGCCACATACCGCATATTCTCCACCTGGCTCTGGACTCTCCTTAGGCATAAAGCCCCCGTGACGAAAGACGGCGCGTTTAAGGGCCCTGCCAGAACTCCCCTCGGCGTCATACCTGCAGAGGACCGAGTAAAGATACCGGCAGGCACCCCCTTCACAGAGGAGCTTTTCGACAAGCTGTGGGAGCTCCACATGGAGTGGACCTACGCCTTCTACGACGACCTAGACAGAATAGCGGCGGAGAGAATAATGCACAGATTTATAGACCGTGTGAAGAAGGCGCTTCACGACGCCTACAAGGCAGGCCCCTTCAGGCTCCAAAACCCCAGAGAGACGGCGAGAAGGGTCCTCGAGGCGCTGTGGGTGGAGGACCTCGAGAAGGCGGTGATGGAGAACCAGCCCCGTTTCGACAGAGCCTTCGCGCCAGTTATAATGGAGATCCTAAGGGCCAAGTTGAGATCCCCCATGTACCTGCAACACAGCGGCCGCCTCATCATGGCACTGGCGTCTCTATCGGAGGAGGAACGCGAAGCGGCGCTACGCGCCGTATTCACCCCACGGCCGCAGGTGGAGCAACTCGTAAAAGAGGGGAAGATGCCCAAGTACATCTTGGAGATCTACGACTACCTACACGACATAAGATAAATCGCGTTTTCAGTCCCGACCAGCGGCAATTATTATAATCTGTGTGTTTACTAAACTATGGAGCCAAGTTTAGACTGGGTTTTCTCCCTACGTGACATAATGGTCTCCTCTCTCCAGAGCCGCCGTCTGCCCCTGCCGCTAGATAGAGAGGTATGCGACGGGTGGCGGACGGGTCTGCCGCTGGGCGACGGCCCAAGGGCCCTCTACACGTCCTGCATGTACCAGATGGCCCCCGCTATACAGAAAGCCGTGGAGAGCCTTGAGAAATTGGGAGCGGCCAGGGGAGGTCTCCGGGCTAGGCTGGCGGCGCTGGGAGCCAAGGCGGCCGGCGGCCTAATGCTGAGGCCCGACAGAGAGGAGCTGGAGCGGGCCTACCGCATCCTCCGCAACATCTACAACATGCTTAGGCAGAGCGGCGTGGAGTTCAGACTTCTAGTCGACGAGCCGTACTCCGGCGCCTTGTTGTACGAGCTGGGCTTTGAAGAGGAGTTTGCAGAATACGCCAAGGAGGTATACCGCTACTTCAAGGAGAGAGGCGTAAAGGAGGTAATCACCGTGGATCCCCACACTCATTACGTGTTGGAGGAGGTGTATCCCAAGTACGTGGAGGGGTTCGACCTTGAGGTGGTCAGCTACCTGGATCTGCTAGACGCCGGAAAGATACGGGTGAAGATCTCCGGCTTCGCCATCCACGACTCCTGTCTCTACGCCAGGTTTCTAGGGAGGTACGAGAGGGTTAGGCAACTTCTAGCCGCCGGCACTCCCCTGGAAAACCCCTACATTACCGGCAGGGAAACAGCCGGATGTTGCGGAGGGCCTGCGGAGTCTATCGTTCCGAATCTCGCCGCTAAGATAGCCTTTTCGCGGGCTCAGAAGCTGGCAACGCTGTCGCGTACGGTGGTGTCGGCCTGCCCTATCTGCTTGGCAAACCTCTCGCGGGCTGGGATAGTGGAGGTTAAGGACGTAGCCGAGGTGGTGGAGCTATGAGCTGGGAGGTCGCCATCGAGAGAGCTGTCTCACACAGCGTACCTAACACATACGAGGTCCTAGCCAGCTACCCCCACATCCGGCAACTTGCCCGCGAGGTGAGAAAGGCGAAGGAGGAGGTGATTAGGAACTTGGACTACTACATAGAGGAGTTCAGAAAATCTGTGGAGAGGATTGGGGGTCGTTTTTACCTGGCCGAGAGGGGGGAGGACGCCGTGGAGACAGCGGCGAAGATCGTGGGCAGGGGGAAGGTGGTGGTGCTGGGGAAGAACAACGTGGCTATTGAGACTGGGCTGAGAAAGAGGCTGGAGAAGGAGGGCAACGAAGTCTGGGAGACGGACCTCGGCGAGTTCCTCATCCAGATAGCAGACGACGAGCCCAGCCACATAGTGGCGCCTGCCCTCCACATGACTAAGGAGGCCGCGGCGGAGGTGTTGCGTAGGAGGCTCGGCATGGCGGTCCCCCCGGACCCCGTCGCCATCGCACAGAGGGTTAGGGAGTTCCTCAGGGATAAACTGCTGAAGGCCGACGTAGGCATCACGGGAGCCAACGCGCTAGCCGCAGACACAGGCGCTGTTATCCTCGTGGAAAACGAGGGCAACATCAGGATGGTCACGGCGCTTCCCCCCGTCCACGTCGTATACGACGGCGTGGAGAAGATAGTGCCCACGCTAATCCATGCACTTTATGTGGCCAACGTCCAGGCGGCATACGCCGGGCTGTACCCCCCGACCTACATCAACGTCACGGGAGGCCCCAGCTCCACCTCAGACATAGAGAAACACAGGGTGTCCCCCGCGCAGGGGCCTAAGGAATACCACGTGGTGCTTGTGGACAACGGGAGGAGAGCCGCGGCGAAGGACCCAGCGTTGTGGGAGGCGCTTCTCTGTATTCGATGCGGCCGTTGCCACCTACACTGCCCGGTCTACTGGGCCTTGGGGAGGGGATTCGGCAAGCCGCCCTATACAGGCCCCATGGGCGTCATGTGGACCGCCGTGACGAGAGGCATAGAGGCGGCGGGGCCCCACGCGCTGAAGTGCGTCCACGCAGGCAACTGCAAAGAGGTGTGCCCCGTGGGGATAGACATCCCCCAGGTCATCCACGAGGTGAGGAAGAGGTACCTGAAAAACTTTTCAAAACCTACGAGGTAGTTTGCCCCTCCTCCTTCAGCTGTTTTTCGATTTCCTCCAGGGCTTTCTGCACCTCCTTCTCTATCTCCTCTATGGGCTTCGGCGGCGGCGTAGTGGCCAGCGCGTAGCCCACCCAGGCCAGTATGCCCAAGACGGCTGCCACCGCCACAAACGCCGTCAGCTGAAGAATAAGGACCTGCCACGGCGAGAAAAACACAAGCCAGCCGTAGAGCAAAATCCCGATCACACCCACAGCCACAAGACCAACGCCGATAGCCTTATCCCGATGCATAGGCTCTCTAAAAAGCTACTTTATATATTTTGAAGAACACCCCGAGACACCTAAGGTTTCGGCTAGGGCCGTCTCTAGAGACGTTTAACGCCAGGCGGCGTCTGACGCCTAGGCGAAGCCGCCGAGTTGCGGACAAGCCATGTGGAGCGTGTAGCAGGCGACGTAATACACGTAGCCACCCAGCCCTATGGGGGCTGTGAGGCCGAAGTAGCCGAACCAGATGGCCACGACCTCGAACATAGATACGATAATCGCTATAGTTAAGGCAGTCGCCGCAGCCGGCTCTAGGCTGTAGACGCCGAGGGCCATTGCTAGACCGGGGTAGAAGGTGCTATAAAGCGCCTTCTCGCCCACGATAACGCCGACGCCCTCGTCGTCCCTCCCCTTAGCGATAAATATGAGACCCACGATAGACTCAGGTATCACGGTGGCCACCGGCACCAATATAACCGAGAGAGCAAGCTTGTCGAGACCCAGCAACGCCCCCAGCTCCTTGATGCCGCCCACCATCCACTCGGCGCCGAACGCCATAGTCACCACCGCCGCCACTGTCTGGAGCACAGGATTCCTCAACCACAACGAAGAACCGGCCTTTTTCACCTCCTCCTCACGAAGCATAAACTTGGCGTATACAAAATAAAGCACAAGCAACAACACGCCATATAGCTGGCCGTAGATACCATAGCGCTCGGGGTGCAGGAAGAGAATAGGCAGAAGCGGTATGGTGAAGACCAACAGGGGGACAGCCACTATTCGATGTACATGAGGCAACCTATACCTCCGCCACCCCAACGCCCAAGCTCCCAAGCTGACGGCTATAACCACAGGGTATATCACGGTAGCCGCCATGAAGGGCTGAGCCACGATGGAGCCCCAAGCGATCTCCGCCTGTCCCCGCAGAAGCGCCACCGTAAATATGGCGAGCTCAGGACTCGACGTAATGATGGGCGCAAATATCGCGGCGACGCCCACAGCCGCCCGCTGAAACCTCCACGACATATAGTGCACCAGTTGCTCAATCAAAAGACCAGCCAAGATGGTCAAGACGATGCCAGCCACAACCCCAAAAGGCCCAATCGACGGGACGAGAGATACCTCAGCCATGGCACCCCCGCAAAAACGGCATTAATAAAGATTACCAAGAGATACGTCCAGGCTGGTGGACCGGCCGGGATTCGAACCCGGGATCTCCCGCGCGCGAGGCCTATGCGCCGCGGGCCCAGGGCCCACGCGGCTGGGCATCCTTCCGCTAGACTACCGGCCCTGCTGTTTTGTTGCCCAGTCTTTAAAAACTTTATCCGCTACGGGCACCCGTTACGCGCGGCGACTTGATATATCGTGATATTTTGCCATACGTGTGGACAAGGTTTAATAGTGGAGAAGAGGTTACGCCTATGGTTCGGGGCTTGGCGTTGCTTATGGTTTTATTGGCGGTTTTTGTTTCGGCGTGGAAAATCGTTCTATTCTCGTGATGATACCCAGGGCGCCGATGGGTGCGGACGGTTTCTGGTCGCTGACCTTTTAAACACCCACGTCTCACATCCCGTGGAGGAGGTTATCTACAGGGGGAGGAAGTTCACCCTAGTCAAGAGGGCTAGGGAGGTGGGCGGGAGGATTGTGTGGGGCGAGTACCTGGTGCACCCAGGCGCAGTGGCGGTCTTGGCCCTGGCAGACGGCGAGGTCCTGCTGGTGCGGCAGTTCAGGGGGGCCATAGGGGCGTGGACCCTTGAGATACCGGCAGGCACCCTGGAACCCGGGGAGGACCCCGCGGAGGCCGCCGTGAGGGAGATGGTGGAGGAGACCGGCTACAAACCGCTGAGGCTGGAGCCGCTGATTGAATTCTACCCCACCCCCGGCGTCTCCAACGAGCTGATAAAGATTTACTACACAGACGCGCTGGAACACGTCGGCATCCAGGGGCGGGACCCCGGCGAGGAGGATATGGAGATTGTCAAGCTCCCCCCGGCCCGGGCGCTGGAGATGATAGACGCTGGGGAGATTAAAGACAGCAAGACTGTGATAGCGGTGCTCGTCGCCCACAGGAGGAAACTTATATAACGACGGCGGGGTCGAGTCGCAGGAAGCGGGTTGGTAGTGTCGAGATTTTTCTCTTCGACCAGGGAGGTAGGTGCATATGTGGATTGGAATAGTCGGCGCAGGAGTTCAGAGAGCCCAGAGGAACTGACATCCACCGCGTGGGTCCCCTCCAGGCGCTGTCTTCAAGGCTCAAAGAAGTTGACCGTCTCTGCAACTTGCCGGCTGTGGCGACAAGCATCGACCCGAGAGTTGTAGGCAAGTTGTCGCCCTGTCGATATAAAAATCTTCGGCCAAGTGACGGGTGGGCACCGCCCAGCGGAACGGAGACGGGCGCAACCACGGCGCCATGTGTGACAGGTGGAGAAGCGGCGTGCTGGACCTAAGCGGCGGGCTCTGGTTCCACATCTTAACGCCTATAGAGACTGTCGGCGGCGTGCTCCGTTGAGATTTTTATAATGCAGGCTATTATAGTTGTGGTTATATTTCTGGACAGGTCGAGGGAGCTGGCGTTGCTTCGGCGGGAGCTTAAACGACGTGGCTTCGGTTATACGGCAGGGGACGCATAGGCAAGACGGCGCTTGTGTCGAAGGCTACTGAAGACATGAAGAGACTTTATTATCTTGCCGCGGAGAGGGGCAATTTGTCCCGATTTAAGAGGGCCGTGGTCACGTTGGACCCTTATGTGCGTTACGTGGAGGAGGACTGGGAGGCTCTCTTCGCCTTCTTGGCCCAGAGAGTGGATGTCGTGGTAATAGACAAGTTCCCCAACCTAATAGGAGGATAAGACAGTGTTCTCTACCTTCCAGGCCTTGGTGGACCAGGTGCTCAGCGGCACCGACACGAAGCTTATACTAGTCGGTTCCTCCGTCTCTATAATGACCTCCAGGGTTTTAAGCTACAGAAGGCCCCACGGCCGCAAGACCTTAGCCATGCAAGTAAAGTCCCGTTTCTCGACTACTGCCACTTCTTCCCAAAGAGGTCTATAGAGGAGCTCGTCGAGATCCACGGCTTCGCTGGCGGCATGCCGCACTACATGTTGAAGATAAGGGAGCCCTTCTGGCAGTTCCTCGATAGGGAGCTAAGAGAAAAAACGTTTATACCTGACGAGGGCGACTTCCTCCTACGATACGAATTTGAAGACGTCTCGACGTATAAGCTCATACTAGAGGCCATAGCCACAGGCCACAACACCCTCGGCGAGATAAAAGACTACGCCCGGCTGAGGGCTACCGACATCACGCCATACCTCCGAAACCTCGCCCAAGCAGACCTCATAGAGAAGGTAAAGCCTGTGCTGGGCAAAGGCCGCTACAGATACCGCATGGCAGACCACTTCCTCAGTTCCGCTTCATAAACCCCAATAAGTCGGCCATTGAGGAGGGTCTCTACACGGCAGACGACGTGAAGAGAGAATACCCCCAACACCTCGGCTCTGTGTTTGAAGACGTGGCTAGAGAAATCATCGTAGAGGAGATAAAAGCGGGCAGATTGCCCCGCGCCACGCGGCTCGGCCCCCAGTGGTGAACAAGCAAGTCAGGCCCTGTGGAGATAGACCTACTGGGGCTTGGCCGCGACGTAGCAGTTGCTGTGGAAGTTAAGTGGAGCGACGAGGTAGACCCCGAAGAAGTAGCCGAAGACCTCGTGGCTAAAGTGGCTCGGCTGGACCTAGACAACTCTGGTAATAGTAGCCAAAAGCTTTACAAAAAGAGTGTATAAATACCTAGGCCACACCCTAAAAACCTACAACTTGACCTACGTAGACCACTTAATGAGACAGAGACTGTAAACGACTGGGGAGCCTCCACGTGTAACGTCTAGCCCTCGCCGTCAGGAGCTCTAGGGGCATGACGTGTGACGCCGCGGGAGAGCTTAAATAACAGTATGGGGGTCGCTGTGTGGAGGAAGATCCAAGAGAGTTGAGGAGGAGGTTTGCTGATTGGAGCTTTATCGAGAGCCTTCCTCCTCGGCTTAGAAAAGCCCTGAAATACTACATAGAGACCGGGGACATCTGCAGAGCGACGCGTCTGGCAGGTCTAGAACCTGAGAACTTCAGAGAGTTGCTCAGAGAGGCTAACGTGCTTGTAGTTGTGTAGAGCTCTGCCGGCGTAAACCCTACGGCGTGCCCTGTTAAATACAAGTAGAGTCGTCGTTGCGTGGCTAAGCTAGGGCCCAGGCTACTTGCGGTGCTAGGCGGCATATACGCGCTCGTAGTATCCATAATCTTCACGCTGATAGTGACAAGGCGACTGCCCACCGAAGAGCTCGCCGTCTTAACAGTCTTCAACGCGGGATACGCCATCGCCCTGGCAATCCCCGGCTACGTCACCACCTGGTACCCACGCCTGCTGGCAAAAGAGCCGGGGCGCTTCTCCGAGCTAGCCGGCGCCGGCGTCTTAGCCGCCTTGCTCGCGTGGGTCTCTCTCGCTGTTTACATCGCCGCATATGGCAAACTCGACGCCGCAACCCTCGCGCTGGGCTTGGCGCTCCTCATCCTCTCGGCGTGGCCGGCGGGCGCCTACTTATCTGTACACCGGCAGAAGACGCTGGCTCTGTTGGGCTACGTAAGCCAAACCGCAAAACTCGCAGGCGCGTTCCTCGTCAGACTCAACCCCACCGTAGCAACGGTGTTGCTGATCAACGTCGTAATGTCTCTACCCACGGCACTTGCAAAACTAACCAAGCCGAAGATCTCCCCCGCAACGCTGAGGGAGCTCATCCGCGGAACCCCCTACCAGACGCTGTATCTGCTCTCCACGCTCACAGGCGGCTTAGCCACATATGCGGTGTTCGCAGCCGGCGGAGACAGCCTCCTCTCCTACAACTACATCCTGTTCCAAATCGCCAAGTCGGTCTACCCAGCCCTGTCTATACTGCCTCTGATGTACGGCTCCCTCCTCACAGAAACAGACAAGCTCCGACGCGCCCTCCTAGACGGAGCCGCCCTGCTCTACCTATACCTAGTCGCGGCGGCTGTGATGGCGAAGAGCCCCGAGTGGTACATAGCAGTTCTGCGGCCGTCAGAGCTGGGAAACGCCCAGTTGACGGAAGCAGCGTGGCTAAACGGCGTTGCGCTCCTCGCCTCTGGCATCTGGCTTCATGTAGACACCACGCTGAAGGGGGTGGAGGAAAAGACGGTCTTTACACATAGGGACCGACCGGCGAAAGCGCTTATGTTTGACATCGCGGCGGCGCCGCTGACCCTGACGCTTATCTATCTCCTCGCCAAGACCCACGGCGCGCCGGGCATGGTTGTTGCATATGCAATCTCCAGCTCCCTATCAGCCGCCTACAGGCTGAAGCTCCTCGGGCGGGGCTATATACCGCTGTTGACAAAACTTTACCTGCCCGCCGCCGCGGCCCTGGCCCTGATCTACGTCACGCCCATCCCACTCCTCCCCTACGTAAAAGGCGGAGCCGCGGAGACCATACTTACATACCTCCCCAACGCCGCGGCCCTCGCCGCCACAACGCTAGGACTCATGGTAGCATTTTCACAACCCACAAGAGAAGCCCTCTCCAGATTTATAAGGGGGCTTAGAGGCGACTAGGAGACGCTGAGCTTATAGAGTTACGCAATGGCCCAACCGACGGCAAACTCCCTCCTCATGTCGTTGAGGGAAAACCTCTTTGCTCAAATGCCACTTTAGCACGCCAAGATGCCGTTCCGCGACGATCCCCGCCGGCCGCGGTAGTTAAGACTCAGATATACCCAGCCGAGAGCCACGTCTCGTAGGAGGCATTAAGTTTGCGGGGGTTATCTCTCTTGGTAGAAGTCTCCTGCGTTGTCGAGATGTCGCTGACGTTGGCGCAGGATGCGCCGGAAAGCTCCAAGTCGAGTAGACATACAAATCATTCTTTAAAACAGGCTTTAAGTGCCGCGGAGCGTCAGAGCCAGCTAGTGACAAGGTAGCGCAACGCCGGTGGCCAGTATCCTAGCTTTCTGAAGAGCGTAAAGAGGGCTTTGGCGTAGAGCTTCTGCCGTAAAGCCCGATCTTCTGGCGCCTTGGGGTAGCTACCGTGTGGATTGTGGACGCATGCGACCACAAACGGCACCTCCTCGATACCCGCCCTATCGTACACTACGCCAAGCGTCGTCTCGTCGGCTACTAACGAGGCCAGGAGGGGATCCATGGACTCAATTACATCTAGTACTGGCTTGACTTCGAGAGGAATCCTCCTCTTAATCCGGATGGCGAGCTTAGGACCTACAAACACCTGCATATACCTACTCCACATCGCTTTGAGCTTCCAGAAGTACACATCCACGCCGTCTCTCCTCTCCACCCTCACTACTCTTTTATGCCGCCAGACGCCATCCGCAACGTGATAAATCGGCAAATCAAGCCGCCTATCTATCTCCACAAGCTTTTTAGAAATAATTACATCTGAGTCCACCACCACACCATCTCCCTCCTCGGCAACCATCTTGACAAGTCTCAACAGACAGGTAGTGCGGTTCCGCCAGTTGCCAACGATAAGAGACGCCCCAGGTAGAAGATAAGGTCGCAACATGTCGCTTTGGCCTTCATCAAAGAAGTAATCTACACAAACCACTACCTGATCCGGGCGTATCGTTTCTACGTTTTTCTGAAAGATGCGGAGTTCGTGAGCTCTGAAAATCGGTAGATACGTGGCGAGAATCATAAGCCAAGCACCTCGGCAAGTCTCTCCCGGAACTTTGGATACGTCAGTTCCCAGGCTTTCGCCGCCGTGTTAAACTTCGCGTCTTGTGTAAGGAGCTTCGCCAAAGCCTCCACCGCCTCCTCTGCAGTCTCGTAGCCGAGGCCGTACCTACCCTCCTCGGCTAGATCAGTCCACGCGCCGCCAGACTTGTGGACAACCACGGGCAGGCCCCGCGCCATCGCCTCAGCTACGGCGATGCCCCAATGCTCGTTAATTGTGGCGTGTAGGAAGACCCTCGCCTTGTCCATCACCTCGTTTATCAACCTACGCGGGGCGTTTGCAACGAGATAAACATCGGCCTCTGCCTCTAGGCTACCCGCCACCTTAAGCCCCGCCTCCTCAGCAAGCCTCCACACCCGGCGGTAATATGCCTGGAGAGTGGGCGTGGCCGCGCCGCCAAAAATCACAAGCCGGGCCCCAGGCACCTCTCTTTTCAACCGCGGAGCCACCTCCCCCACCACCCAGTGATACCTCTTCTCCTGCGAGAAGCG
>DAITPC010000026.1:0-26068 GCA_036833835.1 Pyrobaculum sp. | reverse complement strand
CTCGGGGGTTTTCGAGAGAAGCGCTGTCAGCACCGCCTCGACGAAGTCCGGGCTGACTCTCACGTATTGATCTACGGCGTCTAGCACCTGTGGGTAGCCCGTCACCGACGACGTCGTGGATGCTAGGTAGGACACTATCTTGTCCACGCCGAGGTCCCCCAGGTCCAGCACCTCCACCCTCACCGCCATCCTGTGTCCATGGGGCATGTAGTACACCACCTCCACATCGCCGAGGAGGCGGAGGTAGGGATACTGAGAGGACTCCAGTATCTGCCTGAAGTTTATGTCGAACTCCCTCAGCCGTCTACACAGCCTCTCGCCCCTTGCACTCAGCCTCGCTGGCTCGTCTCTGTAGCAACGCAGGATGGACTCCCTCTCGGAGCCGCCCTCGCAGTCTGCGTAATGTATGGCGACGTATCTGGGCAGGAGATCCCTCAGCTTGCCGAGGCTGAAGTACTCCCCAGGACGTAGGATGGTAGACGCTGCGATCTTGTCGTTGACGGGCAGGCACCTCCCGGCCAGCACCGAGATGTACCTGGACCTCACCCTCTTGGCGACGCCGACTATGCTCGTCCTGCTTGCCGAGGCGGCCCTCAGCATGTTGTTGACCACCTTGTTCACCTCCTGGTACCTCCCGCCGCTCGCCGCCAAGTTGAAGGGCAACGGATGTAACGCTATTTCGCCGTCTAGAACGAGGAGGTCCATCTTCTTTTCCCCCCTCAGCTTGGCCTCGAGAAGCCTCGTGGCCATGCGCTTCTCCAACAGCGCCGAGAAGCGCGACACGTCCGCCTCCCTGGTGTCGCTGAAGAAGAGAGCGCCGGTCACGAATCTGTCCTGCAACCCGTCGCTCAGCCCCACATAGCCATAGGCCACCACCGTGAAGACCCCACCGACGAGCTCAAGCGGCGGAGAGCCGTAGGAGGAGTCGACCGCGTAGACGTTGAAACTGCGAGACGCGCCTATCCGTCTTATCTCCACCTTCTCCCTCAACGACGCAAGCTCCTCCACCAACCTGCGAAGCCGTATTATCTTCTCCGCGTGCCGCTCAACCTCATGCCTTATGGCAACCACCAAGTCGGGCTCAAGCCAGTAGTCTAACGTCTCCACGCAGTTATAAGAGCCCCATATTTAAGGAACTGACCCCATGGAGGGCCACATACCACGCGGCGTAGCAACCAGCTTCGAGACAGGCGCCGCGTGGGGATATGTTGATAAGCAAAAACAACGATGAACCTAAACGCCGGCAGAACAAAGTTATAACAGATATTACCGTTTTATACCGAGAGTCTCCTCGGAGGGCGACTTGACGGCAGCCGAGGGTGGACGAAGGCGGTGGGATCTAAAAGACGTTAGGAAGAGAGGGGGGACCCGCGCCGAAGGAGCTCACGAAGAAGGCAAATCCCATGATTCCGTGGCCCGTTGTGTGAGCCCTCGAGGAGCCTCAGGGCGGCATAAGGCCCGCGGTGTTGCCCCACGACCGCCGCCAGAGGAGCCGGTGAAGACGGGGCGAGGGCGCCGTCTGAGGCGGTGAGGAGGTCGGTTAAGGAACTTCCTTCGTCTTGATCAAGACGGGCCGCCTGAGAGGGTTCATAAGGCCCGCGACGAAGAACTCTCTTGGTTGTAACTGTGCAAGGACGCTTTCGTTTATATCAGCCAGATCTAGGTAAGTGGATATCTCCCTGACGTCGGTGGGGGCGGTCAGCCGGGAGAAAAATATCGTGCCCAGGTTCGCCCTTATGGAGGGGTCTATGTCGCCGACAATACGCTGGCTCGCCAGGATAACCGACAGGCCCCATTTCCTGCCTTCGCGGACGGTTGTCTCTATGGCGTCTTTAGAAATTGTCCACGTCTGGGGGGCGTAGTTCTGCGCCTCGTCCACGACGAAGACGATCTTCGTGGGGGTTTTCTCACGCTTAACTCTAGCCCAAGCCGCCTCTATCACCGACGCCACTATGGCTTGCTTGACGGAGAGGTCCGTGTCGAAGCTGAGGTCTATGACCACCGGCGTCGTCTCTATGGAGAGTATGTCCTCCGGCGATTTTACGCGGCTGTTGAGCTCCTCGAAGAAGGAGCTGTTTACAAGCTGTTTCAGGTAGAGCTCCACCTTCTCTATGGTGGAGTCGCGGGCGTTGAGCCTCTTCATTACTCTCTTTAGATGAGCTATGAAGCCCTCCTTGGTCCATCTCCCCTCGTACGTCATAGTTGCTATCTCTAGGTATTCTCCGTGGGTCTGCCACTGTAGTTGCGCTACCTTTGCGATCACCGATGCCAGGATGTTCGGCGGAATCTTGACCTCCGTCGATTTCACCACCGTGTTGTAATACGGCGCGTAGTCCACGCCCGTATGGTCGAACACCACCACCTTGAACTCCTTCGCCGCGAGCTCGTTGATAAGCGCCCTCACGAGTCTCGACTTGCCCATGCCCGTGGCCCCGAAGACCCCCGCGTGGTGGGTGATGTATCTTACATCGAGGGGGAGGGCCCACCCGGAGTATTTGTGGACGCCTACGTATATGTAGTCGCCTCGGAAGGCGTTCTCCAACGCAGAGGCCTCAAGCAGATACACCTTGGAGCCTGGCGTAACCACGTTTGTAACCTCGCCAATCTTCCCCTCCCTAATCGCGACGTAGGGCTTCACGAGCGCCGAGGTATACGGCAGAAGTATGCCGTAGTCCACCATCTCAGGCCTATCAACATACGGAGTCCTCACCCTGTCTCTCATCACGGGCTCCAGCTTCGTTATCCTGCGGAGAAACCCCACCACCACCTCGCCCGGGTTTTCCCTATCTACAACGCCGACAAGCTGCTCCTCCACGGCGTAGCGCTCCGCCGAACGGTAGATCTGGACAGGTATAGAGCCTATGGTCGCACCGCTCACCACGATGCCAAGCTCAATCATAGACGTCAGCACCTTCAGAGATAAATCTCTATCTCCACCCTATCGCCGTCTCTTAGGCCTAGGACGTCCCGTAGCTTGACGGGCGCCACCACCTCTATGACGTCTGTGGGGTGATGCGTGCGTTCAGGCATCACCACGGCGCCTTCAACACCTCTTACCCTGGCTCTGAAGGCCTTCACGGCTCCGTAGGTCCTCATGCCGTTGGTGAAGCCAGGTATCAAAATGCCGGGTAGACTATCTAAATACCTCCTATACGGAACAGACTGCGGATCAAGCTTGACGTTTAACGTGCCTGGGTAAGGCACAAACCCAAGCAATCTCTCTATCGCTCGTCTATATCCCTCAAGCGATATGTAGAATGCGCCCTCGCCGAGGCCGCTTATCACAACGCCCACCACCCTGATGGAGGCTATGTTGAAGTAGGTCAGCAGTTCCCTAAGCACCGCGCTGAGGATGTCCCTCCCCCTCTGGCTCAGCTTAACCACGGGACCCTCCTCCACGTATCCCCTCTGCCTTAGCGACCGCAGTATTTTATAAAGCCCCTGCCTTGTCATACACAACCTGCCCGCGGCCTCGGCGACGGGGAGCCCCTCCACTCTAGACAAGGCTAGTAGGTCCCCCAATAGCCTGCGGTCAAGACACTCCATTCATCCCCTTTTTATAGCTGTTAGGACAGAGGCGTAGAAAGTGGCATTGGCGAGATCCGCGACAACCTCTATCCGGTTCACCGCCTCCGCCAAGTCTTTCCCCACAGCGACGAGGCCGTGCCGCTTGAGGATTGCGACGTTGCTGCTCTCAAGCGCAGACGCGACAGCCTCGGCGAGCTCGGCCGTGCCCGGCTGTATATACGGCACTACGGCGATGCCGGAGCCCAGATAGGCCTCCGCCTCCGAAAGTACGGAGGGGTCGATCCCGCCGGCCAGCACCGTGGGCAACACGTCGTGGGTGTGAACCACGGCGCCTACGTCGGGCCTCCTCTTGTAGATCGCCACGTGCATGCGCCACTCGCTCGTGGGCTTCAAAAAGCCGCGTAGCACCCTGCCCTCTAGGTCTATCCACACCAGCTCCTCCGGCGTGAGAAACGGCTTAGGGCGGCTGGTAGGCGTGATCAAAACCTCGCCGCCGACCCGCATCGACACGTTGCCCGATAGCAACGTGAGGTGGCCCCGGTGGTAGAGGAGGTGGACGTACCTGAGAAACTCCGCCTCTGTGGACATGCCGGTTTAAGCCGCCGGCAGGGGGCCCAGCCCTATCTTCTCCCTGTATTCGTTATACTTAGCCACGACCTGGGCGTGCCACCGCTCCAGCCCGGCTCTGTCTGAGGGGTAGGCTAGGTATAAGTCGCCGATCTCCTTGGCGTATTGAATCGACGTGTTGAGCTTCCTGAGCAGGCCTGGCCTGCCGATGAACTGCATCATAACCCTGAACTTGTCCGTGAGCGATACGTTTGTGCCCTTAGCCGCCAGGTGGTAGATCTCGTCTTCTGTAAGTATCTTCCGCGACAAGCCGAAGTTTAGGTCGTCGTTGTCCAGCGTCTGGAGCATCAGCCTAAGGACATCCAGCTGTGCCTGTCTGTAGCCCCACTCCTTCATGTAGAGCAAGTTGTACTCCCACAGCGTCTTTTCGGTGAAATCACCCACCTCAAACGCCTTCGTGATGACCTTGGAGGCGAGCTCGGCCGAAAGCAAGGCCTGTCCTATCCCGCCGCCGTGGATGGGGTTCACGGCGGCCGCCGCATCTCCAAGCGCGACTATGCCGTTGCCCACGAGCGACTTAAGCGGTCTCCTCGTCGGTATGAAGCCGCCGCCTATGTGGTACTTGCTCTTGACCTTGAAACGTGGTAGGATGTACTGGTCGTAGTTTGTGCGGGGGTTCTGCCTCAGCACGCCCCATATGCCGAGCCCGACGTTTAACATGGTGGCGTTGCGGGGGAAGATCCACCAGTAGCCGCCGGGCGCCACCGTCATGTCGAGATATATCTTGATGTACTGGGGGTTCTCCAGCGGCTCCTCCACGTATAAGATCTCCCTATAGGCGTGGGAGACGTCCTCCGGATGCAACGGCTCCGAGATGAGCCACCCCAGCAACTTCGTCCTCAAGACCGCGGCTGAGCCCGATGAGTCGATCACCACCTTGGCCCTGAACTCCTTGGCGGCGCCGCTCCGCCTCTCCACGGCCTTTACGCCTACCACAGCCCCGTTTTCCACTATCGGGCCTGCGGCGGTGTGGCCCTCGTAAAGGACAGCGCCTGCCCTCACCGCCTCCTCGACTAGCCACTTGCCCCACCCGAACCTGTCGAGCACGTAGCCCTCTCCCCGGATTAGCAACCTAGTTCTTTCGTCTGGGCTTATTAGCTCCACGCCTTCGATCTTGTTCTGAAACACCTTGGGGTTCGGCGTGATGTGGCGGGACATCCTCTCGACGTGATGCAAGCCCAAGCCGTCGCCGCAGGTCTTGACGCCTATTTCGCCCCCGCTCTTAGACTCGAGGAGCGCCACCTTGAACCCCGCCTTAGCTAAGAGGTAAGAGGCGTACGCGCCGGCGGTGCCGGCGCCTGCCACTACCGCGTCAAATCTTTCAGACATGAGAAGCCTCGGAAATGTCCATTAAAAAATTTAGACCTTCAAAACGTCGCCAGGCTTCATTATGTATACTTTAGATCTCGAAACCGCCTCGACACGCGTCTTGAAATCCTCAGGATCTTGCTTAATGAGTGGGAAGGTGTTGTAGTGCATCGGCACCACCCTCCGCGGCCTCAGGAACTGCGTGGCTATGGCTGCCTCGCGCGGACCCATGGTGAAGACGCTGCCGATGGGGAGGAGGGCTACGTCTATGTCGTATAGCTCCGCGATGAGCTCCATGTCTCTAAACAACGCAGTGTCGCCCGCATGGTATACAGTACCCTCGGGGGTCGCTATGACGAAGCCGGAGGGCGCGCCTCTGTTGGCTGTGTGAAGCGCAGGCGTCATGTAGATCTCGATGCCATCTCCCAGCTTGATCGTGCCGCCTATGTTCATGGGCATGGTCTGGGCCTCCGGGATGCCCTTCTCCGCCGCCTCCAGCGTCAGCTCGAAGGTACCGACTATGGGGGCCCCCGTGGCCTTTGCGATGTCTACAGATTCGCCTAGGTGGTCGAAGTGGTCATGTGTGATTAGTATGTGCGTGGGCTTTGCGTTTATAACGTCTTGGGGAGTAGCCGGGGAGAGGGGGTTGGAGATCCAGGGATCTATTAACAGCTTCGCGCCTCCCGTCTCCACCATAAACGCCGCATGGCCGTACCATCTGATCTGCATATGCCGTAGTGATTTGGTGGTTATAACTTTTCCTCCTACTTCTTCTTGAGGTCAAGCCGCAACGCGTGGGCGTGCGGCACGTATATCTTCACGGAGAAGCTCTTTTCAAGCTCTTTTACCAGCTCCGCCAACGTCTTCCACTCAATGGGCTTCACGAGATATATCTTCACATGATATGTGCCTGTGGCCGGCACATAGCTGTATTTGACGTATTTAACAGATCCGGCGCCCAGCTTCTTCGCCGCCTCCGCGATTTTTTCAAGCTCCACAGACGCAGTGAATTGTTAATTTAAAAATACTGGTCTATCTTTGCGGAGAGGAGGGACTCTATGAAGGCCCTGAGCTCCACGGCCTTCTCGTACTCCTCCCTGCCCACCCGCTCGGCCGCGTCTAGCACCTTCCAAGGCTCTCTGCCGTATTTCACGAGGATATATGCCTTCCCCCCCGCCCTCTCCGCAAAGGCGATGAGCTTCTCCAGCTTCTCCGTCTCGATTTTTATGGGGGCGTATTTAGACCTGTATTTCACCTCAAACACCAGAACCCGCCCTCTACATATGGCGACTACGTCAGGGACGTATCTCTTCCTAACTCCGCCGCCCGACGAGCAACCTCTCAAAACGGCGCATCCTCTCTCCCAGAAGAAGTTGGCCAGTTCTCTCTCCTTCGCCGAGCCCTTGCGTTTTACGCTCATAGCACCTCCACCTCTCTGTACCAGTTACACATCAGCCTCTCGGCGATGTCGCACCGCGCACAGTCGCATCTCAACACGCCCCTTACGGCGAGCTCCACCGTCCTGGGGTCGAAGCCCCTTGCGTCGAGGAGGATGCCGTCGACGGTCTTGCCCACCAGCGCGCGGAGGTCGTGCCGGTTTTTTACGTAGTAAACCCCCGGACCCCGGTACTCGGGGGCTGGGTATATCGGTATTACGTTCCCCCTCCTTAGGGACAAGCCCCAGACGTAGATTGTGAGGTCCGGCCTGAGCTCTCTGGCGAGGGATATCCACAGCCTGCTCTTGGTCTTCAGCACGACTCCGCGGCTGGCTTTCCGCAGGGCGTTGTGAAGACACTGGAGGTCCTCGCCGACGAGGGGAATTACCCTGGGGTCGAAGCTTTCACATGTAGGTATCACCTGGGGGAGGACCACGTCGGTGAATTTTTCGCCATATAGGAGGATCACAACTCCTCTTCGAACTCCTCTCCCAGTTCCTCTTCGCCGCCTTCCTCGACGTATAACACGCCGAGTTCCTTGAGCTGGTTGTACAGCTTCTGAACAGCGGAGGCCACGTCTTTCTCCGACTTGGCGCCTGTGCATACTATCTTGCCTGAGCCGAATATCAGGATAACAACACGCGGGGAGGACATCCTGTATATCAAGCCGGGGAACTGCTCAGGCTCGTACATCGCGTTTTCAAGCATCAGCACCGCCTGTTCTAGGTCTACCTCGGCGTGGAGGTTGCCGCTGGCCACTATGTTCTGTATCTGCACCTCGGGGTCGAAGGGAACCTCGGCCCCGTGGTCTCTGAGCAGTTTTACCAAGGCCCTCACGGCGTTTTTGAGATCCTCCTCGTTCTTGGCCCCGGTCGCCACCATCTTGCCTGTGCGGAAGATCAACGCGGAGATTCTGGGCTTGGTGAGGCGGAGTATTAAGCCGGGGAACTGGTCGGGGTTGTACTCGGCCATCGTCAGCCTCTCGGCGAGCCTCTCCAAGTCGAGCTCCACCCCCAGATTCACCGTGGCTACGATGTTCTCGATGCGATATGCGGGTCCTATGAAAGGCATATGACAGTTTATAAACCCGTATTTAAATATGCCTGATACGAAATATTTTGATACGTAGACCAAGACGCCCCCTCCGGGCCGGAGAAATCTTTTAAACACCACACACCCATGTCCCTATGGGAGGGAAGAAGCGCCCCACGTTGAGTCAGCTTGCTAAAAAAGCCGAGAAGGAGAAGGCGCAGGCACAGCCCCAGAAAGGTAAGAAGGAGGCGAAGAAGGAGGAGGCTCCAGCTAAGAGGACTATCCAGACCCTCGACGAGAAGGTGTTTCAGACCATTGCCAAGGAGGTGCAGGGCATGAAGGCCGTTACCCCCTACGAAATCGCGTCTAAATATGGCATAAAGATGTCTGTGGCCTTTAAGGTGTTAAGGAATCTACGCGACAGGGGGGACTTGGTGTTGGTTGCCAAGGGGCACAGGACTGAGATATATGTACCTGCTAAGAGGAGTTAAAGAGGCAAGCCCTCACGCCTAACTGCGCGTTTCAAATTGACCACACCTTCTTCCCTCATCTCTACCACATCTGACGACCTCAGGATCTCAAGCGCCGTCCTCACCGTCCTCTGGTCGGCTTTAGACATCCTCGCAACGTCGTCGATGAATCTCAGCACCCCGGCGCTGGGGTAGGTGGCCAAGTAGTTAAATATGGCGTTTAGGACGGACTCGGCCTTCGTCCTCTCGATTTTTGCCTCCTCGGCAAGTAGAGACACCAGCCTATCCCAGCTGGCCTCCTCTTTTTTCGCCTCTCCGACCTCCTTAGTTTCCCTCTGCGGCTCCTTCAAGGGGCTCTTCCCCGGCGTCTCCTGCGGCTTCGGGGGCTGGGGGCTGGGGGGTTTTTCGGGTTTCGGCTGCAGCTGGCGGAGCGGCAACTTTTCCTGCCTAATCTCTTTGGCGGGCTTCGTCCTGGGGGCCGGGGCTACGGCGTCTGTTAGTTGCAACGTGACGTTGCCGACGACGATCTCTGGGCCTGACGCGAGGCATCCAGTTTTCACACATATCACGGTCTTGGCTAGGACGCCCAACGCCTCTTGTTTGGCTTTTCCAGCTTTGTACAGCTCAGAAATCACCGCTGCTGTGGATGCCTGTTTTTAAAAAGTTAGGCCTCTTTTGCCTCCACAAATTTCCAGTAGGCTATCTTCCCCCTCTTCACCTCTTTGACGAGGTTCTCTTTCTCCAAGAGCTTGAGGATGTAGAATATCTGCGAGTGGCTAAGTCCCGTCATCTGTATAAGCTGGCTGGTGGTGAGCTCCCCATATGTCTTGAGGTACTCTAGGACTTGTTCTTTACGCTCAAAAACTTTGTCAGTCTGCTTTCTCGGCATGTAAAGGAAGAGGCACGACTTTTTTTGCTGGTGTTTAAACTGGCTGTATTATTCGAATAGTTTTATCATTTTACGCATCTTGAGATACTGCGCATAGTCGACGTAAATCTTGTCGCGTAGCATCTCCTCAACCGTGGGCACACCTGTTTTCTGTCTTTCAGCTATTAGGTCGGTTACTGTGAACACAAAGGCGTTGGAGCCTGCGCCGCTTCCAAAAGGCACCAGCAGGATCTTGTCGCCTGGCTTGGCCGTGTCCAGCACCTTCGCGAAGCCCATAAGCGCGGAGGCGTTGTATGTGTTTCCGATATGCGTGACGACTATGCCCGGCTTGATCTTTTCCATTGGGATGTTTAACATGGAGGCGGCGCGGACGGGGAACCTGCCGTTTGGCTGGTGAAACACCACGTAGGTGAAGTCGCTCGGCTTGTAGCCGTACTTCTCCATAAGCCCCTTGGCCGCCCCCACTATATGTCTAAAGTAGGCTGGCTCGCCCGTGAAGCCCTCGCCGTGCATGGGATACGGCGACCCCTCTCTACGCCAGAAGTCCGGCGTGTCTGAGACGAAGGAATACATGGCCTCAAGCTCCGCGGCTACGCCGTCTTTCCCCACCATGAGGGCCACCCCGCCGCTACTGGCTGAGTACTCTAGGTGTTCACCGGGCTCGCCTTGTGATGTGTCCGTGCCGACGGTCATGCCGTATTCCGCCCTTCCGGAGTCCACAAGTCCTATGGCCGCCACGAGGCCCTCGCTACCGGCCTTGCAGGCGAACTCCATGTCTACGGCAAATACGTTGTTGCTGAGTCCCAGCGCGTCGACGAGTATGGAGGAGATGGGCTTAACCGCGTACGGCTTAGACTCGGTGCCTGCGTAGACAGCCCCTATACGCCTCGGGTCGATCCCAGCCCTCCTGATGGCGCGCCTGGCGGCCTCCACCGCGATTGTCACGGCGTCTTCGTCTAAGCCCTCGACGCTTTTCTCGTCCACTAGGTACACATCTACTATGCGGAGGGGGTCGTCGCCCCATATCCTAGCCACCTCCTCGGTCCTTATGCGGTACTTCGGGATGTAGGCGCCCCAGCTGACTACGCCTACGCGGCTCATATCCCACCCACAGGTCTGAACTTGTACCCGTACATAACCAAGCCGTGTTTCCCGTCGGCGATCACCCTCCTAAACACCACCTCCATCTTGGCCCCCGGCGCAAGCTTATCCGGCTGGGCGTCGACTATCTGCCCCGCCACTCTTACGCCGTTGGAAAGCTCCACGAGCCCTATAATTAGCGGCTTCTGCTTCAAGAAGTCCGTCCCGACCTGGTGCAACACGGTGTACTCCACGAGTCTGCCCTCGCGGGGTAGCTCGACGTTTTCAAGCTCCGTGGAGCCGCACCTACACTTCACCACAGGCGGGAAGTACACGGCCCCGCACTTCTTGCACCGCCTGGCGACCAGTCGGTAATAGTGAGGAATGTTCCTCCAGTAGATCGGTACCGACTCGTGTCTCATGCCCCTACCCTAAAACATGTTTTTATACTTTGTCATACTCCTACAACGACAACTGTCGAAACTTTGTCGACGCCGCCCATGCTGTGTACCACCCCGTAGCTCCCGTCTACGCGCTTAAACTCCCTGCCCATCAGTTGCCAAGCCACCTCCACGAGCTGGTAAACCCCCGTGGCCCCCAGCACGTTTCCCCTGGATTTAAAGCCGCCGCTTAGGTTCACAGGCAAGTCGCCGTCTCTTATCAAGGCGAGAGCCCCGCCCCTCCTCACCAAGCCCAGCGACTCCACCGCGAGGACCCCGAAGATGGAGAAGGAGTCGTGGACCTCGGCCGTCGCCACGTCCTTCGGCGTGATCTTGGCCTTCTCAAAGGCACGTTTCGCCGCCTCGTTCAAGCTATAAAGCATGTCGTATTCCGGCCTTAGGTTAAACGCCACCGTGTTTGTAGAGGCGGCGACAGACAGTATACGCGGCCCGTCCTTCCTGCTGTTACAGAGCACCGCGGCCGCAACGCCGTCTGCGAGGGGGCCTATGTCATAAAGCCGCAGAGGCTCGCTTACTATTTCGCTGTTTACCGCGTCCTCCAGCTTTATCTGTCTTCTGAAGTAGGCGTAGGGATTTCCCACGCCATGGCTGTGCATCAAAACAGCCCATCGGGCCAGGTCCTCGTATTTGTATTCATATTTCTTGAGGTACATCTTGGCCATGAGCGCTGCGTAGGACAGAGGCGTTATGCCGAAGTATCGCTCGAAATATGTGTCGAGGGTGGTGGCGTATATGTCCTGTTGCTGGTTGCTTAAGACGTCGTTAGGCTTGTCGACGCCCACCACGGCGACGCAGTTGTACTCCTCAGACCTCAGCGCGTGGTAGGCAAGAGCCACCGCAGCACCCCCGGACCCGTCTCCGTTTTCCACCCTGTATACAGGGATTTTGTCCAGGCCTAGGGCCTCCAACACGTAGGCCCCCAAGATCTGTTGCTTGTTGGCGAGCTCGGTGGTTGAGGAGGCGACGAACAACGCGTCTATGTCGGCCTTGGCGTCTGAAAGAGCCTTGTCGAGGACCTCGGCGGCTATGTCGTCGATGTTTTTTCCGTAGTGCCTACCTGCTTGATAAAGTGCGGCCCCGGCCAGGAATACGTCTTTCATCGAAAGGTTATAAAGCCAACTTATTAAAATGTTTCCAATGGAACCTAAGCTTCACGAGTTCGAGAAGATATACGGCGATGCAAATAAGGCCGCTGAGGCGCGGCGCCAATACCTAGAGAAGGTAACCGGCGTGAAGCTGGAAGACATCGGCAAGACCATAATAGACCTAAACACGGTGGTGGGTAGAAACATAGAAAACGTAATCGGCGCCGTGCAGATCCCCGTTGGCGTTGCGGGACCTCTGCTTGTAAGGGGCGACTACGCCAACGGCCACTATTACGTCCCGCTGGCCACCACCGAGGGGGCTCTGGTGGCTTCGGTAAACAGGGGAGCCAAGTTCGTCACGGAGTCAGGCGGCGCAAGGGTCAAGGTGCTGAAGGACGGAATGGCGAGGGCCCCGCTGTTTAGACTGCCTTCGCTCATAGACGCGGTGGAGTTTGTGGAGTGGGTACATCAGCACTTCGACGAATTGAAAAAAGCCGCGGAGTCTACGACTAGACATGGAAGGCTTAAGGAGGTGCAACCCTTCGTCGTGGGCAACTACGTGTGGCTGAGGCTGGTGTACTTCACGGGAGACGCCATGGGCATGAACATGGCGACTATAGCCTCTGAGGCCGTGGCGAGGTACATCCATGAGCATTTCCCAAAGGCGAGACTCGTCGCGCTCAGCGGCAACATGTGTGTGGATAAAAAGGCCAACGCCGTAAACTTCCTGCTGGGCCGGGGGAAGACCGTTGTGGCGGAGGCCGTGATAAAAAAAGAGACACTGGAGAAACTCGGCATACCTGCGGAGGACGTCCACAACGTAAACTTGAGGAAGAACCTAATAGGCTCCGCCTTGGCTCATTCATATGGCTTTAACGCTCACTTCGCCAACATAGTAGCTGCCATATTCATAGCGACGGGGCAAGACGCGGCCCAGGTGGTGGAGTCCAGCATGGGCATAACCTCCACCGAGCCTAGAGAAGACGGTCTCTACATCTCGGTCTTCCTGCCGAGCCTGGAGGTCGGCACAGTAGGCGGAGGCACGGGCCTGCCCACCCAGAGGGAGGCGTTGGCGCTTCTCGGCGTTGCTGGCCCCGGCGATCCGCCGGGGACCAACGCGTTGAAGTTCGCGGAAATAGTGGCCGCGACGGTGCTCGCCGGCGAGCTGAACCTGTTAATCGCGCTGGCGAGAAACGAGCTGGCCTCGGCTCATCAGAGGCTGGGGAGGGCTAAGTAACGCTTTGGCTTATCTTGTGGGCAAACTGACGTATTTTTGGCAACAGGTTTTCTACGTGCCACAGCGGATTGACGAAGACTATGAGCCAGCCCTTCTTGTTAGGCAGTTCAAATATACCGACTTTGTAGTTGGCGTATTTCACTGTGACGTAGTGGAAGTCGCCGAGGTTCTCGTCTTGGTTCTGCCTTATGATGTTAATTATCTCAATGAGGTTGGTGACTTGTCGCAACGTTTTCGCGGTTAATGTGTTGGGGAGGTGATGTATGATAGGTACGCCCCGCTCGTCGAGGATAGTCACGCCTTGTATAGCTTCGTTTATTATCTCCGTTATGATAATCCGCTTGAGGTCCGAGGCAACCGAGGTTTTATTGTCTGTTTTATGTGGCGAAACGTAAATTACCACGAAAGTTGATGTAGAGATACTTTATAAGCTTTAACGCCGGCGGTATTACTGCTAATCGTTTTTAACCCTCACCCACTAATATACGTGGGTGAGTTCGAGGAGGAGTTTGAAGAATTTGAGGAAGAGGTTAGGGAATACGAGGGCGAGGCGATCGAGGAAAGCCGGATTAAGGGAGTTGTCTCTAACGTCATACCCCCCTCTCTTGTTTTATCCGTTGTCTACGACGGGGCTGAGGGGAAGGCGTTAGTTAAGCTCTACGACCCAGTCGGCGATACTGTGTATTATTGGTACGACAACACGGGACACAGACCTTACCTCATTACCAACAAAACGCCTGAGGAGATTGCGGAGAAAATTCCCGATGCGTTGCGCCACCCAGGCTTCAGCCACTTTGAGGTGGTTGAGAAATACGATGCGTTGCACAACCGAAAAATCCTCCTCACAAAGGTGTACGCCAAGGACCCGCTCTCTGTAGGCGGCGGGAAGAGGTCGCTGAGAGAGATGCTGGGGGAGACGTGGGAGTCTAGGATAAAGTACCACCACAGCTACCTCTTCGACCGCAACATCATCCCAGGGATGTGGTACAGGTCAAACGGCAACGGGCTAACTCCGGTGGAGATCTCCATCCCGCCGGAGATCAAGTCGACCCTCGGCAATGTGTTCCAGCCGGAATACGGCAAAGTCGCCGAGGAGTGGATCCCGCTGTTCCAAGCGCCGGTGCCCCACATCCGGAGAGTGGCCATAGACGTCGAGGTATATACGCCTCAGGAGAACAAGATACCCGACCCGCGAGAGGCGGAATATGAGGTCATCTCAGTAGCGCTTGTGGGTAGCGACGGGCTTAGACGCGTATTAATGCTACGCAGGCCAGGCAACGAGGCAGAATTGAGATACAGACCGGACTACGAGATAATATTCTTCGATAGTGAGTATGAACTTATTAGAGAAGTGTTGAAAACGATCACGCAGTACCCTGTAGTTGTGACCTTCAACGGCGACAATTTCGACCTGCCCTACATCTACAACAGAGCCCTGGCTCTAGGAATATCTAAGGAGGAGATGCCCATAGCAGCCAAGAGGGACTACGTCAGCGTGGTGCCCGGCGTCCACATAGACATGTACAAGTTCTTCGCAATTAAGGCCATAGAGGCGTACGCGTTCGGCGGGGTCTATAGAGGGGAGAGGGGGCTTGACGGCATTGCGTATGCGATCCTAGACGTGGGCAAGCTTGAGAGGCAGAAAAACATCTCCAAGATGAGCTACTGGGAGCTTGCCGAGTATAACTACAGAGACGCGTTGATAACGCTCTACTTCACTCTGTACAACGGCGAGATGGTAATGAAGCTAATCTTGCTCCTCTCGAGAATCGCCAAGATGCCGATTGAAGACATCACTAGGTCGCAGGTCTCTGCGTGGATCCGGAACATGCTCTACTACGAACATAGAAGAAGGGGCTGGCTCATACCCAACAAGGAGGATATCTTGAAGGAGAAGGGCTCTGTGCACACCAAGGCTATCATAAAGGGCAAGAAATACGCCGGGGCCGTCGTGTTGGACCCGCCGCTGGGTATATTTTTCGACGTGTACGTACTTGACTTCGCCTCTCTGTACCCCACAATAATAAGCAAGTGGAACCTCTCCTACGAAACCGTCAACTGCAGACCCAACGCCGAGAGGCCTATACCGGAGCTCCCACACACCGTGTGCCGCGACAAGCCCGGCCTCACAAGCACGCTTGTCGGCATTTTGAGAGATCTTAGAGTGCATGTTTACAAGAAGCTAGCTAAAAAAGCACCAACCCCCGCCGAGAGACAACTCTACGACGTGGTGCAAAGCGCCATGAAGGTTTTTATAAACGCCTCATACGGCGTCTTCGGCGCAGAGACTTTCCCGCTGTACTGCCCACCTGTGGCGGAGCTCACCACGGCGCTGGCCAGATACATCATGACCAGCACAGTTTTGAAGGCCACGGAGCTGGGGCTGATACCTGTATATGGCGATACCGACTCATTATTTCTATGGAACGTTACCGAGGATAAAATCAAAAAACTTATCGAATACACAGAAAACGTTGGTATAGATATAGAGCTAGATAAAATATATAAATTCGTAATGTTTAGCGGACGGAAGAAGAACTACCTCGGCGTAACCAAAGACGGCAACGTCATTGTGAAGGGCATCGTGGCTAAAAAACGAAACGCGCCGCCCTTTGTAAAAGAATTGGTGGAAGACATTATAAACAACTTGAGAAATATAAATTCGGTAGATGATATAGTAAAAACAAGAGATATAATAATAGCAATGGTAAAAGAGGCCGAGACCAAGATAAAAGAGAAGAAGATCACGTTAGACAAACTCGGCATAAAAATGGTCTTGAGCAAAAACCTAGAAGAGTACACTAAAAACAAGCCTCAACATGTGAAAGCCGCCGAGCAACTCATGAAATACGGCATCAAGGTGGGCAGAGGCGACGCGATAATCATAATAAAGACCAAGGACTCCGTGGGGGTCAAGCCTATCCAGCTTGCGAGGATAGACGAGATAGACGAGAAAAAATACCTAGAATACGTCAGCACGTCTCTTGAACAGATACTTGAGGCGATGGGCGTATCTATCGAGGAGCTTAGAGGCGCGGCACGTCTAGTCTAGCGCCCGCCTATACAGTTATTCAAACACCTCTTCCTCTTCAGGCGACGAGAGGCTCTGCAGGACACCTCTAAGAACCTCCTCGGTGGTGGCGTCGTCTATATACGGAAACACAACCGTGGCGTCGCCAACTTGAAGACTCTCCCCGGCCCACTGCGCGCCGTGGACAATCTCAAAAATCGGCAACGTGACCTCCACCCTGTTTTCCACCCTCTTCGGGGAGTACTTCCTAATCTTCTCCAGCAACTCCCTCGTCAGAGGCGCTGGGTACGACACCGAGTAGTAATCCCTAAGGATGATGAAGTCCGACGAGGAAGGATCCCAGGACTTTATCAGTTCTACAGCCACGTCCTTAACCGCCTCCATGACATCTTTATTCACAACTTCCCTCTTCACTACGCTGTTTTTAGAGACCCTAGCGACAACACTCATTATGCGCCCACCAGACCCACTATTTAAAACTTAGCCTTCTAAACACCACGAAGCCTCTGTAGAGAGCCGCCGCGCTCACCAACGCCGTGTATAGATAAAGAAGGGGCGAGACGAGGAGGGGAAAGGCGGAGGCCGCAACAGCAACTAGGAAAAGGTAGGCAACCCTCTCGCCGCGTTCCATAAACCCGACGCCCCTAACCTCTACGCCGAGCGCCTCTCCTCTGCACCGCGCGTAGCTTATTGCGTAAGTCCCCACCAAAGCAATGTAGATCACCAACGGATCCACGCGTCCCCAGAAGTAGGCTAAATACGCGGCGTCGGAATATCGGTCGAGAAACGAGTCTAGGAAAGCCCCTCCTCTGGAGACTGCGCCTCTGCTTCTGGCGACTGCGCCGTCTAGCCCGTCAAGCAGACCAGAGACCAATATGAAGAGCCACGGCGGGAAGCCGTAGATCAGCACCAGAGGCACGCCGCCCCAAGCCACTAGCCCAGACACCAACGTGAGCAAGTTTGGACTCAAGGGGATGCGTCCTCCGAGCTTGTCCAGGTTCACGACTCTCCTCAGCCTCTCGGAAACCACTGCCGATTAGACGAGTTAATTAAAATTGTCTTTTAAGCACGTACGCCACATACGTCGCGGCTTGCCAAGACATATACGGCAACGGCCCAAGCGAAATCCATACGGCGCGTTTAGACAGGAGCTCCTCGTCCTCCGGCGAAAGGCCGTCGTGGTCGCCGAAGATAAACAAGCCGTCGTCCTCCAGACGTACATCCGAGATATCTCTACCGCTTTCGTGCAGATAGTACACATGTCTGTATCTGGCCAAGATGGTACGTAAATCCGTCTTAAACGACTTCTGTGTTAGGAGCCAAGAAGCAACCACACGCGCCCGACCGGGGGGCGCGGACGTTATGCGGTATGTCGTCCCGTCGCACAGCATTACATACACCTCGCGTACGCCCCCGCGGAGAGACTCTACTAAAAAATCCACAAGGACGTCGAACCTGTTCTTGACTAGGTTGCTAGCGTCGATAGACCAAGGACATGCAACGTCGCTTTTTATCAAAAAAGCGCTCAAACGACTTGTTGAAGCGGCACCTTCTTCTTCCGCTCCTCCCTGGGACGCACCTTGATTATGCCGAAGAACACGGCACAGTTTATACAGTAGCGCTTGGTTACCAAGTACCGCGATATGATGACGCCCTGCTTCTCAAGCTCTCTGGCTAAGTCGGGCGGCACGGGGGAGTAGGGAACTGTTAACCTCACAGCTTTAGACCTCGGCGTCACCTTTCCGCAGTTGTCGCAATATACATATGGCTCTCGTCCCTTGTCGCCCTTCTTACGTCCTCTGTTTTTCCTCTTTTTCGGCACGGCGCCTCTACTGAGGCGGTTTTTAAATTTTTCCTGCTCAATAGCGTTGAGACAACCTAAGCCAAATCTCGGCGCGTTTTTCTCTACACGCCAAGTCGCGCAGGTCGTATCCGCCTACAGATGCGTCTACATCCAGGGGAATGCCTAAGCTCTCCGCGCCTACGAGCTCCTGGATCTTGACGCCGCACTCGTTGTCGCCGCTCCACGGCACCTCAACCACCTTCCCGCTGTTGATGGCGTTTTTCGCGGTCTCCACGTCCTCCGTCCGCACAATCCTGTTTTTCAGCTCCTCCCAGGCCCTCCTCCGCAGGTTATCTTCCACAGCCCTCATCAAGGCCCTCACGGCGTCTACAAGCTCGTCGAGTTTTACGGCGTATTTCTCGAGGGTGTCTCTACGCGTGACGACCACCTGCTTCTTCTCGACGTCGCGCTTCCCTATCTCCACCCTGAGGGGCACGCCCTTAAGCTCCCAATAGTAGAACTTCCAGCCGGGGGTTTTGTCCCTTCTGTCATCGATATGCACGCGGATGCCGGCGCCTCTGAGCGCCTTCGCCGCCTCCTCCACCGTAGGCATTATTGTAGGCAACTCCTCCTCGCCGTAGAATATGGGCACTACAACCACCTGTATCGGGGCGAGGTTAGGCGGCAACGTAGTTCCTGCTTCGTCGCCGTGTGTGATGAGCATAGCCGCTATGCTTCTCTCCGATATGCCGTATGACGTGGTGTGGGCAAGCTTCCTAACACCGTCGGCGTCTAGATACGTCACCTCGAAAACCCGCGTGAAGTTGGTCCCCAGGTAATGCACGGTGCCTATCTGCAACGTCCTGCCATCGGGGAGGACCGTGTCGAAGGCGATTGTGTATTCAGCCCCGGCGAACTTATCCCAGTCAGGCCTTTTGTTTATCATATACGCCAGACACATCTCGTCGAAAATCCGCCTGTATATCTCCACAGCCTCGCGTATCTGCCTCTCGGCATCTTCCCTATTTACATGCACCGTATGCGCCTCCTTAAACATACTGATCTCCCTCAGCCGGATCATGGGATGCGTCATCTTCGTCTCAGCCCTAAACACGCTGACGATTTGATACAACTTAAGCGGGAGATCTTTGTAGTCCTGTATCCACAGCTTCACCATAGGCATAATAGCCGTCTCCGAGGTGGGTCTCAACACAAGCCTCTCGCCAGCCTCGCCACCTTTAGAGACCCAAAACACCTCCTTCTCAAAACCCCGTATGTGTTGCGACTCTTTTCCGAAAAACTCGTAGGGAATAAACACAGGAAACAACACCTCCTCGTGGCCGGTCTCGTCGTGGAGACGACGTATTAAACTCTCCACGTTGCGTCTAAGCTTCATGCCGTAGGGCCGCCAGACGTACGCACCCTTTACGGGGTAGCGCACGTCGTAGAGCTCCGCCTCGCGCAGAAGCCAGTGAAACCACTCTATCAAGTTCCCCCCAAGCTTCTCCCTGCGGTGAGGCCTCGCCTCTCTGACAAGCTCCATGTCATTGCTTTAAAAAATCCAGTTAAAAATTATCCCCGCCGGCCTGAGAGTACCCAGCCGGTATGCACCACGTCAAAAGTCTCCGGCCTCAACTCGCCCACCACAGGCTTCCAGCGGCGCAGAAACACCTCCTGGACAGCCAAGTCGTAGAAGCCGTAACGGCGCAGAGCCTCAACACTCTTGCTGAGGTGCTCCACTGTGGTGGAGTAAATCACCACGACGCCGCCTGGCCTCAACACCTCCGCGGCGTGGCCCAAGGCGTTCCAGGGGTCGCCCATGTCGAGCACCACCGCATCTACGCGAATCGAGCCAAAGCCAAACTGCACCACGTCCCTCAGTTGCAGATCCACATACCCCTCTAGGCCTACGCTTTTTATGTTCCTCACGGCGATACGTAGGTGGTCGACCCTCTTCTCGAAGCTGTAGACGAGGCCCCAGGGCCTCACGTACCATGCCAAAACGGTGGTTAAGAAGCCGGAGCCTGTCCCCGCCTCAGCCACCCTCGAGCCGGGGCCGATGGCGGCAACCTTGACTATATATACGGCGTCTTTGGGATATATGGCCTGGGCCCCCAGGCGGAATCTGTGCTCAATAACATCAAACACGGTGGCAGGCAGAGCCTTAAACCTTACGCCCAACGACGAAACCACCACGGCCCCATGCGGCGTCCCAACCAAGGCGTCGGTGTCTATATACCCCCTGATTGTTTGCACGCTCCCCCCGCCCGCCCTCACCACGATCTTGTACCCCCCACGCTCCTCAATCAACAAAACCCACTCCCCGCGCCTAAACACAAAGGAGGTACCCACCCTATTTAAAATCTAGCCGCCACGTACCACTTCCGGAAGTATTTCATAACTGCGGCGACGTCTCTATCTCTCCTACTTGTAACCGCTCGGTAGCTGGTTAATAACACGTCGCCCTCCTCAAACCCGGCGGCCGAGGCGGAAATCGCCAGTGGCACCACCACATCCGACATCACCTTATACATAGGCTCCCTCCCCCTGCCCTTCAACACCAGACACAGCTTGTAGAGCTCCGGCAACACGTCAGAAAGCAAGTCACACCTAGGAACACCCCCAAGCCGCATCCCCAACATGGAATTAGCCAGCACGTCGGGCACATCCCCCCCGACCCTCACAGCCAGGTAAGACACCATCTCCGGCGTAACCGCCCTAGCAAGCCGAAGCCTGAGAAGGCTCCGCGGCGGCAAAATCGACGTACCGACCACCGCCAAGTAGGCAAACTCGGCGGCAAGCCCCCGCAACACCCGCCTCACCTTATTGTCTAACACAGACAACACGACGAGAGAGGCAAAACCCCCATAAATAGCCGACATGTAGTGCAGAAGGCGTAAACGCCACTCAAAAAACTTAAAAACAGCCACATTGAAACTAGCAAGGGCCCGTAGCTCAGTCAGGACAGAGCGGCGGAGGACCCAGCCGCCCGGTCCGCCGTGCCTCCTAAGCCGTAGGTCGTGGGTTCGAATCCCACCGGGCCCGCCACCTACCTCCTCTGTTCTGCGTAGCGGCCAGACGCCCTTATTTTCCCCACTTCTTTCTCCACGGCGTTTGCCCTTTGGCCCATTTCTTCCCTGTAGCCTGTCCAGAAGAGATCTCTCAGCTTCTCGGCTTTGTCCCCGTAGAGATCCAGTGTCCTAAGCAGAACGTTTACGTCTCTTGCCATCAATATGGCTGTTCTGCGCGTCCACCCCCGCCGTATTTCGCCCAGCCCGAAGTCTATGAAGTAGAGGTCCCCCCGCGACAGTATGATGTTTGTTGGCGCTAGGTCTCCGTGCACCAGCCCGGCGCGGTGCATCCTGCCCACCAACACGCCCACGTCTCTCAGGTAGACGTAGTCGCCGCGGTTGAGCAACTCGCGTAGGTTCTCTCCAGCCACGTACTCCATTATTATTACGGTTTTTTCGGGGTCGAAGAAATACACGGCGGGCACCTTAACGCCTATTGTGTGGGCCATGTACATGTTCCGCACCTCGTTTATGGTCCTTCGCCTCCTTATCTGGTAGTCCAGGCCGGCGTCTCGGTATCTCTTCGGCTTGCGGCTCTTTAGAACCGCCCTCATCCCGAACCAGTCTAGAATATATATCTCCGCCTCAGCGCCCCTGGCCAGGAGAGCCACGGCATTTCGCGAAAAGGTATTAAAATAGTGCATAGGTGGTACGTGTACTGGACTTTGTACAGGCCCGACGCGGTGGTGGTGTGGGAGGACCCGGTGGTTAGGGAGAGGCTGAGGTGGTACTACGCTGTTATGCGCGACGCGGCGCCTGCCAAGTTTCACATAGCCGCGAGGGTGGAGGCGCCGCCGGACTACGCCTCTTTCGACGACGAGAGGCTGTGGAGGCTACACGGGGAGCTCGGCAAGGCCTTCGACGAGGAGTGGCACCGCCAGAAGGAGCGGCCGGACGTCTCCCTGCTTAGGAGGGAGCTGCCGAAGGCCTCCTTCCTAGATGTGAAGATAGAACTCGCCAGGCGGCAACTCAGACGTTGTATGCTCTGCGAGAGGCGGTGCGGCGTCGACAGAACCGCGGGGAGGGGGGCATGTCTCCTGGATCATAAGGCGCGGGTAGCCAGCTTCTTCCTCCACCTGGGAGAGGAGGCCCCCCTGGTCCCCTCCGGCACCATCTTCTTCTCCGGCTGCAACTTCCGTTGCGTGTATTGCCAGAACTGGGACATATCTCAGCACCCCGAGGCTGGGGTGGAGGTGTCTCCCCAGGGCCTCGCCGCCATGCAGGTTAGGCTTAGGGAGGAGGGGGGCCGGAACATAAACTGGGTAGGCGGCGAGCCGACCCCCAACATCCCGCATATACTTGAGTCGTTGAAGATACTAGCCGCAAGGGGCGTCAACGTGCCTCAGCTGTGGAACTCCAACATGTACCTAACGCCTGAGGGCCTCTCCCTGATTCTCCACGTGATAGATATCTGGCTTCCCGATTTCAAATACGGCAACGACACATGCGCCATGCGGTACTCCGTGGCTCCGCGGTATTGGAAGGTTACGACGCGGAACTTCTCGGTCATATGTGGGAGGGGCGAGGACATAATTGTGCGGCATCTGGTGTTGCCGGGACATGTGGAGTGTTGCACGAAGCCGGTCTTGAGGTGGCTTGCGGAGAACTGCCGACACGCCCTGGTGAACATAATGGATCAGTACAGACCCGACTACCTCGTCCCGAAGATGGATAGGTATAGGGAGATCAGGCGGAGGGTCACGGAGAAGGAGATGGAGGAGGCCTACAGATACGCCGACGAGCTCGGTGTGGCGTGGAGGGAGGTTACCAAGTAATCATCTAAGGGCGTATATCCAGGCCCCCATCTCGTGCCTTACGTCTATCTTCCCCGTCAGCATGAGGATCGCGGGCATATACGGCGAGTCCTCGATCACTCTCCTCGTCTGAGGCTCCTTGAGGGCGGCGCGCCACTCCTCGTGGATCTTCGCCGGCGGCGCAAGCCTAAGCGCTCTCTCTAGCAACTTCGCGGTGGTCTTAATGCATCTCCCCTGGGGGCAGTCTTGTCCGCCGGCCACGACCTTTACCCCGTAGTAGACCATCGGTATCGTTATGCCGAGCCCCGTGTGGGGTTCTCTAAACAGAACCGCGGATCTGTTCCTCCGCCGCGACGCCAGCCGCCAGAGCTGTTGAGAAATTGTGTCAAGGTCGTCAACGCCGAAGACGCCGCTGCGGATTATCCTGTCTGCGATCTCCTCCTCGTCCTCCCCCTTCACCTGTAGGGACCTGAGCTGAACCACTAGGTCGAAGTCGCGGCCGTCTCCGCCGCCGCCGAGGATCTTGGAGCTTAGGTTCTCGATAGGCTTTCCGCTTGTTAGTAGCTTCTCAACTCCTTCCACCTTCGCGCATGTATATACCGAGAGTGAGGTGGAATTCCCCGCGACGACGGACCTCACCAAGGGAGGCCCCGCGACCCAGCACTCCTTTTCCCCCACCATTTTGTATATGGACGTGTGGAGGCGCGGGGCGTATTTCACCTCCGCTCCGTAGTTGTCCACGGCCTCCAACACCGCAATTTTATTGAAGACGGGACCTGAGGTGAGCACCGACAGCTTGGTCTGCTTAGCCAGCGTAAGTACCCCTAGCCCTCCCAGCGGCGACGAGATTGCCAATATATGCCGGGGTTTTAGCATCTCCAGGCACTCCACAAGAGACGGGCAAAGCATGTGGCTCCGTACTGGCTGGTATAAAAATAATGTGCGTCGCCTTACTTCGCCCCCTTCTTTGCCAGGTACTGCGCGTATATGGAACAGCCGCTACCGCCGTTGCTGCAGTACTTCTCCAGCTGTTGCCTCCTCACGCGCCACTCCTCCGGAGGCATCAACACGCATCTAAGGCCGTCTGCAGTTGGGCGGAACATTGGACAGCGCATTGAACTGCTTCTGATTAAGTGTTTTTATACTTTGGCGTTTTGGCGGCTGTGGAGTGCAACGCCGTTGCGGAGTACCTCAAGGAACGCGGTCTAGAGGCCAAGCGTAGAGGGCTAGACTTTTTAGTCGCCTCCGTGGGGTCTCTGAGGCTGGGCTTCTGGTGCCCGCGGGAGGAGTTCCCCGGTTTCGACGACGTGGAAGACCTCAAGAAGGTCTTGGGGGTTGACGCGCTCGATGTGTTGGTTGTCGTCTCTTACAGGCCGTATGTCTTGGTGGACTACATAAACTCGCTTCTAGAAAGGGCGCATAGGTGGTACGGCGTTAAGCTAGACGTAAAGCTCCTGGGCATAAGCTCAGTTGAGCTGGAGACGGGTCTAGAGGAGGCGCTCGGCCGCGCCTTGGTGGAGAAGCCTCAAAAACTTGGCCCAGGCGTCGAGACCGAGTACCGCTGTCCTCAATGCGGAAAAGACGTGCTACGTCTGTATAGGCAAGACAGGTTCTTCTCCAAGAAATACCGGGGAAGAGTCGTTGAGAGCATATACGCGTGCCCCGCTTGTGGCTTCAAAGCCAGGAGGATAGACCTACTGGACTAACGGCTCGGCGTTTGCGTCTATCTGCTTAACGATCCTCCTAAGTAGACGGGGCAACTGCGTCTTTGCCACGTCCTCGCGTATTATGGCCACGGCTGCCTCTTTGTGGCCGCCGCCGGCGCCCAACGACTTCGCCAACGTCGCAACGTCGAACCCGCGGGATCTCATGACTACATGCACGCCGTCTTCCTTCCGAGACGCCACTAGGGCAACGCCACAACCCATAGACAGCAGAAGCGCCGCCACGTCTGCCTCGTACGCCCCCACGTGCGACGTGCATATTATGCCGACGGACGACCTATACGCCTCCAGCCTCTTCACGCCCTTCAACAACGCCACCACCCTCTGAAACTCCCCGGCCCTCTCCTCCTCAACCAAATCGCCTAAAGTGCCCCCCGTCTTCTCAAGCAACTTTGCCAAGGCCCGGAGGGTTTCTGCGTCGGCCCTCCTCAGCCTTCCCGTGTCTGTATATATGCCCAATACGGCCAACTTGATGACTTCTGGCGGCAGCTCCACGCCGGCCTCCTCGGCGAGCTTCAGGGCCACCTCGGCGCAACTAGGCCTCCGCACGACGATGCCGGGTATGTCGTCGCCGACGTAGTGGTGATCCACCCTGAAATACCTCCCCTGTAGCGGGGGCACTTGGCTCAGCGTGGCTACGTCGGCCAGCACATACACATCGACGTCTCTAGGCAACTCCTTCGTGCAACCCCCCAGCGGAGAACCCTCCGGACACACCACCGCGACGACCGTAACGCCAAGTCTCTCCAACACGACCTGTAGTATCTTCGCGCATGCCAGCGCGTCGGCGTCGGCCCGCCTATGCGTCACTACGGCGGCTCTCCTGGCCCCGCCGAGCAACTCGATCACTTGGCGAAGCATCTGGCGATCTCACTGCGCTCTATCGGCCAACCCCTCTCGCGTATCACATCGGCTATACACACGCCCAGCTCAGCAGCCTCGTCGGCAACCTTCTGTAGATAGGAATCGTCGACCAAGACGCTCGCCTCTATATCCACATCCACCTCCACCCCCTCCTCTGAAAAAGAGACAGAAACTGTGACGTGTTTCGCGACGTCACCTAGCCTTTTCTCCACATACCTAGCCACCTCGGAAGAAATAAACTCAACCTTCTCCACCTCGTGTTTATCCACTATCCTCCGCCCTTGTCGGGGGAGCCGCCCCTCAACTTGGCCAGCTCCTTGTTGATCTCCTCTCTCAGCTTCTCGATGTGCTCCCTCAGCATGGACTCCTGCCTGGTCAAGGTCTTCACGTGTAGCTCCAGCAACTCCTTCCTGTCTCTCAGCTCTTGAAGCGCCGCGTCTCTAGTCTGCGGAACCAGGAAGTTCCCAACGCTTTTATATACCCTAGCCTCCTGCGGTAGCTTCTCGATTTCTGAAAGGGCTTTCTCAACCTCCTTCAGCTCAGCCTCATACTGCTGCTTCCTCAACAACACGCTCTGTAGCTGAGCCTGCGCTTGGTTAAACCTGTTGGCGAGGTCCTGCAGAGACGGTGGGATCTGCGCCATTGGCAAAGTACTGAATCCCCTATATAAATATTTTAGAGGGCGGCC
>DAITPC010000025.1:2851-27413 GCA_036833835.1 Pyrobaculum sp. | reverse complement strand
GTTTATATTATAGAAGCTCGTTAAGTTACTATGAAGGTAAAAGTCACTAGGAACTTCCAGGTGACTATACCGGCGCCGATTAGGGCTAAACTCGGCATAAAAGAGGGCGATTACGTAGAAGTGCAACTAGACGAGATAAACGGCGTAATAATTATAAGGCCTCACAAGAAGAGGTGGTCGACTGTAAAACTTGGCAAAAGAATTACGACTGAGGAGATCGAGGAGGTTATCAACAGGGTAAATGAGGAAATCGCGGGTAGTTGTTGATACCAACGTCTTAATATACGCAACTATTGAAGACTCAGAACACCACGAAGAGGCCTACAGAATACTCACGGAGAGACATATAGTGATTCCCTACGTAGTCCTATATGAATATCTATGGGTTTTGCTAAAGCTAACAAATAATGTAAAATTTACTAAAATAAAGATCGAAGAATTAAAAGATTTTCAACTATTACATGAAGATATAGACATAATACAGACAGGGCTTGAAGCCTTGAGCAAAGACGGCGCTCCCCTCACGATGGCTAACGATTACATAATCTTGGCAATAGCCATGCTGGAAGGCGCCTTAGCTACCTATGACAAAAGACTAAGAAAACTCGCCAACAAATACGGCATAGGTGTAATACCATAGGTAAAGTGAGCTGACTAAAGGGCGGTGGCTGATTCATTTGAACAACCGTTGCCCCGCCTCTCCTCCGCGTCCCTGAGCGTCATGTGCGTCCGACAACAAAAATTAAATACGTGACGTAGAGTAGACCGGCCCGTGGCTCAGCCCGGTAGAGCGGCGGCCTTCGGAGCCGTAGGTCGTGGGTTCGGGGGGAGACCCCGCCGAGAAATCCCACCGGGCCCGCCATTTTTATAATCCCTCGCTACTCCTTCTGTGTCTGTGGCCGTTGACGTCGGGGGGACTTTTACAGACTTGGTAGTTGTAGACGGGGAGGGGCGTGTGCGGGCTTTTAAGCTTCTGAGCACGCCCCGTGCGCCGGAGGAGGCTGTTTTGGAAGGGCTTTCTAAAGTGGCGGAGTTTGGGGAGGTGCTCCACGCGTCGACGATAGGGACAAACGCCCTTCTGGGCCAGGTGGGGCTTGAGATCCCCCGCGTGGCTCTCTTCACCACGAGGGGGTTTAGAGACGTGGTGGAGATCGGGAGGCAAAACAGGCCGCGTCTCTACGACTTGTTTTTCGAGAAGCCGCGGCCGCTTGTGTCCCGCCACTTGCGGTTCGAGGTGGACGAGAGAGTTCTGCCGGACGGCACCGTGCTGAGGCCGGTGGACCCCGCGGAGGTTGAGACCTACGCCAAGGCCGCGCTCGAGCGAGGCGTGGTTTCAGTCGCCGTGGTGTTTCTGCATTCCTACGCCAGCTCTGCCAACGAGGAGGCGGCGGGGGCAGTCCTCAGGAGGCACTTCCGCTACGTGACGTTGTCCAGCGAGGTGTCGCCGGAGCCTCGGGAGTACGAGCGGACCTCCACGGCGGTGGTCAACGCGGCGTTGATGCCGCTGGTGGGGCGCTACTTGGAGGAGGTCGGCAGATATGTCTCCTCGCGCGGCGGCAGGCTATACGTGATGGCGAGTTCCGGCGGTCTTGTGACTGTGGAGGAGGCGGCTAAGAGACCTGTGCAACTCATCGAGTCTGGACCGGCGGGGGGCGTCGTGGCAACCGCCGAATTCGCCAAGGCGCTTGGCTTGAGGCGCGTCATAAGTTTCGACATGGGCGGCACAACGGCTAAAGCAGGCGCTGTGGTTGATTTCGAGCCCGAGTTAACCACCGAGTACGAGGTAGGCGGCGAGTCCCACCACGGCCGCGTCGTCAAGGGGTCCGGATACCCCGTGAGGTTCCCCTTTATAGATCTGGCGGAGGTGTCGGCGGGCGGGGGCACCGTCGTGTGGAGAGACGCCGCCGGCGCGCTGAGGGTGGGGCCTGTGAGCGCCGGGGCTGACCCGGGGCCTGTCTGCTACGGCCGCGGGGCGACGGAGCCCACCATAACCGACGCAAATGTGGTGTTAGGCAGGGTGGCCTCCCTCCTAGGCGGCGAGATGAGGCTAAACGCCGAGGCGGCGTATAAGGCGTTTAAGAAACTCGGCGATCCTGTGGAGACTGCTTGGCAGGCGGTTCAGCTGGTTAACATGGAGATGGCCCGGGCGGTGAGGCTCGTCACCGTGGAGAGGGGGCTGGATCCCGGCGAGTTTGTGTTGTTTGCCTTCGGCGGCGCGGGGCCTCAACACGCGGCTGAGCTGGCGGAGGAGCTCGGCGTATCCTCCGTGGTGATCCCGCCGGAGCCTGGGGTCTTCACGGCGCTTGGCATGCTCTTTGCCGACGGCAAATTCGAGGCGAGGGCGTCTTACCCCCGCGACCTCGAGGAGGGGTACCGGAGGCTTGAGGAGGCGCTGTCGGTACACAACCCCACCTACTACGTCAGGTTAGCCGACGTGAGATACGTGGGGCAGGGCTGGGAGCTAGTTGTGCCCGCGGGGAGGCCGGCGGATCTGGACCAGATAAGGAGTGTCTTCGAGGAGAGACACCTGGCTATATACGGCTTTAGGCTGGACAGGCCCGTAGAGGTCGTGACCATCCGCGTCTTCGGCGTGGTTACGCGCAAGAAGCCGAAGCTGAGGGAGCCGCCGGCCGAAGGCGAGCCCAAGCCCGTCTCGCATAGGAGGGTTTACTTCGGCGAGTGGGTTGAGACGCCGGTGTATTGGCGGGAGGACCTCCCCCGCGGCTTCAAGCTTGAGGGACCCGCAGTGGTTGAGGAGAGGCATTCGGTCGCTGTGGTGCCGCCCAGGTGGCGTGTCGAGGTGGGCCCCATGGGCACGTTGGCGCTGGGGAGGCTGTGAGCTGGGAGCTTATTTACAGAGCTACGGTCTTTGCGGCCGAGGAGGCTGGCATTGCGCTGAAGAAGTCCGCCGTCTCCCCCAACATCAGAGAGAGGATGGACCACAGCGTCGCCGTGTTAGACGCGGAGGGGAGGATTGTGGCGCAGGCTGAGCACATACCCGTGCACCTGGGCTCCTTCTACGTCGGCGTGAAGAACCTCTTCAAGGCGCTTGAAAAGGAGGGCGTGGAGCTCGAGGAGGGGGACGCCGTCGCCGTCAACGACCCCTACATCTCGGGCACACATCTAAACGACGTGATGGTCCTCACGCCTGTGTATTGGCGCGGGAGGCTTGTCGCCTATGTGGTGAACAAGGCGCATCACGTGGATATAGGCGGCCCCGTGCCGGGCAGCATAAACCCCAACGCCAGGACGATCTACGAGGAGGGCTTTGTCCTTCCGCCCGTCAAGATCATGCGCCGGGGGGAGCTAAACAGGGAGCTCCTCTCGGTCTGGCTGGCCAACGTCAAGACGCCGGAGGTAGCCGCGGGGGATCTAAACGCGCAGATAGCGGCTAACAGAGAGGGCGCGCGCCGTGTGGCGGAGCTTTTCGACAAATACGGCGGCAGAGCGGCGGAGGCGTGGCGGAGGGCTGTGGAATACGGCAGAGAGCTAACCGAGAGGGAGGTGGAGAAGTGGCCGAGGGGTGTGTACGAGGCGGAGGACTACCTAGAGGGGGGCAGACTTCTGAAGATCCGCGTAAGGCTGAAGATCGGACGATGTGTCGAGGCAGACTACGCCGGCACCGATCCCCAGATGGAGGCGCCTCTCAACGCCGTTTTCGGCGTCACCTTCGCTACGACGGCGTTTCCCATACGGTGCCTAGCCGGCGATGTGCCCACCAACGAAGGCTTCTACAGTTGCGTCAAGGCGGAGGCGCCTGAGGGCACTCTGCTGAACCCGAAGAAGCCGGCGGCTGTGGCGGGCGGAAACCTGGAGACAAGCCAGAGGGTGGCCGACGTCGTGTTCAAGGCGCTGGCGGCGGCCATGCCGGAAAGGGTGCCCGCGGCGGGCTCTGGCACCATGATGAACGTCATGATGGGCGGGATGTACGGGGACAGATACTGGAGCTACTACGAGACCGTCGGCGGCGGGACCGGAGGGCGGCCCGGAAAGGACGGCGTGTCGGGAGTTCACGTAAACATGACAAGTACTTTAAACACGCCGGTTGAAATCGCCGAGCGGACCTACCCGCTGCTCTTTACGGCGTATAGAATAAGGGAGGGAAGCGGCGGAGCTGGCAGATGGCGAGGCGGCGATGGAATAATAAGGGCGTTTAAAGCGCTGGCCCCCACGAGACTCGCCATCCTTGCAGACAGGTTCAAAATAGGGCCGTGGGGCCTCAACGGAGGCGGCTCTGGGAAGCCCGGCAGAGCCTACATCAAGAAGCCCGACGGCAGAGTAGTTGAGCTACACAGCAAAACCGTCGTAGATCTAGAACCCGGCGACGAGGTGGTCATAGAGACCCCAGGAGGCGGGGGCTGGGGAACACCTTTATAAACACAGACAAATATGGAAGCGGCGGGGGGCTGCACGGCGCGCCGGCCGTGCGCCGCCAGAGGGCGGCCCCAGGCTTAGGGAGCCCGAAACCGGGGCCGGGCGGCGGCTCCAGCGGCGTGCCGCCCGGGCTTACCGACGAGCCCCGGTCCGGCGGGGCGTCGGTCCCCAGGCTACTCCGGCCGTAGGGCCGGGGGGACCTGGGCATGCGGGGAAACGGCGGAGGTCCGGGAGGGAGCACGCCTAACCCGCAGCCGGCGCGTTCGCCGGGGAGCCGGGGGGAGGGACGCCCGGGCGGACGCCACGTGGAGTCGTCGTCGGTCCCGGGTTGCCGCCGCTTTAAAACGCCTGAGGTCTCTTCGTCGAGACCCTCTCTGATTATACCGTTAAAGACTTGGAGAAGCGCCGCAAGCGTCTTCTGTCCTTAGCCGACTCTGCCTATGCACATGTCTCTTTGTACCGATCCACACCAACGCCGCGACGAGCCAGGCAACGGCGGCTCCCTGCAACCCCACGGGTCCCCATAGCCATCTATCGGGCGTTAACTGTGGGTAGAGCAGGTAGTAGATGGGGGCCCACGAATTCGCGGCCCCGTGGGTGAGGGCGGCGCCCCAGACGCCCCAGCGCAGATAAACCGCCGTGTGTATCACAGCTATCCCGCAGGTAACTGGGATGAAGAGGAGCACCCCCTCTGGCCTCATATGCCAGCCGTATTGATAGCCGAAGAGTATGCCCGGCGTGTGCCAAACCGCCCAGATTACGCCGACAAGTACAGAGGCCCAGAACCAGCCTAGCCTCTGCGCGAGCTTCGGCGTTAGATACCCGCGCCAGCCGTACTCCTCGCCGAAAGCGCCAACGACGGCCACTGCAAGCGGCAGAAGCGGCGCAAGCGCTAGCCACAGAGCCGCAGCAACTCCAGCTGGAAGAAACGGATGTTGGAAGAGGGCCGAAGTCGGGGAGGGGGCGTGGAAAGGCGACGTGAATAGAATCGTAAGAGCGGTAAAAAGAACGATAGGCCAGGTGGTATACGCCACAGCCTTGAGCAACCCCGCGCCTGTCACGAGAGTTGGTGACGAATTGACAGACAGCCTAGGCCTTGCCCTGTAGCCCTCTGCCAGCGCGCCTAGCGCAGGCGTCCACATAGCGGCGCCGAGCCAAAGTACAGACTTTGTTAAGCCAAACGCCAATTGAAATAACCAGCCGAGACCGAAGGCGACTAGGAAGAATTTAAGCATAGCACTTATCCTCATCTCTCTCTTCGCAACAAACTAGATATCTCTTTCTGCCGCTTTCTATCATAAGCCACATGCCGGAGCACCCAGGCGTAGATATGACAGTGACGCCGCCGGCCTCTGAGGAGCATATGCCGTAGAACGAATAGTCAAACGAAACCCGCCAGCCAATGGGGCAGAAATACACCAGCTGAACGACCTCCCGCGTCGTTAACGTCTTTACTACACGTCCAGAGATACGTAATCTCCTGGGACCTATCAAAGCCTCCACGACGCCAGGCCCCAAGATAGACACATGTCTAGGGAAGAGAAGATACGGTAACGAAGACAGTGCAACAAGAAACGAAACAAACGCCCACCGGAGACCATGCGGAATATTACCGCCGAAAATAAGTATACTTACCAGGACTGTAATTATTATGAGTTCAAAACCTATAAGGATGGTGATGTTTTTCAACTTTCTTCTCGTCATGGCATCGAGCATAATGCTTAAAAACTCGTGAAAAAAAACTTATGTCCCACGAGAAGTCGACTTTCCAAAAGACCGAGGTTAAAAACTGGGACGATATAGTAACACGGCGCGAGGCGCTACTCAAGCTAGCAGTTACAAGTATGCTTGCTGCAAGCCTACAGCCTATACTAGCGCTGGCAAGACAGCCTGAAGAGGGTCTAAAGCAATATTCCGGTAAAAGGATTATAACAGAAATTCAAACTGTTGAACTCTGGAAAGACATAGACGCGACGGTTCTATATACACAGCTTAGCGTTATCGCAGACGGCGAGTACTCTATATCCGCGTATGTAGTAAGAGATGCTCCTACAATGATTATATTACCAGGTTTAGTCATATCAAGAGCTATAAAACAAAACAAAATCGACATTGTAGCATTAGGAAGTGATGATGAATATGTACACATAACAGACACGTCAAGCCTCGGCGATGAGGAATGCATCGATAAAGCTCTGCTTGAAGCCCAAAAAAGAGGACTGAGAAAAACAGTAAGGTATTTACAAATAATTAAAGATAAATACAATAAATACAAAAAAGTCAAACAATGAGCATAGACAAATTCCTTCTGCAAGAAGACGTTGACTTATTAAGACTCGAACTCACTATGTTGCCTACGCCAAAGAGCTTCCAGGAGTCTACATATCAGCAGATATATCATGTAGAGTACTACGTACTTTGGTTGTATGTGTTTTTCGCGGGTTGGGCCGCGGTATTTGAGGCTATTGGGGTAGCGCTTGGAATTATTGCAGTAATTGCCGCAGTTACAACCGCGGTTGTGGCCATAGGAATCACTATAAAGGGCCTTCCGTAACATGGTCCTTCCGCGTATTTTTTCCATAATGTTGACCTATCGTTGTAACTTCAGCTGTGCTCATTGCAGTGTCGTCGCTGGTCCTCATAGGCGCGAAGTATTGAGCCGGGAGCTTATGTATAAGGCAATAAGAGAGGCAACAAATATAGCGTCGATCGGCGTAATAGTTTTCACAGGCGGTGAGAGCACACTATACTTTGATCAATTAATTGAAGGCATTAGACTTGCCAACGAATATGGTTTTGTGACACGGCTTGTTACTAATGCGTGGTGGGCTTCAAGCTCGAGAGAGCGCGCGAATATTTGGGTAAGTTAAGAGAGGCGGGTCTGCAAGAACTTAACATCAGCTTTGATCAGTTTCACACACCGTTTCTCACGAAGTACGGCGGCTTTCAAAATGTAATAAATGCCGCCTCTGTAGCCGTTGAGCTCGGCATAATGACGCTTATCGGAATTGTCAGGCTAAGGAGCGCCGAGGGGCCTACCATAGAGTGGGTCAGAGAACGACTAGAAGAGACAGGGTTAGAGAACGTCATGATAATTCAAGATGCGTCATCTAAAGTGGGCCGCGCTATGGATCTACCTGAGGCGATGTTTCCAGAGGACAACACGCCGAAAGAGGTGGGATGCCCCGAGGCTATGAACTCCCTAACTCTTCATCCCAACGGGGATGTGACTTTATGTTGCGGTCATATCACAACGTTGCCTGAGGCCGCTTGGTTCGTAACTGTTGGGAATCTCAACGAAGAACCCCTTACGGAGATCGTTGCTAAGATGAGACGAAACGCGCTTGCAATAACGCTTCGATATGCGGGACCTCTTAAGTTGTTAAAAACACTAGGTGGGGAGAACCCGCCAAGGTTTTTCTCACCGTGTGAAGTTTGTTATTACATTGCGACGCGGAAGAGAGAAAGGCTTGGCGAACTGACGGCGAAATCTTTATTAGAAGGCGTCTTCGGAAACGCGTGGCGTGGGATGTTGTTGCAATCTACGTCTGGTCCGCCCTGATGGTTTATGTATACAACGAGGTTTACCCCATCGTGTCTAGGCGTACGTTGCTGTATTTCCTGGCTGGCATGGGGGCGTTGGCTGGCGTAGTCGCTACATTGTTATAGGACCTCTGGGCCGTGCGCCCCTAGGTATACGTCGATTTCCAGCCGGACGCCGAATCTGCCTGGGAGGTAAACGCCGGGCTCTATGGTGAAGACCATGCCGGGCTTCAGCAGATCTCCGGAGCCGGGGGAGACGTCGGGCGCCTCGTGTATTTCCAGCCCCAGCCCGTGGCCCGTCCGGTGGATGAAGTAGGGGCCGTAGCCTCTGGCCTCCAGCACGGAGCGGGCGGCTCTGTCCACCTCTCCGGCCAACACGCCCGGCTTGGCGCTTTGCAAGGCGGCGCGTTGCGCCTCCTCCACCGCGGCGTATACCGCCTTATACACCTCGGGCGCCTCGCCGTAGAAAAACGATCTCGTCAAATCGCCGAAATAGCCCTGGTATGCCGCCGAGACGTCTACCACTACCGCATCTCCGCGTCTAAGCTTCTTGTCCGTGGGCTCCTGGTGCGGGAGGGCGGTGTTTGGGCCGAACTGGACGAGGATAGGCCCAGGCGAGAGCCCGGCCTCGTATAGCGTCATGTATATCTTAGCCGCCGCCTGTCTCTCCGAGACGCCGGGCGCGAGCCCCAGCTCCTCCACAACTCTCCGAATCGCCGACACAGCCGCCCTTATCTTCTCCACTTCGTCTCTCCGCTTGACCGCACGCCACTCGCGGAAGATGTAGTCACCCAGCCTGTACTCCGCCCCGGGGAGGGCCCTCTTAATAATCTCAAAGTGGCGAAGGGCGGTGCCCCCGTCTATGTAGATCACGGAGGCGTCACACCCGGCCGCGGCCTGCCTAAGCGCCTCGGCGGGGTCCTCCCCGTCTCGGTAGGCGTAGACCTCGCCGCTTAGCCTCTCGGCGTCGAGGGCTGGCACCACGGCGGCCAGGCGGTCGCCGCACTTCACCGCAGCCTTGAACCGCTCGTACGTCTCGAGCCAGACCCCCGTTAGATATGCGAAGTTCACCGTGGTGGTGGCGATTATCATACCCACTCTAAACGCACAGGCGCGGCTCTTCCGTCTTTAAATCTCCACGCGGCGGTTTCCCAGGTGTAGACATTGGAGATGACCCAGACGACGGGCCAGAGCCTCATGTATCTGAGGTCGAGGGGGCTGGGGGCCGGGGAGCCTGGATGCGTGTGGAATATGGCCACTAGATCCAGCCCAGCCGACTCCGCCTCGGCGATGGCCTTGTACATCTCTTCAGGGTCCAGCAGGAAGGCGACTGGGCTGTTCAGCACGTTGCGGAGCCAGCTCCAGGTTAAAACAGTTTCTCCCCTGCCGAAGAGAAGGGCGGGGCACTCGGCGTCTGGACTGCACCTAAGCTTTGCCTCCTCCAGAAGTCTCGCGGGTATTTTCACAGACGTCCCCTTTCAACTATTTTCACAGAAGCGGCACGTAGCGCGTGACCTTGGCCCTCCTGGCGACCTCCAGTGTGAGCCTCTCGATTTGCCCCCCGTCGCCTTTGACCACGACGATTGTTAGACACCTCCCCTCGACGTGTAGATGCGTGTAAGCCACTATGTGGGCTTTGTTTTCTTCGATGGCGTCGCCCACGTCGGAGAAGGCGTCAGTAATCGCCATCACAACTCCAAGGCACTGATGACCTGGTTTCTTGTGGTCTTTCTGCATCTCTAGATACTCCTGGAGGGCGGCGGCGACCACCTCGCTCCGGGTGGCGCCGGTCTCCTGTGAGATCTTGTCGATGGCCTCTGCGAGCTCCTGGGGGAGCGAGATGCCGAAGCGCTTCACGTAGATCTGTAGAGAGAGCTTTATATAGCTGTTGTTGACCTCGTCATGGGCTGTATAGGCGTGGTCGACACCACCTTCGCCAGGGTAGACATGGGCGGCGTCGCCGTTGAGGAGCTGAAGAGCTTGATGCCAAACGCCGCGGTCAAGAGGGTCACCGTCCCCGGCATTAAAAACACCGTCTGGGGCGCCCTGAAGTTAATCAAAGAGGGTTGCGACGCCGTGATTGTGCTTGGATGGGTGGGCCCCACCCCGGTGGATAAATACAGCTACCTAGCCACGTCGATAGGACTTATGCAGTTGCAGATAGCCACAGGCGTCCTCGTCCTCGACGTGACAGTCCACGAGGAAGAAGGCGGCGGCGACGAGAAGAAGCTGAAGGAAATCGCCATTGACAGGACGAGGAAACACGTGTGGAACCTTGTCCAGATGTTGACAGCCGGGCTTGAGCGGTATGCCGGGAAGGGGCTGAGGCAGGGCTACCCCCACGCGGGGGAGATTACATAAAATTTTGACAAATCCGATATATATAACATATATAAAATTTCTATGTATAAATAAAGAGGACGCCGTGCTTTCCTAAAACTAATACTATGGCGTTCTCTATTATTTTATTAATTATCCACCTTTTTCGTTTTTCTAAGCAAATCTATTTAAACCTAAACCAATTTAATGCCACGGCGGCTACGGCAACGCCACCCCCCACGCCCCTCGCTGTTGCCGTAGTTCCGCCTTCTCTCTAGAATAGTCTTGACAGCAGTACTGCAAGCACCCCGCTTAGGAATATCCCGTCGAATACGCCAGCACCCCCTATCGAGACGAAAGGCGGCTTGTACTTCAACACCTTTTTCATGTTGAGTACGTCAGCTCCTATTATCGTGCCGTAGACCGCAGTTACATATGTCGCCACGGGGCCTCCTCCCGCTATGAGAGCCGACAAGGCGGCTATTATGGGCGGCGCCAGAGCCGGCGTGACTACGCCGACGTTAGGCACCACCCGGCTCACGGCGTAGATGAGGATAGACGCCACGGCCACCGCGGCCAGCAGAGCGGGGGTGAGGACATGCGCCGCGAGGTACGTGGCTACTGTCATCGGTATGGCGGCTCCCCCCACGTTTACCGCTACGTAGGACCTCTCCTCTTGGGAGGCGATGCGCGGCATGGGGATGGGCATGCCGAACACCACCACGTAGTCCACCACGGGCACATACTGCCTCCGAGACAGCGTGTACACCACGACGTTTATGGGGCTGGTCGCGAGGCTGAGGAGGGTGACCGAGCTCCCGAGGAGCAGGGCGGCTATGGGGTGCATACCCACTGATCTCAACACGTCTACGAAGGAGAACATGAAGAAGGGGAGTAGCAAAACCGCCAGCCCCGCGTACAGTACCCCCAGGACGCCGTAGAAAGGGAAGGCTATTATTATCCTCATTGACGAGCAGCTTTTGAATAGGCGGCCTCTGCGATGTCCGCTGCGAAGCCCACTATAGAGGCGGCTTCGTGCATAACCGCGGCGGCCTGGGGGCATATCTGTTGCAGGGTTTCTCTAGCCAGATCTGCGCGTTGCACCAACACGGCCAGTGCTTTGTTCGCGTCGTTGCTGTAGAAGGCGTTGAAGGCGTCTTGCATGAAGCGGTACACCTTCTTGAAGACCTCCACCGCCTCCGCGGCGCATTTTATCTCGTTTTGTAGGTAGTAGTTCGTGGCGCGGTCTATTGCGTCTCCTATGTGCTCGAGGTTCTTTATCGTTATGACGTAGTCTACGTAGTGTTCAGGCCTCTGTGCGATGTTTCTCTTCACTGTCCTCAGGGAGAAGAAGTAGAGCCTGTCAAGCTGGTCGTCCAGCCTCAGGATCTCCTCGGCCAAGTTGCGTCTCTCCTGTGTAAGCATTTGTATAAACAGGGAAAACATGGCGTCTACCGTGGTGTACATGCTCCGCACGGCCTCGTCGATGTTTATGTCCTCCCTCGTAACTATCCGAAGCTTCAGAACCCCGCCGACCTCCATCAAGACAACGCCGGGCAGTTTACCCTCTATCTTAGTCACCACGGCGGAGATGTTTTTAGTCTCGACCTCCAGCTCGTCGGCCCCCTCTATGTAATAGGCGATGATGTCGCGAATGAGCTTCTCCACGTTATCCCCCTTGATCTTTACTCGCCTGACGCCGACGGTCTCTGCGCCTGGGAGTAGGGTGATTTTATCCCTGTCTACAATGATGCGGACGGGCGAGCCGACTCCCAGGCCGTGTAGTTCTACCCACTCCTTGGGCAGAGTGATTCCAAAAGACCTCTCGCCTACTCTGATTATTTTCCTCATCTCCATAGTGTACTCCGGCTCAACTAGTTAAAATGCGTTGTGGGGATCAGCCTGGGACGGCCTTCTCACACGTCGACATCGGATGTGGTCATCACACGTCTTGCCTAAGCAGCGCCTTTAAATACTTGGCGAGGGGGTGGAGCGTCTCCGCTCTTATGACGGCCTTGGCGGCTCTGGCCACCTCCTCGGTGACTGGGTTGAAGGCGATGGGGTAGCCCGCCTTCTTTAGCATTGGGAGGTCCGCCTCGCCGTCTCCCACGGCCACCGCCTCGCCCCACTCGAGGCCGAGTAGGCCGAGTATCTGCCCCGCTATCTCGTCTTTGTTTCTGTCGCTTACGGAGACCGCAACCGTATAGACCGCGCCGTCTCGGTAGACCAGGTCGTTCACGACGTAGAAGTGGAAGCAGTGGGATATCTGCCGTGTGTAGCCCAGGCCTGCGGAGAGAGCCACGGCGTATACGCCGGCCTCCTGCAGAGCTCGACACAGAGCATCCAGCCCCCTCCTGGTCTGGAAGCGGGCCTCCGCAACGCTGTGGGGAGCGCCGTGCCATAATAACGTGTCGTAGAGCGCCCATTCGTAGTAGTCTATGGCGCCCAGCCTGTAGAGCTCTCTGTTGAGGCGGCCGTCGGTTCCGAGCACCGCGTGGAGCCTCTGCCAAGCAGACCGGAAGGGCGTGATCACCCCGTCTACGTCGAAAATAACCGCGCGGTATCTCATTCCCTATATACGCGGATGGCGCGCGATGGACAGTGCCTCTCAGCCTCCTTGACCTGTTCGTAGAGCTCGTCGGGCACCACGCCCTCCTCCACGCCGTTTGTGGCGTATTCGGCGGAAACAACGGGCTTGCCGCCGTCGCCTGGGATGAAGACCGTGGGGGCGTAGAACAGGCAGAAATGGGCCACGACGCATTTCGACCTGTCTATCCTCACTCTGACTGGCATTACGTACCTCCCGAAGTCAGTATTTATGTATTCTGGAGCGAGAGTTCGCCTTTTGCAGACATTACCCTCAGGAGGGGCGATGCGTTAATTTGCATGTTCAGAAGCCCCGTCTGTCTTAGTCGACATATTCATCCCCTACACTCGCCCCTTCCAAAGGGAGGCTGAGGTAGCTCGAGATCTGTTTAGAGCCCCCGTCTCTACGTGGAGGATGCGCCGACCCTCCGCACGGCCTTCATGGCACGCTGTATGACAACAGCACTTCCCAGGTAAGCCGTAGGGCAACCCGCACCTAAGCCCGCCCCAGAGCGTCTTCTCGTCGAACCCCCTAACCTCTGTCTTAAACACCAGCAACCCCCTCTGGGCCTTGAGGGCCTCCAGCACGTTGACTGGCCTAGGCGCCACCCCCGCCAGCCGCCTGATCCCCGAGAGGGTCTCCTCCACCTTCTCCAGCCCGTCCTCTCTGCCGAGCAGCTGAGCCAGCTCAATGACGTTCATCGCGGCGAGGGCCCTAGGGCCCTATTCAACACACAACGACCTAACCTCCCCCCTCCACAGCCTGTCGTAGCGCCGGCAGTCCTTAGGACTTCCACAGCCTCGGCGCTCTTCTTGGCGGGCATGTCTTAATGCATAACGAAAAATTTTCAACTGAAAAAACCCTTGTTGAAAACAGCTATCCCCTGGGGATGAATATGTCGACTAAGACAGTCGGGATATAATAGTTTTTATTACCGTATTCAAACCAAGCGCTTGTGCTATACACATAAGCGGCTATGTCTAGGGATGTGATGTACTCAGCCTTTAACTGGGCATCTAACAGGGCTTGGGTGTATATTTTTACTGTGCTTTGGAACGAAACATCGCCCCCGGCCGAAGCTGTTAGCTTTGGAGAGACGGCTTGTGCGGTGCGTAGTATAGGTATTGCAAACGAGAGGAACGATATAGTAAAGCCTTCTTCGACAAACGCTGTAGAGTCCACTAATATTGCCGTGTCGTCCCATCTGTAGTTAGGCGCCCAGTAATTCCACAGCGTGTTGAAGATTTGGCTGTAGCCGTAGTCGTCTGTGGGGGTTGGATCCATGTCTTGAAACACCGCTAGGACGTTCCTCTGCATCCTAGCCGCGCTTGGTCTCACTAAATATATATCGGCGATGTAGCCCGTCGGGTTGCTGTAGCCGCCCGGGTAAAGTACCTCGTACTCCTTAAACCTAGCCAAAGCCACATCGCCGTAGAACCCCACCACGTATACGCCAGGCCCTTTTATAGGCGGGTAAAAAGTCGTACTAGTCCTGTTACTTAGACGTGTGTTCTTGAGTACTATTGAGTAGACGTCTGCCGAGTACGAAGTAGAGACGCTTGCTTCAGATTCGGCTGATATGGCGGCACCCGCGTTGAAATACACGCCCACATCTGTAGTTGCATCTATCCAGTAGAGAAGGCGTACAGAATTTATGTAATACGCGTCGCTATATGATTTTATTCTGGCCGCCGCCGTCGGCACCTTGCTGTCTAGAGCACTGTAGTACACTCTGTCGAGCCTCCACTCGGTACAAATTGCAACACCTCTATCAATAGCCATACAATTCTCTGTTATTTTGCCAGGCGGCCGCTGTAGCGAGGGGCCGAACTTCGCGCCTGTTTGTTCTGTTGTTTTTCTGTCTTCTTTCGGCGGCTTTGCTTTGACTTTTATCGTGGCCTTTACGTTTTCGCCTTGCGCCACCCTCTCCGGCTGTATGGTGAAGCCCTTGGCCGCCCTGGCCAGCGCGGGTTTGCCGTCGGGCTTTGTGCCGTTTACATATGTCAATAGGACTACCACGCCGGGCTCCACGCCTCTGTATCCCCTCCACGTCTCTGCGTATTGCCTAAGAGCTCTGGGGTCGAAGCTTCTTCTGCCGACGCCACAGCCGTGGCCGATTTCGGCGAAGGAGCCGTTGGGTAGCCAGCCGTACATGGAGGCGCAGAAGTGGACCGGGTGGCCCGTCTCGTTAACCACCTCCAGCTCGAAGCTCTGCCCCAGACCCTTGCTATACGTCACGGCATATGTGGGGAAGTACTGCACAGTCACGGGCCACGTGTAGACAAGCCAAGACAGGGCAACCGCCAACACAGACACGGCGCCAACAACCACATACCTAGGGAACCCCACGGGTTTGAACACCTCCATACCTATAAGAAACTTCCCGGTATTTTTTGTTCGACAAACAACGAAATACTGTGGCTGTTTAACGCCGTAGATTCGATAGTTGCCTAACAGCCTGCCAGAATATGTCCCCTTAAATATCAACACGGCGATACGCCGCGCTACCGTGCAAAGCTGGTCTCATGCGCCGCGTGGCGGTATCACGCGGGAGAGCTCTGACCGCGCCCCCACGGAGGTCATCCTGATGGTGACAAGCAGGAGGGCTCGGAAGCGGGGTTCGACTGTTGACAAGGCAGAGACTATCGGCAGAGAGACATGTTGCGTGTTTCGGCTCTTGTCGTCCACCTGCTACAAACGGCGTAATCTCTACTCCTTCAGTCCTAAGCTTTGTAACACAGCGGAGTATGCGTCCGAGACTGGGCGCGGCTTTACTACTCTACAAGGCTTCCCACCGCAGAAGGCGCCCTCATACGCCAGGAGGGCCTTCTTGACCTCCACGCCGCCGGTGTAGCCTCCAAGGGAGAGGTCGCTCTTAACCACCCGGTGGCACGGGAGCACCACCGGCAAGGGGTTGGACGCCATGAGCCGCCCCACGTGGCGGGGGCTCGTCCCCACCGCTTCGGCGTAGAGCTTATACGTGGTGACGGAGCCCCGCGGCACGCCGAGCAGATACAGAAGCCGCCTATCGACGTTATCCAGCTCTATAGAGGACGCAAAAGCCTCGAGGTCAACCCACTTGCCGCAGGTGGCGGGGGCTACGTGTGTCCTTACGCCGTCCCACCCAACCACCACGGGGCCGTAGCGTGTGCAGAGCACGATGGAGAAAACGGTTTAATATTAAAGCAGTTGCTCCGCCGTGCCTAAGGTCAAGCTGGCCGGCGTGCTTGTGGCATTGGCGGGGGGTAGAGAGGAGGTTGAGGTAGAGGGCAACACTGTTAAGGAGGTGCTGAGGAACCTGGCCTCCGTGTCGCAGAGGCTCTACGACAGAGTCGTGGGCCCCGACGGCAGGCCCCGCGCCGATATATACATAGCTGTGGACGACGTCGACGTCAGGCTCCTCTCCGGCTTGTTGACGCCGGTGAAAAAAGACGACATTATTCTGGTGCTCGCCTATATACACCCTGGCTAGTTGCTCCCCACTGTGAAATATAAACAACGCCCCCTAGATGCATTGCCGGCATGTGCCCGCAGATAGAACTGCCCAAACCAGACGCCGTATCTCATGCAGTCGCCAGGGCCACGCCGGAAGAACACGGGGATCGCTTCTCACATTCTCCAGCACTGACCACAGCCCGTCGCCTGTCAGGTCGTTTCGTCGAATACGCATCTCAACGGGTGCTGTTCTATCCGTCTTTGGCACCAGTTTACGGCGCGGCCGTGGGTTTGGTAGAGGAGCCAATAGACGGCGATGTATATGGGGAGTTCCACAGGAGATGGAAGAGGAACGGAGAATTGAAACCCGGCGATTAGTAGAGGGAGGCTCACCAGCCACGGCGCCACCTGAGCCATCACCCAATACACGGCGAGGGACAAAAGCCTACACCCCCGCTCCCCAACCCCCAACGCCATGAGATACGCAACCGCCGTGGAGAGGACGAGGTTCCACGCCGCCATCTCCCAGCCTAAGAAGGGCAACACGAAGCCCGCCGGCAGAACCGCCAAAAACCTCAGGTCGAAACTGGCGAAATACGCCACAGAATATATCAACGGCACCGCGGTGCTGAAACGCCAATCCCACGCAGTGATATAATACATGGGAAACACTAAAAGGGTCAAAACGCCAGTAGAGAATAAAGGCAAGTATTTGCACGTCATCTAAAGGCGCCGTAATTACACAGAGATGACGCGCTCCAGTCAGGCACCTCGTTAAAACCGCAGTAGAAGTTCCTATAGCCATATACCTCAACCCCCGACATCAACCTGACAGACAACGGCGAACTCACTCCAATACTATAGTAGTATGGTGCAGACCCCTCCCATATACGAACCCCCGTAATTGTGAGCGTCGTTGCGCCAGTGCTAGGCGCCACCGATACTAGGTGCGATACCTTATCCTCGCTAAAGCCTATGTTAATAGAAACCATCACGGCATTTTCCGCAAGCTGCACAACACGATACGTTGAGATGCTTGCAGAGGCGAGGTGTTGCCCCACCAAGCTTACGAAAGAAATACCGTACGTAACGATGCCGAGGCGAGGATCCCTAATCATGAGACTCACGGTGGACAACACCTGTGAGAGTATTCCCAAGTAATTGGCGAAAGCAGAAACAACCTCCCACACCCGTCTCGTTGACGGATTAGATATTAAAGTTTTGTCGGTGCCTGGTGGGATGCTGTACGTACCCTGTATCCGCGCATCTGCACGTAAGGTGACTTCAACGCCGCTGGGTAGAGCGTATACCGTTTCTGCCGTTCCATACACCATCTTAATGGGCGAAACCGCTATCGGCGCGGAAGGCATACCAACAGTGCGGCCCGAGTACTGCGTAGCTACGTCCAGCCTGGCGGCCGTCCCGTATGTGCCTCTGATGTTCCAATACTGGAGCACTACGTGGGCGAATCTGTGATCAGCGTCCCTAAACACGTAGGAGTCCGGCGGCGCCACATCCGGCCTTCTCAGACCTTCGTACTTAAGGCTATTTACGGAGATGTCTGCATAGACCACGATGTTTGGCGTCGGGATTGGGCCTAGGATTACAGGTAGGCCCATCGGCGCTCGCAGCCCAAATTGAGCCGCTATCTGATCTGGCGCGTTTATCCAACCCCACGCATTAGCTCTATATCTGCAACAATAAAGGGTGCTATATATAATCTCCAAGCCGCACCATTGACTTGCGACAGAGGTGCTGCCGATCCAGTACGGGCCGTAGTAGAGATTTACTTGGAAGTAGTCTGGCGGAGGCGTTGTGGAGCTTCCAGTACAGAGCCGGATTGTGAAGTCTGCCGTGAGCCTGCCCGTGCCTACCCAGTGACCAGGCGGTAGCTCCATAGGCGGGAAGATGACGTGTGACGTGTTTGAAAATCTGTTATTGAGGCTCTGCGAGCTGTACACGTCTTTAACGACGACTCTGGCGCCGGGCTGGACGGGGTAGCGGACGTAGCCTGCACAGTAGTCGCTGGCGCGTACTCTAAACAGCACGTAGCCGTCTATGACGCCCTGGGGACCTTCGCATATCCACACCTCTGCAAACACGGGCCTGCTCTGGGCCGAGGATGGTACATCTACATGTCTTGCTAAATAGGTAACGCCACGTTTGTCCACAGTCACGTACTGCCCATACCAGTCATAAAATATCGGATTCCATCCAGTTTCACTTGCATACAAATCTACGTAAACATGGTAAGTGCCTCTTGTAGTGGCGTTGGTAAGCACCACCTCTATCCAAAGCGTGCCGTTTGGAAGCGCTATTCTATTCCTTGTGTAACTGCAACCACCGAAGTATCGTGTGAAGTTGAAGGCTACGCTTTTAATGTACCCCACGACCTCGCCAGATGCCGTGGCTGCTACTGCCTCAGGCACATCTCTTCTTGGCGTTACGTCTCTTGTCGTTTCTCGCCGTGCTTCCTCCGCGTCACCGGGCCATTTCACTATCGGCGGTATGTCTGCGGTTCTGTTTTCCACCAGGATGTAGCCTCTTCCCCGTGGCGCCGAGATGGCGTGTAGACGGCCCCGCGCCTTTGCGTAGTTTTCAGCCTCTCGGATTACGCTGTCTATGGGCCGCCTAGACAGGGGGAGGTCGAGACATACGCGTTGAGGTCTCGTTGGCGCTATCAACGTCTGTATTGGCTCTGTGAGGTTTAGGAACCGCCCCTCTACCACCGCTCCTTCTACGTATAACGCCGCCGGCCGGAACCCCTCCCCGTCGACATATACAGAGACCGCTTTACTGTCGGTAATCTGAAGCTCGGTGACGTTGAGACACACATATGCGCTTGGGATAGGTTTCCGCGGCAACATGGGCGAGTCCGTGTTGTCCGCCTGCCCAGCAGCCAGCGCTATAGCTGTGACCATCAACAGGAGCCAGACCCGGGACATGACACAAAAAAACGGTTTTTTAAATGTTATGTGAACTAAAGTGTTATCGATTTAGGGCGCATCCATACGCTGTGTAAAACGTGTCCCTTGTGTGAAGTCGTCAACGCCACTGTGGCAATTTGCGGCGCCACGAGTTGAGGCCAACTCGGCAGTTTGAAAAAAGTGTTGCTCTTGTTTCGCCTGCACGCCGCGGTCAGCGCCTCTTTTTCCTGTTGTCGACGACCACCGCTGGCAACCTTTTGGCCTCCGCCTGCGGGGCGGCCGCCGCTGCCTGGGGGTCTGCGATAACCACCTCCTGTCTGTAGTAGACCACGCCCCTCGGCAGTTCTGCTCTGTCGAATATCGCCCTCAGCAGTAGGGCGGAGCCGAAGAAGAGGAAGGTGGCCATGCCTGTGAGGACGGCGCTCCACACCGTGGCGTATTCTAGATACGCCTCAAGTGGCGAGAAGGGCAGTATGAGCTTCTGCCCCATCACCTCCCTAATCGCCCACAGCCCGTTTACCACGAACCAGACCAGTATGCCTGCGAGGCCCCACTTGATGAAGAAGTCGCCGAGCCAGCCGGCCAGGGGTCGCCTTGGAGGCATTGAGGCTATGAAGGCTATTGCGAAGGCTATTATCATGAACCAAAGCCACCCGCCTGCCACGGGGTGGCTCATGTACTGCGACACCGGCTCTATGAGTTGCCTCAAGTCCATCTTCTCTCTCTGCCGTTGGCATTATAAGAGTAATGTTTCATTTTGCACGTTTACGGATTTTAAAACCGTAGAGGAGATTCATGATTCTGGCAAACGACGAGCTGAAGAAGCTGATATCGCTGGGCCGGCTTAGAATAGATCCGCTGTATCCCGAGACCGTGCGGGAGAACGGCCTCGACCTCCGCATCGGCGGGGAATACGCCATATACGCCTACGAGGGGGCTGTGGTGAAGCCCTGCGAGCTTGAAAACACAAAGCACCTCTTCCGCATCGTTAAGGCAGACGAAATCGTAATCCCGCCGAGGAACTTCGTCCTGCTGACCACCGAGGAGTACGTCAAGATGCCTGAAGACGTGGTGGGGCTGGCTAACCTCCGCTCAACCCTGGCGCGTTACGGCCTCGTAATCCCGCCGTGTATACAAAAGGATGAATACGTCATTGACATTGACGGCACTCCTAGACGGGCAGAGGAGGCTATCGGCGTTTACGATCCGCTAGCTAGAAGCTTCTCAGTTAAGAAAGTCGTGTACAAAGATGCGCCTATTGTAAAGGTGTACACAGAACTTTCAACAGAGCCTTTTTCCGTTACGCCTAACCACAAGTTCATAGCCTTCGACCCAGTTGTCGGAGCCGTCGAGAAACGTGCTGATCAGCTCAACGCTGGCGATTTGGTGGCAGTCGCGCGGTTTGTGGACGTCAATGGAAGGCAAAATACAGATCTACACCCAGATCACTTCATCAAAGCCGATGAAGAGCTTGCGCAAGCCATAGAAGACAAAAGGAAAGAGCTTGGACTAACACACGAAAAACTAAGCGCCGAGGTTGGAAGTAGAAAAACGTATACAATCTATCTGGTAAAAAGGCTGTGGGGCATTAGATATGGTAAACTCAATAAGGTGTTGAACATTTTGGGAATAAAGCACGACTTCGCCATTAGACACATGTACGTTGCGCTTACGAAAGGCGAATACGTCCCAGCTTCTGTTCTTGTCAGAGAAGTGGATAGAGATGTTGGGTACCTCGTGGGGTATTACACAGGCGATGGACATGTCATTAGAGAAGGCGAGAGGTACCGAGCTAAGGTTTTCGAAAAAGATGAAAACCTAGTCGAGCATGTGGTGAAACTCTCAGATAAATTGTTTGGAATCAGGGTTAAAGTTAGGAAGTATGGCAAAAAACACATAATCGAGTTTCCAGACGCCGTTAAGCTGTGGCTTTTGCGGAACTTTCCAGAAGGCGTTAGTGAGTATCAGCCGAATAGACGCGTGCCTGCGCTAATAGCTAGGGGTGGGAGGGTTGCGGTGGCCGGCTTTATGGCCGGACTATTCGACGCAGAGGGGCACTCTGATGAAACACAAGACTACATAGCCACTTCATCTAGAGATTTGGCATATGGCGTTAGACTTCTCATGTTGAGGCTGGGCATCGTGGCGTATTTAGAGCGGAAGAAATGCGCGGGACGCTGTATCCACGATATGTGGTACGTCTACCCGTCTGGCTCATTTGCCCGTCAGGTGTTTAGACTCGCGGTAAGGCCGGTGAAAAGTTTGGCGCCCATCCCGAAGAAAGAGGTTGCAGACCTAATCCCAATAACAGAGCTAATCGCCGCATCTCTCGCAGAGCTACCAAGAAGCATTAAACGCAAATCAATTGAAAACTATGTAAGAAGGCGGAGAATCCCGGGGAATAGACTTGGCGAGGTGTTAAACGCCTTAAGAACCTACAGACCGAAACACTGGGTGGAGGCAATAAAACAACTCCTTTCGCTTTCACGTTACAGATGGGTAAAGGTTACAGGCGTGGAGAACGGAGGAAAAGACACAGTAATAGATTGGGAAACCCCATCGCATTGGCATCTTACAGACATTTACATCACCCATAACACCGTCGTCGACACGGGCTTCGAAGGCAACATAACCATCGAGGTGGTCAACGAGTCGCCTAATACCATAGTGCTGAAGAGGGGGATGAGGTTCCTCCACCTAATACTGGTGAAGACGGAGGGGAGGGCCGCATACGCCGGCACGTACCAGGGCCAGAGAGGCGTCACGCCGCCTAAAGGGCTCAGGGGAGAGTGTTAAAATAGGTCTGGGTCTTGTGGGCATTTGGCGGGTTGCTTTGTGGCTAGGTCTAGCACTTCGATTTGATCATCCACGATGGCTATTCTAGTTTTGGTTTTTCGATAGGGTCCTGCTGACGACGTGAATATTGTCACGACGGCGCCGTCGTGGTGCGTCGCGCACCCCTCCGGTATGTAGGTGTGGCCTCTTATCACAGTTACAGTGCTGTGTTTATTGTGGAAGAGCTGGGTTATTCTACGGCCGAAGAGCCATGCGCCGGGGCCTCTTGGGCTTGGGGCGTAGTCTTCGCAGATACATGGATCGTTCCACAACGTCTGGAAGGCTATGGGGTCTGTGGGCTCTGCCAAATCGCCTGAGACCTTCCCTATCTCCTCCAGTGTTGCCGGGGTCATGTCGTCTCTGAGCGGGATTCCGCCGTGAAGCGCCACGAACTTGCCGTTGAGCAAAGCGGCGAGGGGGAGCCTTGCGAACGTCTTCTCGAACTCCCTGTAGACGGCGCCGCATCTGCCCCTCCCCAGCTTGTCGCACAGCTCGTCTTGGAAGCCGCCGTCGTAGTTCATCATGGGGGACTCGTGGTTGCCGCGGAGCGCCACAGCTCTCCCCTCGATAAATAGGCGAAACACCTCAGTTACCACCTCCAGCCCGTTGTCTCCCCTGTCGACGTAGTCGCCGAGGAAGAGGTAGGGCCCCTCCCACTCCCTCAGCAACTGCTGGAGGGTCTTATAATCTCCATGTAGGTCACCCACCACCACGTAGCGGCCCTCCAGAGCCGCCACAAGGCCCTGCGACTTCTCCCGGACCCTATGCAACAAGTCTATTAGCTCCTCCGCCATAGCCTCTTTGCGTTGGTTTCAGCAATCTCCTTCACGTATTCCTGCGTCGTGTCCCAGAGCTCTGCGAGTTTTTCCACAGTTTTCTGTATGGCGGGGGGGCTCAGCCTTACCCCTCTATACTCGTACGGCCCGTCGCTCTCGAGAAGCACTATGCGGCGATCCGCCGCCTTGGCCACATCCTGGTGCTTCTTCTGTATCGTGACGGCCGGGTTGATTGATATGTAGTAGCCCAGGTCTCTGATGGTCTCCAGCAGGTCGAGGGGCCCCGTGTACCAGTGTATCAAGGCCCTGTCTACGTCGGCTCTTCTTAACTCCTCCACTACGTCTGTCCACGCGTCGGGCGCGTGTACGTTCACCATGAGGTCCAGCTCCCGGGCCAGCTTGAGGAACGCGCGGAAGTACTCCCGCTGCTTGTCGAAGCTTTGCGGCACGAACCTCTTGTCCAGCCCCACCTCGCCTATACACGGCGTCTCCGAGCGCTCGATTAGGCGTAAGACAGCTCCGAGATCTCCGGGCTCCGCCTTCTCCACCTGCCACGGATGTATGCCGAGGCACTTAATCACGCCACCTAGCTCCAGCGTCTTTTTGGAGGACTGGAGGTCGTCTGACACGCAGACCAAAGCCCACTCCTTGACGTAGCCCTCCAGCTCCTCCCGGGGGAACTCGTGGCAGTGGATGTGGTTGTCGAACACGGAGAGTTGCGATTGTTAGTATTTATTTCTACAAGGCTCGACTTGGACATATGTGGTGTAGAGCCTCGGCGTACCGCCGTAGGGCCCCGGCTCGCCCCTCGCCACGGCGTTTATCGGGACCCCCTTGAGATCTTTGCCTATGCCCACGTAGACGACCACGCCGCGGGGCACCTCCGGATCTGCCACGGCCTTTACCTGAACCTCTCCGTGTTCGTTACGTAGGACTATGCAGTCGCCGACGTAGTCCGCCGGGTTTACTCGTACGGCTGGGGGCGGTTCGCCGTAGACGTCGCGGAACTGGCTGTTGGTGTAGAGGGGGCTGGGAGGGAACGTCAACACATATAGACCTCTCTTGGGCGGCGTGTATTGGGGCAACGGGGGCAGGCCGCGTCTGAGGGCTGTCTCGCTGTAGAGCTCCACCTTGCCGGTGGCGGTGGGGTATCTGTAGTAGTCGGGCGTCTTGAGCTTAACCACGCCGCGTTCCTTGAGCTCCCTAAGCGTGACCCCGGTCCCTTTTATCGCAACGTCAACGGCGCGCCAGGGATCTTCCCTCATTAGCGGGTGCTCTGAGACGTTGAGCATCTCCGCGAGCTTTCTCACAACATGCGTCTCGCGCATCGCCTCGCCGGGCGGCTCAGCCGCCGCTGAGTTATATATCAGGTAGTTGTGCCAGTAGCTGTAGATCACGTCGTCTTTCTCAAGGTAGGTGGGGGCTGGCAACACTACGTGGGCGACCTCGGCGGTTTCGTCTATAAAAGGCGTGTGGACGGCGAGAGTTATGTCGCCTCTCTCGGCCGCGGCGGCTATCCTGTCGCCTTGGGGTAGGGTGAGCACCGGGTTGGCGTTCCACACGTAGACGACGTCAAACTCGGATATTGTGGCCCCCACGAGGCCCATGGGCACTATCTTGCTGGGCTTCGCCATGTGCAGGCCGCGGAGGTATGCGAAGTCTATGCCCCAGGCGCCTGAGTTGGAGTAGTAGAAGCCTGCTGGGTCGCCCAGCAACGCGTGTAGAAGCGATATGGCGCGGGCGGCGTCGCCGCCGTTTTCGGTGCG
>DAITPC010000025.1:0-2751 GCA_036833835.1 Pyrobaculum sp. | reverse complement strand
TGGCGAGCGCCCAGCCGTGTATGAAGGAGGTGGCCGCATCGAGCGCCCAAAACGCCACGGGCCTCCTCGACAGCTCCTCCGGCATGGCGCCGTAGGACCTGCCCCAGTGTAGCTTTATCGCCTCGCTCCCCTCTGCGCTACATATGGAGTAGTCCGTGGAGGCTGTGCCCAGCAGGTTGAACAACCTCGCCGGGTAGTACCAGGTGAGGAGGCCTTGGTTGCCGTCGTAGTCTATGTGGAGGACCCGGGAGGGCTCCGCCTCCTTTATCCGGGCCGCCAACTCGCCGAGGGCCCTCTCCCAAGACGTCTCAACCACCTGCCTCTCGTCTCTTAGCAACGGCCTTTTGACCCTCTTAGGCGAGCTGAGCCGCTTGACGTCCGCGGCGCCTCTGGCGCAGGTGAAGCCGAGGGTTGGGAAATCAGCAACGGGGGCCAGCCTCTCCAGCCTCCCCCCGCTGTAGATGGGCTTGAATATGCAGGTGTCGTAGCAGTCCCTCGTGCAGGCTGTAATCACGCCTCTTTCGAGTTGTTTATTAAACCGTTACCCGCCTGTGAAGCCTCCTTAGGAATTGGCGGAGGCGCTCCGTCTTGGGGTTGTAGAGAATCTCGGGGGGTCCCTCCTCCACTATCTTGCCTCCTTCAAAGAAGAGCACCTTGTCAGCGACGTCTTCGGCGAAGTCCACCTCGTGCGTCACAATCAACATGGTGGTGCCGCGGCGGGCTATCTCCTCAAGCACCCGCAGAACCTCGTCTACCAGCTCTGGGTCAAGCGCCGAGGTGGGCTCGTCTAGCATCAAAACTCTGGGCCTTATGGCCAGCGCCCTGGCTATGGCGACTCTCTGTTGCTGGCCGCCGGAGAGCTGGAGGGGGTATGCGTTGGCCTTCTCCAGTAGCCCCACCATCTGCAACGCCTCCTTGGCCCTCCTCACGGCTTCGTCGCGGGGGATGCCATGTACCTTGACAAGGGGGAGGACTATGTTGTCTATGACCTTTAGGTGTGGGAACAGGTTGTAGCTTTGGAATACAAAGCCTACTCTCTTCCGCACCTCTCTAACCGTGTCGTGTTTAACCTCGACGCCGTCTATCACGATGCGTCCCCGCCTCGGCTTCACGAGCCAGATCAGCGACCTTAGGAAGGTGGATTTCCCAGAGCCCGAGGGCCCCATTATGACTATTTTCTCCCCCTGGTGGACGTCGAGGCTCACCCCCTTCACCACCTCTAGGCTTCCGTAGGCCACCTCCAAGTCGCGTACAGACACTATGGCCGACATGGCCTATATTATTCCCCTTCTTAAATATCCAGGTATGGCGTATTTGTGCTCTATGTAGTGGCTGAGCTTAACCATGGCGTAACAAATCACGAAGTAAACCGTGGCCGCGGCGAGGTAGGCCTCGAAGTAGGCGAATTTCGACGCCGAGTAGTAATCCGCTCTTCTGAATATGTCGGGCGGCGTCACGCCTATCACCGCAACTAGGGAGGAGTCCTTTATCAGGAGGACCAGCTCGTTCATCAACGCCGGCAAGGCGATTCTCAGCGCCTGGGGGAGGATTATGTGGCGGAAGGTCTGCGTCTTTGTCAACGCGTAGGCCTCCGCAGTTAGGTACTGCTCAAGCGGTATTGCCTGAACTGCGGATCGGAAGATCTCCGCCTGGTACGCGGCGCTGTTTAGGCCGAGGGCTATCACGCCGGCGGTGAAGGGGTCTATGTTGACGCCGTAGCTCTTGAGGTAGCCGCCTACGCCGAAGTAGATTATGAAGATTTGGACCAGCAGAGGGGTTCCGCGGAAGGCCTCCACATACGCCGAGGCTAGCCACGGCAGAGGCTTTGGAAGAAAGAACCTGACAAGAAGGAGGATGGAGCCGAGGGTAATTCCTATGAGGAAGGCGAGAAGCGCCAGCGATAGCGTTGTCGGTACGCCCCACACTACATATGTCAAGGCCTCTATATACTGCTCTAGAGCCATACTGCGCGAGACAGTGAATATTTATATCTTTATAGTTGTTCGCAGGTCGCCAGACGGTTTTTATAAATATACGAGACTCCGCAGTAGGTGTACACCCGACTTGCGTCCATAGAAGAGGAGATCAGGGAGGTGGCGACGAAATACGGGCTGGGTCATTTGTTGGGGGTAGATGTAGCGGTTGTCTACAACCCCCGTTCCAAGTCCAGGGCTGTGGCGAGGATCTGGGGGCTCAACAAGATCTTTCAAGTTGTCTACGGATGGGGGCCTGTCTATGTAATAGAACTTCTAGCACCCTTTGCAAGACTTTCCTGCGAACAACGCGTCAAGACGCTTGCGCACGAGCTTGCACATATCCCAGCCACTGGAAGCGGGGCGTTGAGGCCGCACAACAAGGCCTTCTGGAGGGACTACCGGCGGTATTCCCGACTCTTCAGTTGCGGCGATTTTCCCTCGCTTCAAAAACCGCCTCTGAAGTGAGGCGATACGCTGTATCGTGTTTTACAGTTATAAACCTGGGGGGGCCAACAGATGTGTACTACCTTGCCGACCAGCGCCTGAAGGCGGCCGCGGAGAAGTACACCGTAGAGCTGACTTTGAAGTGTAGAACTGTGTACCAGCTCTATAAACTGTATAAACAAGGCTTAGTAACCCAAATAGTCGGCGAAAAGGCCGCAGAAATCCTAAAAAGAGAATGTCCCAAAGACTTGGTAGAGTTAATCGCTCCTACTGTTGACTAGATCCATCCTCTTAGTTTCATGGCTTTGTATATTCTTTCTAGTGCGGTGAC